>CAZQEJ010000006.1:0-25441 GCA_964592165.1 uncultured Ilumatobacteraceae bacterium | reverse complement strand
CGGCGAGTTCTTCGACATCCCGCTCGCCGATGTCGCCCCCAAGCCGCTCCAGGAGCGGATCCCGTTGATCGCCGGGACCTCCAGCCGTGCAGGCCTCGAGCGCACTGTGCGCCTGTTCGACGGCTGGAACCCGGCGGGGTTGGCGATGGCCAGGGTCCTCGACGTGTGGGGCGAGATGGACCGGCAACGCCCGCCGGAGCGATCCCCCCTGACGGTCTGGCCCCGTCTGTTCGTCCAGCCGCCGGGCGGCACACCCGATCTCGGTCGATTGTTCGACGAGGTCGGCACCGCCCGGGCCGCAGGGGTGACGGAGGTGATCCTCGATGCCGGCTTCTGGTCGGCGATCACCGAACCGGCCGACTGGTTGCGAGCCATCGAACAGTTGACCCCCACCCTCGCCACCACCTGAAGGAGCACACGATGACCGCACCCTCACCCGCCGAGCACATCGCAATCTGCTCGACCGTCTACCGCTATGCGCTGGGCATCGACACCCGCGACTGGCAGTCGTACCGCACGGTGTTCGCCGACCAGGTGCACATCGACATGAGCCAGGTCAACGGCAACCCGGCGGTCGAGCTGTCAGCCGGCGTCTGGGTCCGCCAGGTGGAGGCGTTGATCGGGCACATGGATGCAACCCAGCACCTGATGGCCAACCCGCTGACCGAGGTCGACGGCGACGAGGCGCGCTGCACGATGTACGTGCAGGCCGAGCACATCGTCGGTGACCGCTGGTTCACGATCGGCGGCTACTACGCCGACCGGCTCCGGCGGGCCGGCGGCGAGTGGAAGCTGACCTCGGTGACCCTCAACGTCTTGTGGCGACGCGGTGACCCGACCGTGCTCGGCTGAGGCGGATCAGGGGCTCGGCTCGCCGTTCTGCCCCGCGAGCCGCCCGGCGAGCGCGTCCCCGATCGACGCCCCGGCCATCGGCCCGGGGAACCCCGGGGGCGCCTCGGCGAGCTGGATCAACACCCCGTTGGCCTCCTTCGGGTGAAAGAAGACCTCCTTCCACTCCTCGAAGTCGAGGAACACGCCGGTCGGGGTGTATCCGGCGGCGGCCATCGCCTCGATCGCCGCCTCGATGCCGGTGATCTTGAACGTGATGTGGTGCAGGCGCGAACCGCCGGCGGCGAAGAAGCGGTCGAAGAACGTCGAGCCACGCAGCGGTTCCATCAGTTCGATGCGCGTTCCCCCGGCGTACTCCAACTGCACGGCGCGATAGCCGACGCGGACGTTGTCCCCGCCGCGGAAGAACCGCCCGCCCAGCAGGTCTGCATAGAGGGGGAGCAGCTCACGCAGCGTCGGCGCGGCCACCGCGGCATGATCGAAGCGGGCTCCGAGCTCAGGGACGAGGGGCATGATCATCGTGCAAACGCCCTTCACAGGTAGGCAGCGCGGATCGCCGGGTCGGCCCGCAGTTCGTCGGGTGTGCCACTGCGCAACACCTCGCCGAGCTTGAGCACCACTGCCTGGTCAGCGATCGCCAACGCCTCGCCGGCGAACTGCTCGCTGAGCAGGATCGTCGTTCCCCCCGCCTTCAGCTCGGTGATCTGTTCGAACACCTGCTGGACGATGATCGGGGCCAGCCCGAGCGACGGCTCGTCGAGCATCAACACGCGCGGGCGGGCCATCATCGCCATCGCGATGACGAGCATCTGCTGCTGACCACCGGACAACGTACCGGCCGGTTGCGAACGTCGTTGGCCGAGGAAGGGGAAGCGTTCGTACACCTCTGCGAGGTCGGCCGCGACGCCCTTGCGGTCCCGGCGGCGGACCCACGCGCCAAGGCGGATGTTCTCCTCGATCGGGTGCTCGGCGAAGACGCGCCGGTTCTCTGGCACATGGGCGATCCCCCGCTTGGCGATCGTCGCCGCACTGGCCCGGGTGATCGCCCGGCCGTCGAACGTGATCGATCCGGAGAAGGCCCGGTTGATCCCTGCGATGGTACGGATCAGCGTCGTCTTGCCCGCCCCGTTCGATCCGATCACGGCGAGCAGTTCCCCCTCGCCGATCGACAGGGTGACGTCGTGGATCACCGGCACGCTGCCGTACCCGGAGACGAGGCCATCGACCTCGAGCAGGCTAGCCATCGGCGAGCTCCTGACCCGCGCCGATCAGCCCCGACGACCCCTCGTGATCCCCTCCGAGATAGGCGGCGATGACCAACGGGTCCTGGCGGACGACGTCCGGATCGCCATGGGCGATGACCTCACCGAAGTCGATCACCGTCACCTCATCGGCGAGTCTCATGACGAAGTCCACGTGGTGCTCGACGAGGAGCACGGCGATGTTCGCGCCGCGAAGAGCGCGGATGACCTCCTCGAGCTCGTCGATCTCCGCGCTCGTCAGGCCGGCCGCCGGTTCGTCCATGAGCACCAAGCGCGGTTGGAGGGCGAGAACGCGGGCGATCTCCAGCAGGCGGCGCTCGCCCGGCGGGAGGCTCGATGCCGGTCTCCCCGTCCGATCGCCGAGCCCAAGCGAGTCGAGGATCTCGATTGCCTCGCGGTAGGCCCGTCGCTCGGCGGACCGTGCCCGCGGGGTACGCAGAAGGTACTCGATGTGCCTCCGGCCCCGCCGGGCATCGAGCGCGGTGAGAACGTTCTCCGCGCACGTCATGTTCTCGAAGATCAACGGCGTCTGGAACGTCCGGCCGAGGCCACGCCGGGCTCGCTTGGAGACCGGAGTTGGGGTGTCGTCGGCCCCGAACAGCCGCACGACGCCTTCGTCGGGGGTCAGGTAGCCGGAGATGACGTTCAACAGCGTCGTCTTGCCGGACCCGTTCGGTCCAATCAAAGCATGGACCGTTCCCGCGTCGACGCTCAGATCGAGGCGATGAAGGGCCCGTATGCCGGAGAGGCTCTTCGTCACCCCGGCGACCTCGAGCACCGGACCGGACCCGGGCAGCGGCTCGAGTAGCCGGCCGATCTCGGCTCGGTCACGTTCGCTGGCCATGGCGCGGGCGCCGAATCGGGCCGAGATGCGCGAGCGCAGCATCCACCACCCGCTCATCAACCCCTTGGGGAACAAGAACACCGAGACGAGGAGCACAGCGCCATAGACGAGCAGCGACCAATCGCCGGGTTGCGAGCTGACCCGCCCGATCTCGAGTGGGATGCGGAACAGCACGACCGCCCCGAGCACGGGTCCGCCGACCGTCCCCCCGCCGCCGAGGAGCACCATCAGCAGCAGCAATATCGACAACTGGACCGTGAACGAGTCCGGCGCGATGAACCCGAGGACCGGGACGTACAACGCTCCGGCGGCACCAGCGAACGCGGTCGAGATGGCGAACGCCGCGGCCTTGGGCCGGTACGGCGAGATTCCCAGGGACTGGGCGGCGATGTCGTTCTGCTCGAGTCCCGCCGCCTGGCGACCGAATGGTGAGCGGAGCAAGTTGTGGCCGACGACGTAGGCGACGACGACGCCGGCGGCGACCACCCAGTAGTAGTCCTCCAACGTGGCGAAGGGTGACGGTAGCTTCACGCCGCGCAAGCCGTCACCGCCCCCGGTCAGGCCGCGCCATTCGAGGGCCATCTCCGGGGCGACGAACGCATAGCCGACCGTGACCATGGCGAACGCGTACAGCCCGAGACGCAGCGCAGGAAGCCCGAGCACGAGGCCGATCGCCGCGCAGAGCACCATCGCGACGGGTAGCGCGACGAAGAACGGCCAGTCCCATGTGACCGTTGCGATCGCAGTGAAGAACCCGCCGAGGCCGAAGAACGCTCCGTGCCCGATGGACACCAGACCGGCGCGGGAGAGCAGGTTCAGGCCGATCACGGCGATCAGGTAGATGAGCAGCAGTTCGGTGTTGAAGATCTCGTAGCGGTTCGCCACGAATCGCAACTCACGTGTGATCGGCCAGGTGATCGTGCTCGTCAGCCCACTGATCAGCTTCGCCAGGGTGCGCGGTCCGGCGGCGAGGGCGAGGACCAGCAAGACGTGGAGGACCATCCCCCGGCGCCGGGAGACCGCAGAGGTCAACGAGTCCATCTCACACCCTGCGCACGGCGAGACGACCGAACACCCCGGCCGGGCGCACGGCGAGGATCACGATGAGGACGACGAACACGACGAGGGTCCGATAGCCCGGGCCGATCACGTCCGATCCGGCGGCTTCGACGAGGCCGAGCACGAAACCGCCGAACACCGCACCCTTGATCAGCGGGATCCCGCCGAGAGCAGCAGCAATGAATCCCTTCAGGGCGAGTTCGAAACCGATCGACGGGGAAGCCCCGATGATCGGCGCGGCGACGAACCCCGTGCCGGTGATCAGCGCTCCGCTCAACGCGAACGAGAGCATCGCCATCGCCACGACGGGGATCCCCCGGATCGCTGCTGCTTCCGGATCCTGGGCTATCGCCCCCAGAGCGCGACCGGTGAGCGTGCGGGTGTAGAACACGCTCAGCGCGATCCCGGCGACAACAGCGAGGACGACGAGCAAGAGCTGTTGCTTGTTCCACACTGCTCCGGCAATGCGCGACGGTGACTCGTCGACGATCCGCGGGAACGCGCGCGCCGTCGGGCCCATCAGCAGCGAGAAGGCGGACTGGAGGATGATCCCGAAGCCGAGGGTGGCCAGCACCCAGCCCATCGCGCCGTGTCCGTGCTTGAGCGCAGGACGGATGGCGAGTCGCTCTTCGATGACGGCCAGCAGCGCACCGACGACCATCGTCAGACCGAGCGCGGCCAGCAACGGCCAACTCTTCTCGCCGTACAGCCAGGCACCGACCATCGTTCCGGCCATCACCAGTTGCCCCTGGGCGAAGTTGAGGATGCCGGTCGTGGCGAACACGACGTTGTAGCTGATCGCGACGAGCGCGTAGAGCGCGCCGGACGTGAGCCCGACGATCGTGATCTGCACGATCTGCTTCATCGCTGGCCCCCCTCGCTGGTCCGGAACCGACGTGCGGTGGTGGCCGCGTCGCGGCCACCACCGTGTGGGACGCTCAGCCTTCGCCCGGGGCGAGCTGAGTCAGCCCGTCCCGCAAGGACTTGACCTTCATGAACGAGGTCTGGTCGGGGGAGACACCGGCGTGCGACGTCGCACTCCACGACAGAGTGGCGCGCACCCCCTCGTAGGAGTTGCTCTCGAACCAGGCTCGCAGCGCATCAGGGTCATCGGCCGAGCCGACCGCGTTGATCGCCGCAGCGGCAGCCATCAGACCGTCGTAGGCCCCGGCGGCCTGGGAGACGCTGACCTTCATCTCCTGCACACCGAGGTAGGTGCGGTAGCGGTCGATGAACGCGGCAGCCTTGTCCCCGATCGGGACCGGGTTCGCCGGATCACGGTAGGCGAGGGCCGTGTAGCCGGGTCCGCCGTACACGGTCTCCAGCTCGGCGGCGGTGAAGTTGTCCGTCGTGCTCGCGTTGTACAGCGCGGAGGACCCGACCATCGGCAGATTGGGAGCCTGCTGGTTGCGGGCCTTGATCGTCGCCGTCTGGTCAGGTCCGGCGACGTTGAAGATCATGATCACCTCGGCGCCGGCACCGACGACTGCGCCCACCTCGGCGCTGAGATCGACCTTGCCGCTCTCGTGGAGCTGCGGAGTGCCGACGATCTCGACCCCCGTTCCCTTGATCGCCGCGGTGAACAGTTCGATGCTCTGCGTCCCGTAGGCGTTGTTCACGGCAACGACCCCCGCCTTCATCCACCCCTGGCGCTTGATGAACGCGGCCATCGCGGTGTCGATCTGCTCGGAGTTGTTCTCGTTGGTGAACGAGTAGGGGAACAACTCGGGGTTCGCCGCCGCGGTCAGCGCGCTCTGGGTGATCTGGATCACCTTGGCAGGAGTGGTGACCTCCAGTGTGGCGTTGACCGGCGAGGACAGGAACGGCCCGAGGACGACGGCGACCTCATCTTGGTCGACGAGCTCGCGCACCACCTGCGCGGCCTTCGTCGGATCGCCCTCGTCGTCCTTGAGGATCAGCTTGATGCACCGCCCGAGCACCCCGCCATCGGCGTTGGCATCTTCGAGGGCCATGTTCACGCCATCTTTGGCCAGCGCGCCGATGTCGGCGGTCGGCCCGCTCAGGCTGTAGATCGCTCCGAACTTGATCGGGTTGGAGTCATCGCACTTGGACCCGGCGGAGTCCGATCCCCCGCCGGTCGTCGCTGCCCCGCCGGCAGCGGTCGTCGTCGCCTCACCCGCCGCGGTGGTCGCCGGCGTTGAGCTCGAGGGACTGCTCGCGCCCTTGCCGTCGCTGCCGCACGCAGCCACGGCCAGGCCCGCAGCCGCGATCAGCGGGAAGATCCGGAGGTGTCGCTTCATCGATGGTCCCCCTGCACAGGTCGTCCGGTACCCGTTCGGGCACCACTCCGGATCATAACGTAAGACGTCATATCTCTGTCAAGCTTCCGTGTGTCAGCGGCCGACGAAGGCCGGGGGGCGCTTCTCGATGAAGGCCCGTGTCCCCTCGCGCGAGTCCTCCGTCGCGGCGACGGCGGCGAGGCCGTCGGTGAGGAAGGCGAGTTGCTCGCTGAAAGCCATGTCCCGCTGGGCGTAGAACGCGTCCCGCCCGAGGCGCATCACGATCGGGCTCTTCGCCGCGAGCTTGGCCGCGAGCTCATCGACCCGCGCGTCGAGCTCGGCACGGGGGACGGCTTCGGTGACGAGCCCGATCCGCGCCGCTTCATGGGCATCGATCGGGTCCCCGGTCATGTACATCTTCAGCGCGTGCTTCGGTCCGATGTTGCGGCTGATCGTGGCCATGATCACCATCGGCCACAGGCCGACGTTGACCTCCGGCGTTCCCAGCTTGACGTCGTCAGCGGCGACGAGGATGTCACAGGCGCAGGCCAGCCCGAGGCCGCCGGCCAGCGCGTGCCCGTTGAGCCGCCCGATGATCGGCTTGCCCAGGCCGGCGAACGTCTCGAACAAGACGTTCGGGCCACCCGCCTCGGCCGGGGCACGGCCCTCGTCCTGGCCGGCTCCGATCCCACCCAGGTCGCCCCCTGCGCAGAACGCCTTGTCTCCGGCACCGGTGAGGACCACGACCCGCACCGCCGGGTCGTCCTTCGCCGCACCGAGGGCGGCGAGCAGTTCGCGGATCATCGTCGGGTTCATCGCGTTGCGCGCCTCGGGTCGGTGGAGCTCGATGCGCGCCACGCCGTCGCCGACGTCGACCCGGATCGCTTCGTAGCTGTCGTTCACCACGGCCTCCTCGTCCCACCCCTCGGCGGGCCCCTTGACGTTGCCTGCTAACGTGAAGCGGCAAATCTATCTTGCCCATCGGGCCCTGGCGAGAGGTGAGACGTGACGAGCAACCGATCGATCGGCGACGTCCATCCGTCCACGGTCAACCCGGCGTCGGACTCGTTCCGCCACAACCGGGAAGTGATGCTCGCCCGCTTGCGGGAGATCGAGGAGCTGCACGCCGGGGTGCTCGCCGGGGGCGGGGACACGTACGTCGCCCGCCACCGGGAACGGGGAAAGCTGCTCGTGCGCGAGCGGATCGACCTGCTCCTCGACCGGGACAGCTACTTCCTCGAGCTCAGCCCGCTCGCCGGGTGGGGGAGCAGGTTCCAGGTCGGGGGGAGCATCGTCACCGGCATCGGCCGGGTGTCCGGCGTGGAGTGCGTGATCACCGGCAACGACGCGACGGTGCGCGGCGGGACGATGAACCCGTTCACGTCACGCAAGTGGCTGCGCGCCCTGGAGATCGCCGAGCAGAACCACCTCCCGTCGATCCAGCTCACCGAATCGGGTGGCGGTGATCTGCCGACCCAGGCGGAATCGTTCGTCGACGGCGGACGTGTCTTCGCCGACATGAGCCGGATGTCCAAGGACCGCGCCCCGACGATGTCGGTCGTGTTCGGCAACTCCACCGCCGGGGGCGCCTACGTGCCGGGGATGTCCGACTACGCGGTGCTGATCCGCGAGCGGTCGAAGGTCTTCCTCGGCGGCCCGCCGCTGGTCAAGATGGCCACCGGCGAGGACACGACCGAAGAGGAGCTCGGCGGTGGCGAGATGCACGCGACGATGTCCGGGCTCGCCGACTACCTCGCCGCCGACGAGCACGAGGCGTTGTGCATGGCCCGCCGGATCGTCGCCCACTACAACTGGCGAAAGCTCGGTGGGCCGCCACGGCTCGCCGCCGACCCGCCGCTGTACGACCCCGAGGAGTTGCTCGGGATCGCCTCGGCGGATCTGAAGGAACCGTTCGACGCCCACGAGGTGATCGTGCGCATCGTCGACGGCTCGCGCTTCGAGGAGTACAAGCCGCTCTACGGGCGGACGCTGGTCACCGGGTTCGCCTCGCTGCACGGGTATCCGGTGGGCATCGTGGCCAACAACGGCGTGCTGTTCAACGAGGAGTCGCGCAAGGCGGCGCAGTTCATCTGGCTGTGCAACCAGCACGAGGTACCCCTGCTGTTCCTCCAGAACACGACCGGGTACGTCGTCGGCAAGATCTACGAGCAGCGGGGGATCACCAAAGATGGCTCGGCGGTGGTCCTTGCCGTGTCGAACGCGGCCGTCCCCCACCTGCCGCCGTTGATGGGGGCGAGCTACGGGGCGGGGAACTACGGGATGAGCGGCAAGGCGTACCGCCCGCGCACGGTGTTCAGCTGGCCCAACCACCGGATCGGGATCATGGGACCGAAGCAGATGGCGGGGGTGTTGTCGATCGTCGCCCGGGCCGCCGCCGAGCGCTCCGGGCGACCGTTCGACGAGGAGCAGGACGCGCTGATGCGCGCCGAGGTCGAAGGTCAGCTCGAGCGGGAGTCGACGGCGCTGTTCGCCACCGGCCGGTTGTGGGACGACGGGATCATCGACCCGCGAGACACGCGCACCGTTCTCGGCATCGTGCTCTCCGCGGTGCACAACGGCCCGATCGAGGGCAACACCGACTTCGGGCCGGTGCGGCTGTGAGCGCGGCCACGGACGTGCGCACGATCCGGCGGATCCTCGTCGCCAACCGGGGGGAGATCGCCCGGCGCGTGTTCCGCACGGCGCGGGCGATGGGCATCGGCACCGTCGCCGTCTACTCCGACCCCGACAGCGACGCGCTGTTCGTCCACGAGGCCGACGCCGCCGTTGCCCTGCACGGCACGACGAGCGCCGAGACGTATCTCGACTCGGCCAAGATCCTCGCCGCGGCGGCGACGACCGGCGCCGACGCGATCCACCCCGGCTACGGGTTCCTCGCCGAGAACGCGGCGTTCGCCCAGGCGGTGCTCGACGCCGGGATCACCTGGATCGGCCCCCCACCGGACGCGATCGCGTCGATGGGCGACAAGCTGACCGCACTCGGGATCATGGAGCGACTCGGCGTGCCCACGCTGCCTCGCGCCACGGTCGGCGATGTCCCCGCCGACGAGCTCAGCGCGACGGCAGAGCGCGTCGGGTACCCGATCCTGGTCAAGGCGTCGGCCGGCGGTGGGGGCAAGGGGATGCGCATCGTGCGCGACGCCGGGGAGCTCGGCGAGGCCGTCGCCGCGGCTCGCCGGGAGTCGGCCAAGGCGTTCAGCAGCGACGTCGTCTACCTCGAGCGCTACCTGGACACGGCCCGCCACATCGAGATCCAGGTCCTCGCCGACCGCCATGGCGAGGTGCGCCACCTGTTCGAACGGGAGTGCTCGATCCAGCGCCGCCACCAGAAGATCGTGGAGGAGGCCCCCTCCCCGTTCCTCACCCCGGAACTGCGCGCCGAGATGGGCGCGGCGGCGGTCGCCGCGGCGCGCGGTGTCGGTTACGAGGGCGCGGGAACCGTCGAGTTCATTGTCGATCCTCGCGGGCAGTACGCCTTCTTGGAGATGAACACCCGCCTCCAGGTCGAGCACACGGTGACGGAGATGATCACCGGCGTCGATCTCGTCCGGGAGCAGATCCTCGTCGCCGAGGGCCACCCGTTGAACCTCCCGGCCGGGATGGCGATCGGCGGCGCAGCGATCGAAGTGCGCCTCTACGCGGAGGACCCGGCCAACGAGTTCCTCCCCGCGAGCGGACGTCTCGTGCGCTGGCAGGAGCCATCAGGGATCCGCGTCGAGTCCGGTGTCACCACCGGCGACATCGTCAGCGTGCACTACGACCCGATGCTGGCCAAGCTCGTCGCCCACGCACCGACGCGGCGGGAAGCTGCCCGGATCCTCAGCCACGCCCTGAGGGAGATGCGCGTCCACGGCCCGGCGACGAACCGCCAGTTCCTGGCGACGATCCTCGACCATCCCGCTTTCCTCGCCGGGGAGACGACGACCGACTTCATCGAACGCTGCCGCCCGCACACGACCACCGATGACGATCCGGGATCGGCGCGTCGCGCCGCGATCGCTGCCGTCGTCGCGGCGCGCGAGGTGCGGCGCGACGACGAACCGGCGGAGATCGACGTTCCCCCCGGGTGGCGCAACCTGCGCCACGGCGGGGAGATCACCGAGTTTGGTGCGGTCTCCGTCGAGATCTGGGAGCGACGCGACGGCACGCTCACCGGCCGAGCCGGAGGGGAGCCGTTCGAGGCGCGCCTGCACGGGTGGGACGATCCGTGGCTGGACATCGAGATCGACGGCCAGCGCGAACGGCTGACCGTCACGTTCGACCGCCCGCCTGCCGGAGCTCACGACCGGGTCTGGGTGCAAAGCGCGACGAGCGAGGTCAGCCTGATCGAGCTCCCCCGCTTCCCCAGCAGCGCACCGCCGGTCGCCAGCGGCAGCTTGACCGCGCCGATGAACGGAACCGTGATCGATGTGCTCGTCGCGCCGGGTGTGGCGGTCGTGTCCGGGCAGACGCTGGTCGTCGTCGAGGCGATGAAGATGGAGCACAAGGTCGTTGCCCCCAGCGACGGGACCGTTGCCGAGGTGCTCGTCTCACTCGGCGACACCGTCGCCCAGGATCAGGTCCTGATCGTCGTCGACGACGGATCGTCCTGAGATGGTGAACGCCGCGACACAGCCACACAGCGTGTTCCCGGCACTCTTCTCCCCGATCCGCGTCGGAGCGATCACGGTCCCCAACAGGCTCTGCGAGGCGACGAACTCGATCGGCGCCGGACGCCGTGACGGTCTGCCCGACGCGGACTTCGTCGAGCACCACGTCGCCAAGGCCCGCGGCGGGATCGGGTGGATCGGGAACGAGGCGTGGATGCTCGAGTCCCCGTTGCCCGCCGGTCGCGCGACCGAAGCCGTTCCGGCCGGGTTGGCGACGAAGAGCGCTTTCCACCGGCGGCGGGACTTCATCCCCCGGATGAGCACCTTCACCGATGCGGTCCACGACGCGGGAGCGGTCGCGGTGTTCCAACTCGCCCACGTGAGCGCGATGTTCGGTCCCTCGGCCGTTCCGGCGAGGACGACTCACGACTACGTCCCCCACACCCTCGACGAGGAGGGGATCGCGGCGATCATCGCCTCCTTTGCCCACGCCGCCGGTCAGCTCGCCCGGGCAGGAGCCGACGGGATCGAGGTCCACGCCACCCACGAGAGCCTGCCTCACCTGTTCCTCTCCCCGGCGACGAACGAGCGCACCGACGGCTGGGGCGGCTCGGTGGAGAACCGGACCCGCTTCGTGATCACCGTCCTCGACGCCGTGCGCGCCGCGGCCGGCGAGGCCGTCGCCGTCGGTGTCCGGCTCAGCCTCGGGGAAACCCGCCCGGGAGGCTTCGGCGACGACGAGGCCCTCGAGATCGCGGGAACGATCGCCTCGGAGACGCGGCTCGACTTCCTCAGCGTCGACCGGGGCCACTCCTGGGGTGATCCGAGCTACGTCCCGACCTCCCACCAGCGCGTCGCGCTGGGGGCCGACGCGGCGAAGCGAATGCGTGCCGTGGTCCGCTCGGTGGTGGAGATCCCCGTGCTGTACTCCGGACGGGTCTTCGATCCGCACGTCGCCGAGGAGCTCCTCACCACCGGGGTCTGCGACCTCGTCGGTGTGACACGGGCGAGCATCGCCGACCCCGAGTTCGGGGTGAAGGCCCGCGACGGGCGGCTGAGCGAGATCCGCTGGTGCATCGGCTGCAACCGCTGCATCGACAACGCCGAGCACGGCTACGGGACAGGCCTCGCGGCCAAGGGGAACCGGGCGATGTGCTCGGTGAACCCGACCGCCGGCAACGAACGGGCGTGGGCGCAGGCGACGTCGACAACGGTGACCCGACGCCGGGTGGTCGTCGTCGGCGCCGGTCCGGCGGGGTTGGAAGCGGCCCGGGTTGCGGCGATGCGTGGTCACGACGTGACGTTGTTGGAGCGTGCCGGGCGGATCGGCGGTCAGCTCGTTCTCGCCGCCCAGGCTCCGGGCAGGGACCAGTTCGCCAACGTCATCGAGTTCTACGGCGAGGAGATCTCCCGCCTCGGCATCCGCGTCGAGCTCGGTGCGGATGCGAACGCCGATGCAGTGCTCGGCTTGGAACCCGATGTCGTGCTCTGCGCGACCGGTTCCCGGCCGCGGCTCGCCGCGGGCCTGAACCCCGGCGCACCGATCGTCCAGGCTTGGGACGTGCTCGCCGGGCAGGGAGACGTCGGGCGGCGTGTGGCGGTGATCTCCGAGGAGGACGGGATGGTCACCCCGAGCGTCGCCGAACTGCTCGCCGCCCGTGGGCACGACGTCACGGTGTTCCACCACTGGGCGGGCGTGGCCAACGCGCTGACCCCGTACACGTCGGGGACCGTGCTCCGCCGCCTGGAGGACGCCGGAGTGACGACGATGCCGTACACCCGCCTCGTCGGGCTCGAACCCGGCGCGATCGTCGTCGCCTCGACGCTCAGCGGCCGGCAGCGACTCGTCGAGGGATTCGACACGACCGTCGTCGCGTTCGGGGCAGCACCCGATCCCGGACCGCGCGACGAGCTCGCTCGACGGGGTGCCGACGTCCGTCTGGTCGGCGACGCCTGGGCCCCACGGGGGATCCACGAGGCGACCGAACAGGCGATGTTCGCCGCGCTCACGATCCGATGACGCACACCACCCCCACAAGACGCGCCCTTCCCCTACCAGCAAGGAGGCCAGGAGACCATGAGAGATCAAGGCTCCGGACATCATCCCGGCGTGGCATCGTGCGCCTATCGGCGCCCGCGGCCGGTCCAGTAGCGTTTCGTCATGGGACCGCTGGAAGGGATCCGAGTCGTCGACGTGGGGCTGGCAGTGCAGGCCCCGCAAGCCGCGGCGGCACTCGTCAACATGGGCGCCGAGGTCGTCAAGGTCGAACTGCCGGAGTTGGGCGACCAGGTCCGCTGGCTCCCCGTGCGCGCCGACGACCCGCGACCCCCGTACTTCATCGGCTGCAACCGCGGCAAGCGGAGCATCACGCTCGACCTGCGAACCGAACGCGGGCGCGAGGTGTTCCTCCGCCTGGTCGAGCGCAGCGACGTGCTCTTGTCGAACTTCGTCCCGGGAACGCTCGATCGCTGGGGTCTCGGCTGGGACGTGCTCCACGCGCACAACCCGCGCCTCGTGCACGGCGCGGGTTCGACGTTCGGCCCCCACGGTCCGGCCGCGAGCCAAGAGGGTGCCGATCTCGCCGGGCAGGCCGCGTCAGGGCTGATCTCGGCGACGGGAGTCGACGGCGGCGAGGTGACACCGTTGGCGGTGACGATCGCCGACCACGTCGCCAGCCAGAACCTGGTCTCCGGCGTGCTCGCCGCGCTGGTGGCCCGAGAGCGCACAGGGCAGGGGCAGCGCGTCGAGGTGTCGCTCCTCGGGTCGGGGATCTGGGCCCAGGCCAGCGAGTTCACCGCGTTCTTGCTCACCGGCGAGCAACCGGGACGGCCGAACCACGGTCACCCGTTGATCAACGGCATCTACGGGATCTTCCCCTGCGCGGACGGGCGCTGGCTGGCGATCTCCGGTGTCGTCGGCCCGGACCGCAACCGGTTCTACGACGTCATCGGCCGGCCGGAACTGGCAACCGACGAGCGCTTCGCTCCTCCGGTGTTCACCCCGGAGAACAAGCAGGCGCTGTTCGCCGAGATCCGCCGCGCGACGCTGACCCGCAGCCGCGACGAGTGGTGCGCGATCCTCACCGCCGAGCGGCTTCGGCACGCCCCAGTGCGCGACTATGCGGAGGTCGTCGCCGATCCGCAGACCTGGGCCAACGGGTACTTCGCCGAGGGCGCCCTCCCCGACGGCGGCACACAGCGGGTCGTCGGCCTGCCGATCGCCTTCGGCGACACTCCGGGGCAAGCACCGCTGCGCGCCCCCGAGCTCGGGGAACACACCGAGGAGATCCTCCTCGAGCTCGGCTACGGCTGGGACGACATCGCCTCCCTGCGCGACACCGGGGCGATCTGACCGCATCGCAGCGCGAGTGCGCCACGTCGGCTGGGACGACGAATCCCCGTGCAGCCGGCGGATGCGCGCTCAGGTGCCGGGCACGGCCGGCTCGCCGTCGTCGCCGTACCGGCGGGACGGAAGGCATGCAGCGAAGGCGAGGGCGATCGTCACCGATGCGGTGGCGGCGACGAACGCGGGGGTGAACGAGCCGGCGGTCTCGGCGATCCACCCACCGGCATAGGGCCCGGCGGTCTGGGTGACGCCGAAGATGACCGTCACCATCCCGAACGCGGTGCCCATCGCCCGCGCCTCGAGCCGGTCGCCGACGATCGCGGACACGACCGTTCCGGTTCCACTCATCGCCGCGCCGAAGACAGCCGCCGAGAAGGCGACCCACGGCTCGCGTCCGAGCGGGATCGCCACGACGCACAACACGGTGAGCCCGAGCGTGGTCACCAGTGCGGCACGCCGCCCGACCCGGTCCGACCACGGTCCGAAGACGATCCCGCCGAAGATGCTCGTGATCCCCACCAGGGAGTACGCCGTCGCCGCGTGGTTGGCGCTGAACCCGGCGTCGATCTCCAGCGCGGCGGCGAGGTAGTTGAGGTAGACGGAGTAGCCGAAGCCGTACGCGGCGTACGCACCGGTCACCGCCCACCAGCGAGGGACGGTCATCAGCACGGACAACCGCGCCCCCGGAGCACGGACCTCCGGCGGAGTCGCCGGCGGTCGCAGGCGGAGGAGGACTGCGACCAGCACCGCAGCTCCGATCGCCGCTTCGATCCACCACACAAGACGCCACACGTCGTCACCGACGAGGGTGCGGAGCAGGTTCACGAGTTGGCTGGCCACGACGATGCTCAGCCCGATCCCGGACACGACGATCCCCAGGGCGCGCCCGCGCTGGCGAACGGTGGTCACGCCACTGACCACCCCGGCGAAGGGGATCCACAACCCGGCGTTGAAGAACCCGCAGAAGACCATCCCGATCACCAGCGCGGCGAAGTTTGGTGCGGCCGCGGTGATCACCAGCCCGGCGACGGTGCCGGCCAGACCCCAATCGATGATCACCAGCGGCCCCAGCCGGGTGCTGACGATGCTCACCGTGAGCACCCCGACGAGGTAGGACCCGAGGTTGATCGTGCCCAGCCAGCCAGCGCGGCCGTAGGAGCCGATGAGGTCCTCGGTCATCGCCGGCAGGACGAGGCCGAGCGTGTGCCGGGCGAACCCGCCACCGATCGCGACCGCGGCAGCGGCGAGGAGGACGACCTCCGTCGGTGACGACGAACGCACCCCGGCCCCGCCGCGGGGCGCGATGTCACCCACGACGCGTCGCGCCCCCCGGATCACGTGGCGACGGAGCGCATCCGGAGCTCTCGCTTGAGCACCTTGCCGAGCGCGTTGCGCGGCAGGCTCGCCGAGTCGACGAACTCGACCTCGTCGAGCTGCTTGTACGCGGCAAGGTGTTCCCGGACACGGCTGCGCAGCTCGGGCGCGCTGACCTCCGCCCCGGGCTCGAGCACGACGTACGCCCGGGGGACCTCCCCCAGCCGCTCATGAGGGATCCCCACGACGTACGCCTCCGACACGCGCGGATCGCCGAGCAGAACCCGCTCGATCTCCGCCGGGTACACGTTGTTCCCGCCGCGGATGATCATGTCCTTGATCCGATCGACGACGTACAGGTAACCGTCGGGATCGAAGTACCCGATGTCACCGGTGTGGAACCAGCCGTCGCGGACCGCGGCGGCGGTTGCCTCGGGGTTGCCCCAGTACCCCATCATCGGTCGATAGACGATCCCGCTCGGTGACGGCCGGCCCGGCCCGAGGCAGATCTCCCCCCGCTCGCCGACCGGGGCGTCGTCGCCGTCGGCATCGAGGACCCGCACCCCGTAGTACGGCAGGGGACGCCCGGCCGAGGCCGGCCGCAACGCCTCGTCGAGCGGGTCGAGCGTGGCGATGTTCGGCGCCTCGGTCATCCCGTAGCCCTGGACGAGACGGACGCCGAGGACACGCTCGACCTCGTCGCGGATCTCGATCGGGCACGGAGCCCCACCGAACCCGATCATCCGCACCGAGGAGAAGTCGTCCCGCAGATCACCCCCGCCGCGGGCAACGTCGTAGAGCAACGTCGGGACCATGCAGAAGTAGGCGGGCCGGGTACGGCGGACCATCTCGACGAACTGCGCCGGCTCGAAGCGCTCGAGCAGGACGGCCGCGCTGCCAACGTGCCAGGCGAGGAGCTGCCCGGCGAGCGAGGCGTTGGAGTGGAACAGCGGCAGGACCTGCAACACGTTGTCGTCCGGCCCGAGCCCGGCGTACTCGGCGAGCACCTCCATCGAGACGACCAAGCTCTCATGGGCGAGCATCGTCCCTTTGGGGAAGCCGGTCGTACCCGACGTGTAGGCGATGATCGCCAACCCGTCGTCGCGCCCGGCGCGGGTGACGAACGCCGGGTCTCCTCGGTCGACAAGCTCATCGAAGGGCAGCACCCCGCGCACACCGGTCGGCTCGACGGCGACGACGGCGCGGAGCTCGGGCAACGTCTCTCGCGAGGCGGCGACGCTGGCCACGGCGTGCGCGGCGCCGACGATCACCCGTGCCCCACTGTCGGCGAGGAGGTGATGGAGCTCCTCGGCGGTGAGCATCACGTTCACGGGCACCTCGACGCCGCCGGCCTTCCAGGTCGCGTGGGTGACGACGTGGAACTGCCACCAGTTGGGCATCATCACCGCGACCCGGTCACCGCGCTCCACCCCGAGCGCCGCGAACGACGACGCCAGCCGGGTGGCGACCTCGTCCAGCTCGCCGTAGGTGAACGTCCGCTCCACGGTGTGCAGCGCCACTCTCCCCGGCTGCGCACGAGCCGTGTTCTCCAATGCACTCAGGACACTGGCCATCGAAGCCCTCCCAACGGTCACCGGCACCGTCAGCGGCGCGGCACCGCGTGTCGTCACCCGACGGTACTACAGGTCGGCACTTGACGTTCATCGTGCGATCCTCGATGCTGGTCGCGCAGAGAGATGCCGACGCGGGCGACACGCCCGGGCGAGGAGGCCCCGTCCGATGAAGGTTCACGCGGCAATCGCCCAGGCGCTCGTCGACAACGGAGTCGACACGATGTTCGGCTTGATCGGTGACGGAAACCTGTTCATGGTCGACCGATGGGTGAAGGACCACGACACGACCCGCTGGATCGCGACGGCACACGAAGCCGGGGCGGTCCTCGCGGCGAACGCCTACGGCGCGTTCACCGGGTCGGTCGGCGTGGCCACGATCACCCACGGCCCGGCGTTGACCAACGCGGCGACCGCGCTCGTCGAGGGGGTCAAGGCCCGCACCCCGATCCTGCTCGTCGCCGGGGACACCGCGGTGATCGACAAGACGAACCTGCAGAACATCCCCCAACGCGAGCTCGTCGTCGCCACCGGCGCGGGGTTCGAACAGATGCGTTCGGCGGCGACCGCCGTCGAAGACGTCGCCGTCGCCTACCGGCGGGCGTTCCACGAACGCCGTCCGGTCGTGCTGAACATGCCCTCCGAGATCCAGTGGGACGACGTCGACTACCTGCACGCCGACTTCGGTCCGCTCGAACGCCAAGCGATCCACCCCGACCCGCGAGCGCTCGATCGTGCCGTGGGGATCATCGCCACGTCCCGCCGGCCGATCGTCGTCGCCGGACGGGGGGCGATCAGCGACGAAGCGCGCAGCGCCCTGATCGCCCTCGCCGACCGCCTCGGCGCACCACTGGCAACGACGCTCAAGGCCAAGGACCTGTTCCGCGGCGAACGGCACGACCTGGGGATCTTCGGCACGCTCTCCCACCCGGTGACCGTCGGCACGATCCTCGCCGCGGACTGCATCATCGCCTTCGGTGCCGGGCTCAACCGTTGGACAGCGGCCAACGGCGGATACCTCGCCGGCAAACGCGTCGTCCACGTCGACACCGATCCCGAACGGCCCGGTCAGCACTACCGCGCCGACGCGGGGATCGTCGGCGACGCGGCGGCGGTGGCCCAGGCGATCATCGGCTACCTCGACGAAGCCGGCATCGACCCAACCGGGTTCCGCACCGACGAGCTGGCCGGCGAGCTCGCCGCCGTGAGAGCCGACGATCACACCGATCTGAGCACCGCCCAGACGGTCGACATCCGCCGGGCGATGCTCGTCTTCGACGACGCGGTCCCCCACGAGCGCGTCGTCGTGTTCGACGGCGGGCGCTTCGTCCTCGACGCGTTCACCTTGTTCCGCGTCCCCCGCCCGGGATCGTTCCTGACGACGGTGAACTTCGGCTCGATCGGTCTCGGGATGGGCAGTGCGATCGGCGCCGCAGTCGCCCGGCCCGACCAACCCGTGCTCCACGTCGCCGGCGACGGAGGCTTCATGCTCGGCGGACTGACCGAGTTCAGCACAGCCGTCCGCAACCACCTCGACATCATCACCGTCGTGTTCAACGACGACAGCTACGGCGCAGAACACATCCAATACACCGCGCACGGCCTCGACCCGTCGCTGTCCATCCACCACTGGCCCGACCTCGCCCCGGTCGCCGACGCCCTCGGCGGCCACGGCGTGACCATCCGCTCACCAGCCGACCTCCAAGCAATCCCCCAGATCATCGCCAACCGGACGGTGCCCCTGCTGTTCGACGTCAAGATCGACCCCAACCACGTCACCCGCCCCGACTCGATCGCCGTCCACTGAGGAGGACCGCCATGACCGACGACCCCATCCCGACCATCGTCGCCGAACGAGCGATCGTCCGCGTCGTGCACGCCTACACCCGCGCCGTCGACCGCTTCGACTGGGAGCTCCTCCGCGCCTGCTATTGGCCTGACGCGACCGATCATCACGGCACGTTCGTCGGCGGGGTGGAGGCCTTCGTCGCCTACCTCCAGAAGTTGATGCCGCGCTGGCAGGCGACGGCGCACCAGCTCGGCCAGACCCTGCTCGACCTCGACTTGCCGCGTGGCCTCGCCGCGGCCGAGACCTACGCCACGGCGACACACGTCAGCGCGACGGACGACGGCGCGGTGGAGCAGATGATCGCCGGGATCCGCTACGCGGACCGCTTCGAGCGGCGCGACGGCGAGTGGAGGATCGCCGAGCGCGTCGTGCTGTTCGACTGGCACCGCACGGTACCGGTCACCGGCCGGCTCGGGTTCGCTCCCGGATCGATCCGCGGTGAGCGGTCCCGCGCCGATCTCGCCTACCACATGCTGGACTGACCAGTGGCCACAACCCCGGGGGTCGCGTCAGCCGGTGATCGTCGGGAAGCCGTCCTCCAGGCACTGGAACGGCATACCCATCGCCAGGCGGGCGAAGGTCACGTCGTCGAACGTGCCGTCCAAGATGCGCGGGATCAGCGCTGAGCAGGTGAGCACGTTCATCGTGTTGATGAACGGCTTGTAGTACTCGATCGCGTCGAGGTCGATGCGCAGGCCGGAGCGTTCCTCATAGATGCGGAACATCTCCTCGCGGGGCAGCAAGCTGTCCGCTCCCCGCCACAGGGCAAACGCCCAGTCCTTCATCGGGTCTCCGAGATGGGCTTGCTCCCAGTCGGTCAGCCCGGTGATCCGATCTCCTTCGAAGATGAAGTTGCCCAGCCCGACGTCGCCCCATACGAGCGAGACGCGCTGCACGCGGCGCGGCGCGTTGCGGTACAGCCAGGACACGGTCTCGGCGACGATCGGTTGCGCCTCGATCCGGTTCGCCTGCCAGTGGGCGCGGTACTTGTCCAACTCGAAGCGGGCACAGTCCTCGGGCGTGACCGGGATCCTCATGAACTCACCGAACCGGGCTGCTTCCCAGTCAGCGGTGTGCACGTCGGCAAGCAACTCGGCCAGGTGGCGGCCGACCGCGGCCCGGCGGGCGTCGGCCCCGGGCTCGAAGAGCTCGCGGAACGCAGCCGTCCCGGGCACGTTCTCCCGGATGTAGAACGGCGCCCGCCCGATCAGCTCGGGGTCGGTCTCGAACCACAGCGGCGGGGTCGCCGGCACGTTGGTCCGGGTCAGCGCATCGAGGACCTTGTACTCCCACTCGAGCGGACTGGGGATCACCGACCCGTTGGGATGGTCGATGCGCAGTGTGTAGCGGACATCTCGCCCGGGACCCCCACCGTAGGAGAGGTCGACGAACCAGGTCTCGCGTGACATCCCCCCGGCCACACGGCGCACGCCGGCGACCGCGAGGCCGGGGTGCTCCGGGATCCGGCTGCGGAAGTAGTGCTGGAGACGTGTCTCATCCATCTGCTGCTCCTCGCGCTACTTCGGGGTCGGCGCGCCGAAGCGCATGAACGTCGGCTCGGCCAGCTCCACGTCGCGGGCCAGTTGGGCACGCAGGTACTCGCGGATCGGTAGGCGCACGGCTTCGGCACGCTCGTCGTCGACCTCGTCGAGGCCGACGATCAGTTGCTCGAGCGCGGCGCGGTGCGCCTGGTTCTCGGCGCTGAGGTCCTGATAGGTAACCGCGTTCGCGGCGAGCGCCGGCGCGCCGAGCAACTCCTGGAAACGACTGAGCGCCTCCCCGATCCCTCCCCGCGCCGATGTTCCGCCGGCCTCCAAGTCCGCCTTCAGCCGATCGAACAAGGCGCGCATCTCGATGGTGTCGGCGGCCAGGAAGCCGATCTCGTGCTGCCAGCGCCGCTCGAGGTGCTCGAGCATCCGCTCGATCGACTTGGCCACGTACGCCGCCCACTCGTCGGGGATCGCCGGGGTCACCGCCGTCTTCAGCGACGTGCGCATCAGGCGGAGGAGCTCGTCGGGATCGGGGCGCATCTCAGGCCTCGCCGATCCCCGCAGGAACGCCGTCGCTCATCAGATCGTGGTACTCCATGATCCCGTACGCCTCCATCCCTTCGAAGTCGTACTTGGCGAGGACCTCCGCGAGGCGGGCGATCTTCCCGTCGCGCCGGTGGCGCAGTGGCACGTTGTGGAACACCGTCCCGGTCGCGTGGTGGATCGTTCCGTCGGTGGTCGTCAGGGAGATGTCGACGGTCTCCGGATAGTGGGGCGGCTCACCGCCGTAGGTGCTGCTGATGTCGATCGCGCGCACGAGGTCCAGCTTCCCGTCGCGCAGGACCATCCCCGTTGCCGGCTGGACCTTGCCGTCGACCTTCGTCACCCAGCCGACGAAGCCGTTGCGGTCGTCGGCCAGGCAGGAGATCCACCGCCACCACGACGGCCCCTGCCAGATGCGCGGTCCCCAGGAGTGGTCACGGAAGCCGAACCCGTGGACCTCGAAACGCTGCCCGTCGACATCGATGTGCCCGCTGACGCGCTGCGGCCCCTGGTAGTGCCCGGTGGCGATCGTCGTCGCCCCACCGGCCAGGCCGCCGTCGTCGGATTCACCCATCCCGTGCAGGGCGATCGTGTCATAGTCCAACTCGAGGGCCAGCGGCACGACCGGCGAGGTCATCAACGCCCGCTTCGGGTCGGCGAGATCGGTGCCCTTGGCCAGCCGGTTGGCGGTTCCGTCGAACGTCACCCGGGCATGGCGGAGAGGTTCGATGATCTCGAACTTCAGACCGGCGGCGTCGAACGCATCGTTGTTCGTGATCGGGGCACGGTCGAAGCGGATCGCCGCCCCGCCGTCGGGCAGGTAGACGAGCACGGTGCACTCCGCATGACCCTCGTTGACCCGGTTGCCCATCCGGATCAGCACGGCGAAGCCGCTGTCTCGATCGACGAAGTTGAAGTACATGGACTCGTTGAACTGCGGATGGTCGGTGGGCACGTGCATGCCCTCGTCGGCCGGGTCGATGGCGGTGAAGGTCATCGCGTACCCCTTTCGTTCAGCCCCGTTCCGGTATCCCGTCGATGAACTCGAACAGGCCCTTGGAGAGGTGATGGCCGCCGTCGATGGTCAGGCAGTGGCCGTTGATGTAGCTGGCGTCGTCGGAGAGCAGGTACGCCGTCGCCCGTGCCGTCTCTTCCGGCTCGAGAAACCGCCCGGCGGGGATCGATTCGAGCAGCCGCTGCTCAGCCTGGGGCGTGGAGGCCATCATCGACGTTCCCCCGACGAGCATCCACCCGGGCGCGATGCAATTGACGCGCACCCGGCGCGACGCCCACTCGACGGCGAGAGTCCGGCTCAAGTTGAGCACCCCGCCCTTGGCCGCCGCCGTGTGGGCGATCCCCGGACCACCCGTCCACGCGTACGGGGTCAAAACGTTGACGATCGCGCCGGGATCGCCGGCAGCAAGCCAGCGCCCGGCGACCTCCCGGATGCAGTTGAACGTGCCTTGCAAGACGATGTCGACGACAGCTCGGAACCCGTTCGGGGAGAGCTTCTCGGCGTGCACCGGAAACAGCCCCGAGGCGTTGTTGACCAATCCGTCGACACCTCCGAAGCGTTCGGTTGCAGCATCGACCATTGCCTCGACCGACGCGGGATCACGCACGTCGCAGGTCGCCGCGGCGATGCCGTCGGCCGAGCCCTGCTCGGCGGCGATCCGCTCGACCGTCTGGTCGAGGGTCGCCTGGGTCCGGCCACAGACGAGCACCTGGGCACCGAGCCGGCACATCTCCGCGGCCATCGCCGACCCCAAACCGCCCCCACCGCCGGTGATCACGATCCGTTTGCCGGTAATGCCCGACAGTTGCGCCATCTCGACCGTCCCTGGTGCCCGTGCGGAACACCAACTATATTACGTGGAACGTAACAGGTCAAGATTGACCGGGTCACCGCGAGGAGAACGAGATGCGTGCACTTCTGGTCACGGCGATCGGGGGACCAGAGGTCCTCCGCTGGGCGGAGATCCCCGAACCGTCCCCCGGCGCGGGGGAGATCAAGATGCGTGTCCTGGCCAACGCGGTCAACTGGTCCGATGTGCTCGAACGCGAGGGGCGCTACCCCGGCGGGCCGACACCGCCGTTCGTCGTCGGTCACGACGTCGTCGCCGAAGTTGTCGAGCTCGGCGGCGGAGTCGACCGGTTCAGTGTCGGCGAACGCGTCTACGGCTGCCTCGTCGACGCCGGAGGCGCCGCCGAGTACGCGGTAGCACCGGCATCGTGGATGCACCGGGCGCCCGATGCGCTGAGTGACGTCGAGGCGGCGGCAGCACCGTCGCCGTTCCTGACTGCCGAGGCCGCGGTGACCACGATGGGACGCCTCGAGCACGGCCAGAGCGTCCTCGTCCATGCGGCCGCCGGCGGCTTCGGATCCGCTGCGGTCCAACTATGCCGCGCCCATGGTGCCGGCCTGATCATCGGCACCGCGGGAGGGTCCGCGAAGATGGAGCCGGTTCGGTCCTTCGGAGCGGATATCGCCGTCGACTATCTCACCGAGGACTTCGTCGAGGTCGTCGACCGAGCGACGCAGGGCCGAGGGGTCGATCTCATCGTCGACTCGGTCGGCGGTGAGGTTCTGGCGAAGAGTTTCGACGTTGTGACACCCACCGGAAAGATGATCTGCGTGGGCGCGACCGCCGGGAAGAGCACCTCCCGCTTCCGATTGCACACCCTGTTCGAGAAGGGGATCTGGGTCGGCGGCTTCACGCTCGGACACTGGATCCGGAACCGAGCCGATCTGATGGAACCGATCGCGGCGGACGTCCACGACCTGCTCCAGTGCGGCTCGGTGCACACGATCATCAGCCGCGTGTTCCCACCCGACGAAGCACGTGCCGCCCACGAGCACCTCCAGGACCGCCGATCGATCGGCCGCACGGTGATCGACCTCGCCGGACTGTGACCCCGATGCGCGGAGGGCACCGTCAGCGTGAACAGCAGCGGCGAACTCAGGTCTGCTGCCAGCGCAGCAGGTAGCGCTCGACGACACCGAAGATGAAGTTCACGACCATCGCGACGACCATCAAGATCACGAGCACAGCGAACATCGTGTTCAGGCGGTACGACGATGAGAAGAAGACGATGTCCTGTCCCATCCCGCTCGGCGCGGCGATCATCTCCGACGCGATCACCCCCAGCAGCGAGTAGGTGAACGCGAGACGCAGGCCCGCGAACATGCTCGGAACCGCCGACGGCAGCACGACCTTGGTGACGATCGCGACGCGAGAGAGCCCCACGACGCGCCCCATCGTCATCAGATCGGCGTCGACCGACTTGACCGCAGAACGACTGTTCTCGGCAAGGATGAAGAACACGATCGAGACCGCGAGCGCGACCTTGGCGGATGTCTTCAAGCCGAACCAGGCGATGAACACCGGTGCCAGAGCGATCCGCGGGACGCTGTTCAACGGCGTGAGGAAGGCTCCGACGATCGCATTGAGGGTCGGCATGCTGCCCAGGATCAGGCCGCCGACCGTTCCGAGCAACGAGCCGACGACGAATGAGACGACGACCGCTTCCCCTGTGGCCCGCATCGAGGTGGCTCCCCTCTTGGAGGGCAGATAGTCAACCAGCGCAGTCCAGATCCCGGATGGCTGACCGAACAGGCGCGGATTGATCCATCCGCGGACCGCGGCCAGCTCCCACAGCGCCAATCCCGCGACGAGCACGCCGAGTCGCCCGAGAAGGATCACCCACCGCGCCGGGCCCGCCCGCCCGGGTCGCCGCGCGGGGCCGCCAGCCGCGCCGTGGTCCCCACCGATGTGGGTCGACGCGAGTTCGACGGCGATCTCGTCAGTCATCGCTGGTCGATCCTCCCCCGTTGTCCGACCGTCCTGGTCCGCTCGTGTCGCTCTTCGCGATCGCACCTTCGAGGCTCTCGAACAACTCGTGGGCGATCCGACGGAAGCGATCGTCGAACAGGACACCCGACAGGTTCTGGGCTCGCGGTCGCGGCAGGTCGATGATCCGGTCCTCCGCAATCCGGCCCGGGTGGGGAAGCATCACGACGACGCGGTCGGCGAGCAATGTCGCCTCCTCCAGGTCGTGGGTGACGAACACCACGGTCTTGTGTTCCGCGGAACCACGGCTCTGCTCCCAGATGTCGAGGAACTCGGCCTGCAGGGCGAGCTTGGTGCGCGCGTCGAGGGCGGCGAACGGCTCGTCCATGAGCAGAATCGACGGATCGGACGCAAGCGTTCGCGCGAGCGCGACACGCTGGCGCATCCCCTGGGAGAGCTGCAGCCGGAACTGACGCTCACGGCCCTCGAGACCGACCATCGCGAGCATCTCCCGAGCGCGCACGGCACGTTTCGCTCGGCTCCAGCCGCGGGTCTCGAGGGGGAGCTCGACGTTTCGCTGCGCGGTACGCCACGGCAGGAGTGCATCGCGAGCGAACATGTAGCCCACGTCGAAATTCGGCAGGCGGGCCCGCTTGCCGCCGAGGGTGACCGT
>CAZQEJ010000005.1:35556-48576 GCA_964592165.1 uncultured Ilumatobacteraceae bacterium | reverse complement strand
CGTGAACTGCTCGACGAAGCTCGGCGCACGTGGCCGGGATCGAGCGATGGAGAACTCATCGATGCGGCGTTGGCGGCTCTGCTGGCGCGGCATCGGTCCGCAGAGATCGACGCCGAGTATGCCGCCGCGTATACCGACCAGCCGCTCGGCGAGCCCGACGAATGGGGCGACCTCGAATCGTTCCGGAACGCCGCGGCGGGATGACGGATCTTCCTCGTCGCGGCGAGATGCCGTGGTGCGAGCCACCCGAGACCGCCCGTTGTCGCCTCAGTCGGATTGGCGCAGGAGGTGGATCGCCTTCTCCACGGCGCGGCGGGCCTGGGTGAGTTGCTTCTCGGCCGCGGGGCGCGCCGGTCCCTTGGCCCGAACGGCCTCGCGCAGTTCATCCATCGCCAGGTCGGCGAGCTCCTCGGCGATCCGTTCGAGATCGCCGGCGAGCTCTTCGCGCCGTTCCGCCACACTCACGAATAGGCCTCGTCGAGGAGGTCGATCGGGTGACGGACCGTCAGCCCGGCCGCGGCGAGGTGCATCGCGCACCCCGGGTTCGCGCTGGCCACGACCTGCGCCCCGCTGGCGGCCACCGCTCGTTCGATCGCGGCCAGCTTGCGCTCGCGGATCTCCCCGGCGAGCTCCGGTTCCAACGCGCTGTACGCCCCACCGGCCCCGCAGCACAACCCTTCGTCGTCGAGCTCGACCACGTCGGCGACCAGGCCGAGCAGGGTGCGCACCGGCAGGTGGGCGCGCTGCACGTGGCGCAGATGGCAGGGGTCCTGGACGATCACCGGCCCGAGTCGCCGGCGTGGCGGGGGCAGGCGGTCGATGTGCTCGGCGAGGAAGCCGTGCACGTCGCGCACGCGCGCCGAGAACGCGGCACCCTCGGCGGTGCCCAGGGTGCGCTCGTAGTCGAGCAACGCCGCGCCGCACCCGGCGGAGTTGACGATCACCGGGGCGTCGCCGGGCATCGCCGCGATGACCTGACGGGCAAGGGCCCGGGCGCCATCCTCCAAGCCGGCATGGACGTGCAATGCGCCGCAGCACGGCGCCCCGTCGGTCACCCGGCTGGTGAACCCGGCACGGGTCAACATCCGCTGGGTGGCGCGATGCGTCTCACGCTGCCAGGCGTCCATCACGCACCCGGTGAACAACCACACGTCGTCGCCGGTGGAGCGCAGCGCCGGCCCGCGGCGCAGCGGCAGGCAGGACAGCCCGACGCGTCGGGGCACGAGGTGGACCCGTTGGGCGACCGCCAGCGCGCTCGACCCGGCGAGCAGGAGGCGGTGATGGCCGAGGACGCGCATCGCCAGCCGCTGCCAGCGCGACGTCAACCGGCGCTGTTCGGCGAGTGCGGCACGGGTGTCCTCGACGAGGTGGCCGTAGAGCACGCCCGAGGGGCACGCCGGCTCACAGCCGCGGCACTGCACGCAGGTGGAGATGAAGTCGACGAACTCGTCGTCGATCGGCAACCTGCCCGACTCGACGCCGCGCATCGCCGCGATCCGCCCTCGGGGCGAGTACGCCTCCTCCCCCGTCACTCGGTACGTCGGGCAGTGCGGCAGGCACAACCCGCACCCGACACAGGTCGCCAACTCGTCGAGGTCGAGCCGGAGCGGCGTGGCCGGGCGCTCCGAGCCATGTCCGTCCATCGACCGTAGAACCTATCCTTCGCGTCCATGACCGCACCCGAAGAGATCCCCGGCATCGTCGACGCCTGCCGGGAGGGATTCCGTGCCGGTGTGGTCCGCGGTCGCGCCGCACGGCGTACGCAGCTCCGCCAACTGCGGCGGTTGCTCGTCGAGCGGGAGGACGACCTTCTCGCCGCCCTCGCCGAGGATCTCGGCAAGGCACCGATCGAGTCCTACGCCGCCGAGATCGGTTTCACGATCGCCGAGGTCGACTACGCGCTGGCCCATCTCGATCGGTGGATGGCTCCCGAGAAGATCCGCCTGCCTCTCCACCTGCGCCCCGGATCGGCGCGCATCGTGCGCGAACCGAAGGGCGTCGTGGCGATCATCGCCCCCTGGAACTACCCGGTGCAGCTGACCCTCGCCCCCCTCGTCGCCGCTCTCGCCGCGGGGAACACGGTGGTCCTCAAACCATCGGAGGTCTCCGCGGCGACCGCTACGGTGCTCGCCGAGACGGTCCCCGAGTACCTCGACGAGCGTGCCGTGCGCGTCGTCACCGGAGGACCGGCGGAGACGACCGCTCTGCTCGCCGAGCGCTTCGACCACATCCTCTACACGGGCAACGGCACCGTCGGGCGGATCGTCCTCGAGGCGGCGGCCAAGCACCTCACCCCGGTGACCCTCGAGCTCGGCGGCAAGAGTCCGGCGATCGTCCTCGCCGACGCGGAGATCGAGGTCAGCGCGCGGCGGATCGTGTGGGGCAAGCTGCTCAACGCCGGCCAGACGTGCATCGCCCCCGACTACGTGCTCGTCGAGCAAGCAGCCGAAGGCGACCTGCTCGACGCGCTGGCGCGCACGATCACCTCGTTCTACGGCGACGATCCGGCGGCGAGCGCGGACTACGGGCGGATCATCAACGCCCGGCATTTCGACCGGCTGAGCGGGCTCCTTGCCGCCGGCGGGTTCGAGACCGTCGTCAGCGGCGGGACCGGTGACCGCTCGACCCGCTACTTCCCCCCGACCATCCTCGCCGGGGTGTCCCCCGATTCGGCGGTGATGCAGGAGGAGATCTTCGGCCCGATCCTGCCGGTGCTCAGCGTGCCCGATGCCGATGCCGCAGTCCGGTTCGTCAACGATCGTCCACATCCGTTGTCGTTGTACGTGTTCTCCCGCGACGCGGCGCGCGCCGAACGGGTCGTCGAGCGGACGACCGCCGGCGGGGTGGTGATCAACGCGACGCTGCTCCACGCCGCGGCGGTCGAGCTCCCCTTCGGCGGGATCGGGGCGAGCGGGATGGGCTCGTACCACGGTGAAGCCGGGTTCACGACGTTCACCCACCGCAAGCCGGTACTCGACAAGGGGCTCCGCCCCGACCCAGCGGTGCTCTACCCGCCGTACCGGTCGTGGAAGGAGAAGCTCGTCCGCAAGGTCCTCTGAAGGCGGGCGCTACCCCTGGGTGCCGAGAGCCGGTGACGGGGTGAAGCGGATGCGCACCTTGTCGTAGGCCCGGGCGAACGTCGCCGGGACGATCTGCGGCTCGTCGGGGTCGACGAGGGTCCAGTCCGGCATCCGCCGGAGCATCTCCCGGAACAGGGTGCGGATCTCCATCCGGGCGAGCTGGGTCCCCATGCAGAAGTGCGGCCCGAAGCCGAAGGCGACGTGCCGGTTCGGGGAACGGGTCACGTCGAAGCGGTCCGGATCGTCGAACACCCGCGGGTCGCGGTTCGCCGAGGCGTAGAGCAGGAGCAACTCGTCCCCGGCGCGGATCTGCTGGCCGTGCAGCTCGTGGTCGGCGGTCGCTGTGCGGCGCATGTTGACCACCGGAGACACCCAGCGGAGGAACTCCTCCACCGCAGTGTCGTCCAGCAGCTCGGGCCGGTCGAGGAGCAGCTGACGCTGATCCGGGCGCAGGGCGAGCTCACGGATCGTCGCCCCGATCAAGGTGCGTGTCGTCTCCGCTCCCCCGTCGAGGACGAGCAGCGTCTCGGCGAGGATCTTGGGGATGTCCCACCCCTCGGCGTTGGCCCAGATCGAGATCAGGTCGTCGCGCGGCTCGACCCGCCGGGCGGCGACGATCTCCATCGTCGCCGCGGCGAAGTCGCCGACGACGGCCTGCATCTGCGGGTAGTACGGCTGCGGTGCACCCGCCGGGGACGTCTGCCCAGCGAGGTACATCGTCTCCTCCGACCAGCGGCGGACTTCGGGCCACATCTCTGATGGGTAGCCGAGCACGTCGGCGATCATCATCGCCGGCAGGCGGGAGGCGATCGCCTCCACAGCCTCGCACTCCCCGAGCGGCGTGACCGCGTCGAGGATCTCGGTCACCTTGGCCTGCACCGGGTCGACGAAGCGGGGCACCCCGCTCGGGGTGAACCGGCGGGAGACCATCGAGCGTTGTTCGTGGTGCACCGGGTCGTCGAGGTTGATCATCGACTGGTCGGCGCTCTGGTCGGTCAGCGGCCGGGACCCCTTCGACGACGTGTACAGGCCGGGGTTGCGCTCGACGGCGAGGATGTCCTCGTGCCGGGAGATCGCCCAGATCTTCTGCACCGGGTCCCAGTAGACGGGGGCGTTCTCCCGCATCCAGCGGTACGCGTCCCACGGGTCGACGTAGAACTGCGGGTCGAGAACGTTGATCGCCGGCGCGAGGTCGGTCACGATGCACCCCCGAGGTGATGGCCTGCGGGAATGCAAACCGATCGACGCGACCGATGCAAACCGTGCGCCGGCTCAGCGCACCGGCAGCGGCCCGAAACGATCCTCCGGATCGAGGGCAGCCTTGATCCGCCGGTGGACGGTGGCCACCGCGGGAGCCATCATCCGCACCACGGGCGGCTCGCTGTGGTGGACGATGCCCACCCCGATCTCGGCGACGAACGGCGCGCTGCGCCCGAGCGCCGGGATGGCCGCCGGCGGCACCGACCACCTCCCCCCGGTGGGGAGCGAAGGTGGGCCGTCGGTCGGTTGCAGCTGGCACGACGTGGCCTGCTCGGCGATGTCGGCCGGGTCGCCTTCGAGGCGGACCCAGCTCGTCGTCCCGTCCCAGAGGATCGCCACCGGCCGGTACAGCGCGCCGAGCAACATCGTCGGGTCGGTGTCGGGGGGAGCGATGTACCACCCCCCCGCCGGAGGCAGGGGGCGGGTGCGCACGATGACCTCGCCGATGATCCCCAGCGTCCCCCACGAGCCGACGAGCAGGCGGCACACGTCGAAGCCGGTCACGTTCTTCACCGTCGGACCACCGGCCGTGACCACCTCCCCGGCCGCGGACACGTAGCGCGCCTGGAGCAGCGTGTCGCGCACCGGCCCGTGGCCGAGGCGGGTGATCGCCGAGCGCCCCGCGGCGAGCGCCCCACCGACGGTTCCGCCGCTCGGGAGGGCGACGCCCTGACCGTGGACGGCGAGCGCCGCGGCGAGCTCGGCGACCGGGGTGCCCGCACCGCAGCAGACGGTCATCTCGTCGGGCTGGAACCACTGCACGCCGGCCGGAGCGGTGACGACGCGCACCCCAGGGCGGGCACCGCCGCGCGTCCCCTGCCCCGTGACCCCGACCGGGCCGGTGCTGCCGACCTCTTCGGCGAACGCGCTCAGATCCATGCGCCCTCGGGGACGTGCTGGTGGACCTCGGCGCAGCGCGGCGGGCTGGGCAGGACCTTGCCCGGGTTGGCGATGCGGGCCGGGTCGAACGCGGCGCGCAGCGCCTCCTGGGCGGCGAGGCTCGGCTCGTCGAACAGCAGGGGCATGTAGTCGCGCTTCTCCAGGCCGATGCCGTGCTCCCCGGAGAGCACGCCCCCGGCGGCGACGCTGGCGGCGACGATCTCCGCCCCGGCGTCGTGTACCCGTTGCCACACGCCGGGCTCCCGGCCGTCGAACACGAGCAGCGGGTGGAGGTTGCCGTCCCCGGCGTGGAACACGTTCATCACCAACAGGTCGTGGCGTTCGGCGATCTCGTAGACCTTGGCCAGCACCCCGGTCAGCTCCCGGCGGGGGACGACGGTGTCGTGCAGGTAGTAGTTCGGCTTGATCCGGGCGACCGCGCCGAACGCGGTCTTGCGCCCCTTCCAGAGCAAGGCCCGTTCGGCCTCGTCGGCGGCGACCCGGATCGTCCCTGCGCCGTGCTCCCGCCCGATCGCCTCGATCCGGGCGACCTGCTCGGCGAGCGCGTGGGGCAGACCGGTGATCTCCACGAGGAGGACCGCGGCCGCCTCCACCGGGAGCCCGGCGTGGATGTACTCCTCCACCGCTTTCACGCAGAGCTGGTCCATCATCTCCAGCGCGGCAGGGACGATCCCCGCGGCGATGACCGCCGAGACGGTCGCCGTCCCGTCGGCGACACGGGCGAAGTCGAGGAGCATCGTGCGTACGGCGGGCGGGTCCTGGGTCAAGCGGACGCAGATCTTGGTGGCGATGCCGAACATCCCCTCGCTGCCGACGAACACGCCGCGCAGGTCGAGCCCGTCCGGCTCGGGGTCCTCCCCGCCGAAGATGGCCATCGTCCCGTCGGGCAAGACGACCTCCACGGCGAGGATGTGCGTCGCGGTCACCCCGTCGGCCAGGCAGTGCGGCCCGCCGGAGTTGTTCGCCACGTTGCCGCCGACGGAGCAGGACTGCTGACTGGAGGGATCGGGAGCGAAGTGCAGGCCGTGGACGGCCATCGCCCGGCTGAGATCCAGGTTGAGGACCCCCGGCTCGACCCAGGCGAGGCGGTTGACCGGATCGACGGAGACGACCCGGTTCATCTTCGTCGTGACGATGACGAGTGCCCCGTCGAGCGGCGTCGCCCCACCGGCGAGACCGGTGCCCGAACCCCGGGCGACGAACGGGCGACCGTGCCGGTTGGCGGCGAGGACGCACTCGCGCACCTCCGCCGAGGTCAGCGGGAAGCAGACGACGCCGGCCTGGCCGTCGATGTTCGACGCGTCGCGGCGGTACAGGGCCAGCTCGCTCGGCCCGAGCCGGACCCGTTCCGGATCGAGCACGGCACGCAACTCCTCGACCAGCGCGTCGTCGATCGTCACGCTTGGCACCGTACCGCCACATGCCACCGGCCCGGGACCAACGTGCTGGCCGAGCAACGGATCGGGCCCGCCGAGCGGGCACACTGCTGGCGATGGTCGACACAGGTGTGCAGCGCCAGGCGCCGGCGGGCGGGCACCGCTACGACGAGGCGTTCCGGCCCGTCGACCACGCGTTCATGCTCGGCGCAGCGCTGATCTGGGGAGCGTCGTTCTTCCTCATCGCCAAGTCCCTCGTCCACCACCACCCCGCCGTCGTCGCGTTCGTCCGGATCGCTGCCGGTGCACTGGCGATGAGCGCCTACCGACCGGCGCGCGCCGCTGTCGACCGGCGCGACCTGCCCGCCATCGCCGCCCTGGCCGTTCTCTGGTTGGCGTTGCCGATGACGCTCTACCCCCTTGCCCAGCAGCACATCTCCTCCGGGCTAGCCGGGATGCTCGGGGCTTCCGTACCGGTGTTCACCGCGCTGATCGTCGCCGCGGTGCACCGCCACCTGCCGGCGCCGATCCACGTCGTGGGGATCGGCGTCGGGGCGCTGGGCATCACCCTGCTCGGCTTGCGCGCTCTGCGCGACGGGTCGAGCAGCGCGCTCGGCGTGGTCCTCGTCCTCGCCGCCTGCGTGTGCTACGCGGTGGCGTTCGTCGTCGCCGTCCCACTCGTCGATCGCTACGGCGCGGCCCCCGTGTTCTGGCGTGCCCTGCTCGCGTCGGTCCCGTTGACGATCCCCTACGCGGTCGTCGGGCTGCGATCGAGCACGTGGGGAGCTTCGTCGATCGTCGCCAACCTGCTCCTCGGGGTGGGCGGCACGGCGATCGCCTTCGTCTTGTTGCTCAACCTCACCGCGCACGTCGGGCCCACACGCAGCTCGATGGTCACCTATCTCGAAGCGGGGTTCGCCTTCGCCATCGGAACGGTCATCGCCGGTGAACCGGTGCATCTCCTCGAGGTCGTCGGCTGCGCCGTCCTGCTCGGCGGCGCGTGGCTCGCCTCGCTCGCCTCCCGGCGTGCACCTGGCCTCACCGCGGAGCCGGCCGGGTAGGGTCGCCGCCCGGATGAAGGACACCGACGCGCCCACCGATCTGCACGAGTGGATCTCCTTCGAAGATCCCGGCGAGCAACGCACCTGGGTGTTCGACGCGACGTTCCTCACCTCGTCGTGGACCTGCATCTACGGCCGGGGGTGCCTCGGCGTGCTCACCGGCCCGGCACCCGAACTGGAGCAGGGGTGCTGCAGCTACGGGGCGCATCTCGTCGACGCCGACGACGAGGCGACGACCGCGGCGCACGCCGCTCGCCTCGGCGACGACGAGTGGCAGTTCCGCGCCGAGGCGTTGCGCAACGGGATGTTCACCACCGACGCCGGCGGGGCGCGGGTGACCCGCCTCATCGACGGCGCGTGCATCTTCCTCAACCGGCCCGGGTTCCCCGGCGGGGCGGGCTGCGCCCTGCACGCCGGCGCTCTCACCCGCGGCGAACGGCCGATGGACGCGAAGCCGGACGTGTGCTGGCAGCTCCCTTTGCGCCTGGAGGAGCGGACCGACGACTACGGCTACGTGACCTCCATCCTGCGCGAATGGAAGCGCCGCGACTGGGGGGAAGGCGGCGCCGAGTTCCACTGGTGGTGCACGGAGGGCCCCGAGGCATTCGTCGGCAGCGAACCGGTGTATCGCGCCTTGCGTGAGGAGATCACCGAGTACACGGGGGACGAGGTCTACGCCCTCCTCGTCGATCAGCTCGAGGCGTCGGTCCGGCGCGGCACGCCGATCCCCCACCCAGCAGTTCGCCGCCGCTGAGCGCGCCGCGCGTCAACCGCGGCGGTTGGCCTTGCGCCGCTCCTCCAGACCGAGGTGGCGCTTGCGGATCCGGATCGCCGCCGGGGTGACCTCGACCAGCTCGTCGGCCGCGATCCACTCGATCGCCGTCTCCAGGGTGTGCACGATGGGAGCGGCGAGCTTGACCGCCTCGTCGTGACTGTGGGTCCGGATGTTCGTCTTCTCCTTGGCTCGCACCGCGTTGACGACCATCTCCTCGGTGCGCGCGTTCTCCCCGACGACCATCCCCTCGTACACGTCGTCACCGGGAGCGACGAACAACGTGCCGCGCATCTGCAGGTTGTCCAGCGCGTAGGCGGTGACCTGACCGATCCGGTCGGCGACCATCGCCCCACCGCTGCGGTGGGGCAGATCCCCCGCCCAGGGCATCCACCCAGCGTGGTGCTGGTGGACGAGAGCGGTGCCACGGGTCGCGGTGAGGAGCAACGAGCGGAATCCGATCAAACCGCGCGACGGGGCTTCGAAGGTGAGCACGGTCCGGCCCGGATCGCCGGGACGCAGATCGACGATCCGCCCCTTGCGCGGAGCGAGCGCCTGGGTGACGGTGCCGACGAACTCGTCGGGCACGTCGCACGTGCCCCGCTCGAGCGGTTCGTGGCGCTTCCCGTCGATCGACTTGGTGATCACCTCCGGCCGGCTGACCTGCAGCTCGTACCCCTCCCGGCGCATGTTCTCGATCAGCACGGCCAGTTGCAACTCGCCACGCCCGGCGACGTCGATCACCTCCGGTGACGCGGTCTCGGTGATCTTGATCGAGACGTTGCCGAGGATCTCCCGGTTGAGCCGCTCGCGCAGGTGACGGCTGGTCAGGAACTTGCCCGCACGCCCGGCGAACGGGGACGTGTTCACCCCGAAGCTCATCTTCAGCACCGGCTCGTCGACGGTCAGCCGGGGCAGGGCCACGGGCTTGTCGGCGGCGGCGATCGTGTCCCCGACCTCCACCTCGGGGATCCCGGCGACGATGAACAGATCGCCGGCGCGCACCTCGTCGACCTCCTCCCGGCCGATGCCGCGGAAGGCGAACAACTGGGACAACCGGCGGCGGGTCGGCGAGCCGCCCTCGTCCTGGTCGCCGACCTGGCACACCGCGACCTGCTCTCCCTTGCGCAGGGTCCCCGCGGCGACCCGCCCAATGGCCAACCGGCCGAGGTAGTCGGACGCATCGAGGTTGGTCACCAGCGCTTGCAGCGGAGCGTCCGGGTCGGCGTCCGGCTCGGGAACCGTGTCGAGGATCGCGTCGAGGAGGGGGACGAGATCGGCTTCCGGGCCGGGCACCCCGACTCCCTTCGTCGCCCGCCCGTCGCGGGCGATCGCCGAGATCACCGGGAAGGCGAGTTGGTGGTCGCCGTGGGCGAGATCCAAGAAGAGGTGCTCGACCTCGTCGAGCACCTCGTCGGCGCGGGAATCGGCCCGGTCGACCTTGTTGATCACGACGATCGCCGGGAGATCGGCGGCAAGCGCCTTGGACAGCACGTAACGGGTCTGCGGGAGCGGGCCCTCGCTCGCGTCGACGAGCAGCAAGACGCCGTCGACGAGGGCCAAGGCGCGCTCCACCTCGCCGCCGAAGTCGGCGTGACCGGGAGTGTCGACGAGATTGATCGTCACGCCCCGCCAGGTGACCTGCGCGGCCTTGGCGAGGATCGTGATCCCCCGCTCGCGCTCTTGGTCGTCGGAGTCCATGACCCGTTCGACGACCGCCTGATGAGCGGCGAACACCCCTGTGGCGCGCAGCAGGGCGTCGACGAGGGTGGTCGTGCCAGGGGCGACGTGGGCGACTATGGCGACGGTGCGCAGGGCGCGCTGGGCCACAAGAGATCCGAGCCGGGGAGTTCTTCTCCGCCAGGTTCGCGGCCACCGCAACAGGCGCCCACCGGCACCTGCCGATCAGTCGTCGTCGTCGTCGTCCTCGTCGAAGGTGACACCATACTTCTGTGCCAGGGCGGCGTATTCGTCGTCCTCCGAGGAATCCTGGTGGCCGCCGCCACCCAAGCCCAGGTCAAACGCACCCGGACCCGACTGCTTCAACTTTCGCGCCTCTTCGAAGCGACGATGACGACCCTTCTTCACGGCAGGGCTCCGAACCTAGAGAGTTTGCATTGGCAACAAGTCTACCGGCGTTGGCCCGCCGCGGGCGGCATCGGCCCCCATGAGGTGGCTCTACGCTGGGGCGATGGGCCCGAACCGTCAGGGCACGGATCGCGCCCGGGGGCGGGGCGCCGATCACTCGGGTGCCTGCCCTGAGCGGCGCGTGACAGAGTGACGGGGCATGGGACGCACCGTCGCCTTCGTCAACCAGAAAGGTGGGGTCGGCAAGACCACCGTGACCCTCGGCCTCGCGTCGGCCGGCTGGGCCGCAGGCGCCCGGCTCCTCGTCGTCGACCTCGACCCCCAAGGGGCGAGCACGTGGGTTCTCGGCGTCGACCCGGCAACCGTCGAGCACTCCAGCGCGGAGGTCCTCGCCCGCGGCTCGCTGGAAGGTGCGGTCGTGACCTCGGCCTGGGGGGAGAACATCGATCTCGTCCCCGCGAGCAGCCGCCTGCAGGGTCGCGACCACTCCCCGGACCGGCGCACCGCGCTCAAGTTGCGCAGCGCGCTGGAAGGAGCCGGCGAATACGACGCGATCCTCCTCGACTGCCCCCCGTCGCTGGGCAACCTGACGATCAACGCCCTGTCCGCCGCGGACCACGCGGTGATCGTCGTCGAACCGGCGGTGCTCGGCCTGCGCGGCATCGCCGCCATCGCCGATCTCGTCGACTTCGTCTGGGACGAGTACAACCCGGGTCTCGACCTGGCCGGCGTGATCGTCAACCGCGTTCCCGGGATCTCCCTCGAAGCGGAGCGGCGCTTCGAGGAGTTGGGCCGGATCGTCGGCAAGCGCGCCGTGTGGAAGCCCCCGGTGCCCCAGCGCGTGATCGTCAACCAAGCCCTCGGCGAGCGCAGCCCGATCCACGCCTACGGGGCTCGGGCTCACGACGTGACCGAGGCGTTCGATCAACTGTGGGCCAAGCTACGCCGCGTCGTGCGCGCCTGATCCGCGCCGGGCGCGGCCGGCTCACCCGGCGGGCAGCAGACGCAGCCCACCTTTGCCGTCGAAGGCGAGGGCGGCTGTGCCGTCGACGAGCTGGCCGAGCTCGTCACCGACCAGTTCGGCCCGCCACCCGTGACGCAGCCGGGCCTCGTCATCGCCGCGCAAGAAGGCGACGAGGTCGCTGCGCGTCGCCAGCAGGCCGTTGTCGACCCGCTCCCGGCGGGCGATCTCGCTGACCCACGCGGACACGAGCGTGACCGCGGGGCGCAGGTGCCGGTCGAGCTCGTCGGTCTCGGCGCGGGGAAGCTCGACCGGGTGGGCCAGCCCCTCGGCGACCGCGGCGAGGAGCTCCTTGCCGACCGAGCCACGGGTGTGCCTGTCGTCGACGCCGCGTGACGCATCGAGCTCACCGAGGGTCCGCGGCGCCTTCTGGGCGATGCCCAGCAGGGCGAGGTCGGGGAGCACCTGGCGCGTCGGTTGGTCGAGCGTCGCCGCTCGCCGCTCGCGCCACGCGGCAACCGCCCGGGCGACACCCCGGCTGCGCGGCTTCAGGCTGCGCGCCTCTTTCAACTTCAGCCACGCGTTCTCCGGGACCGCCCCACCCTGGGGACGGGAGCGCAATTCCTCGCATGCCTCCTCCGCCCACCCCAACCGACCGCTGCTTCCGAGCTGGTCGGTGATCAGGTCGTGGAGCACGAGCAGGTGCTCGACGTCGGAGGCGGCGTAGTCGAGCTGGGCCGCGCTCAGCGGGCGGTGCAACCAATCGGTCAGGCGGTCACCCTTGGGCAACGCGATCTTCAGTTCACCGTGCACCAGGTTGGCCAGCGACGGCGTCGAGTAGCCGAGGAAGCCGGTCGCCAGCTGGGTGTCGAACAACCGCCGGGGCACGGTGCCACACGCATGGGCGAGGACCTCGAGATCCTGTTGAGCGGCATGGACGACGGCGAGACCCGGCCCGTCGAGGAGGCGGGCCAGCTCCGAGACGTCGCTGCCGAGCGGATCGACGAGGGCGATCCCCTCGCTCCAGGCGAGTTGCACGAGGGCGAGCCGCGGGTAGTAGGTGCGTTCGCGATGGAACTCGGTGTCGAGCGCGTACCGCGGCTCGTCGAGCAACGCGTCGACGAGTTCGCTCAGCTCCCCGCTCGAGCGGACGACACGGTAGGTCATCCTCCCACCACTCAGTCGGGCAGCCCGCCGGTGACGACCTGCCGGCCACTGTCGATCCAGCCGTTCGTCCCCCCAGCGACGTTGATCGCCTCGACCCCCGCCGCGGCGAGCACCTCGCACGCCCGGCCGCTGCGCGCCCCGCTGCGGCAGATCACGTAGATCTCGACGTTCGTGGGGAACTCGCCGAGGCGCTCCGGTACGTCGGCGAGGGGGACGAGCACCGCTCCCTCGACATGACCCGCGCCGTACTCGTCGGGTTCACGGACGTCGAACAGCGGCGCCCCCCCAGCGAGGGCGCCGGCCAAGGCATCGACGGTCACTTCACGCAGGACGAACATCACCGTCACGCTACCGA
>CAZQEJ010000005.1:29470-35456 GCA_964592165.1 uncultured Ilumatobacteraceae bacterium | reverse complement strand
CCCCCGAGCGGGCCCTCCCCGGGCCATCGATCCGGCAGGTGCCCGAGGCCGAGGTGCGACAGGCGCCGGCCATCCCCACCGACGCCCGCCACAGGGTCGATCCCTGCGCCGCGCAGCGCGGCCGCAACACGGGCGACCATCGGTTGACCGCCGATCTCGACGAATGCCTTGTCCCGGCCCATCCTCCGGCTCGCCCCACCGGTGAGGATCGCCCCGCACGCCACGCTCAGCACAGTGCCCAGCGGGGAGGTTGAACGACCCACCTGGGGCGACCGCCACGCGTCCGCCTCGCCGCGTACAGTGCCGGTGTGCTCGCACTTTCCGTCGACATGGCCAAGAACATCGGCCTCGGCGTCCTCGCCGCGATCCTCCTCCTCGGGGGGCTGGCGCTCAAGGTGACCAAGACCGTCACGCACAAGGCGATCAGCGTGGTCGTGATGATCTGCCTCGGGCTCGGCGTGTGGACGCAGCGAGCCAACGTCGCCGACTGCGTGGACAAGGTCAAGGCCGAGGCGGAGCGCGACCCGCTCGCCGTGCCGTCGGCGACGTGCACGTTCTTCGGCAAGGAAGTCGATCTCAACCTTCGCTGACCGAGCTCGCCGCGGATGCGTCGAGGCGGCGGACGAGGGGCTCGATCAACTCGGAGACGAACGCTCCCGGGGCACTCGCGTGCGCGTCGTGCGCTGTACCGGCGAGCGTCACCAAGCGGGCGTCGGGAAGCTCGGCGGCGAGCAACGTCGTGGCCCGCCGATGATGAGCGCGGGCGGCTTCGCTCGCTCCGACGACGACCGGGCAACGTACGTCGGCGAACTCGAACGGGCGGTGGACGAGGTCGGCGAGCTCGGCGCTGAGGGCGACGCCCTCCCGCCGGCGGATCTGACGCGTCCTTTGGGGGAGACCCTCCCAGCGCGCGTCGCCGATCAGCCGGCGCATGAAGCGCTCCGCGGCCTCCGCCGGATCGGTCGCCACGGCCCGGGCCTCCGCACTCGCGCTCGTCGCCGGCCACCACTCGATCCACGGCAACGGTGGTTCGAACACGACCACCCCGGCGACGAGATCCGGGTGCCACGCCGCGGCGGCGAGGGCGATCACCCCGCCCATGCTGTGCCCGACGACCACCGGCGGCGGCGAGCCGGGGGTCACGGTGGCGAGGATCGCGCACACGTCGTCGACGTTGCCGGCGACCGTGAACGGGCCGGGATGGGTCACCCGGTGGGCGTAGCCACGGCGATCGAACCGGTAGACCCGGTAGCGGTCGTCGAGCTTGCGAGCGAGCTTGGCCATCCCCGTGGCGCGGTCCATCGCCCCGTGGACGAGGACGATCGGGCGGGCACCGGGCGGGCCGGAGACCGTGAACCCCTCCCCCAGTCCCACCGTCATCCGACGGTCACGACGCGCAGCACGTCGGTCGCCGCCCGCGACGGCCGATCGGGGGCGCCGGCGAGGACGAGGACGTCCTGCCCGGAGCGCACGACGCCGTCAGCGACGGCACGCTCGACGGCGAACCAGACGAGCTCGTCGGTCGAGTGGTACGTGTCGACGACCATCGGGTGGACCCCCCACGACACGGTCAGGGCACGCGCCGAGGCGGCGTCGGGGCTCAGCCCGACGAGGCGCGCTCCGGGACGGAAGCTGGACATCGCCCGCGCCGTGCGGCCGCTGCGCGTGCAGCACAGGATCGCCGCGACGCCGATGTCTGCCGCGGCCTGGAACGCGGCATGGGTGATCGCCATCGTCGTCCGCTCCGGACCGGACGGCAGGTCGTTGCGCACGACCCGCCCGAGACGGGCACCCCACTGCCCGTAGTCCGCCTCGATCTCGGCGCGTGCGGCGATCCGTTGCATCGTACGGACCACGAGCGCCGGATCGCTGCCGATCGCCGTCTCCCCGGAGAGCATCACCGCGTCGGTGCCGTCGAAGACCGCGTTGGCCACGTCGGTGATCTCCGCCCGCGTCGGGGAGGGCGAGGTGATCATGCTCTCCAACATCTGCGTCGCGGTGATCACCGGGACCCCCGCCTCGACACAGGACCGGATGATCTGCTTCTGCAGGTGGGGCAGGTCCTCCAAGGGACACTCGATGCCGAGGTCGCCACGGGCGACCATCACCGCGTCGGTCGCGGCGAGGATCTCGGCGAGGTTCCCGACTGCGGGAGCGGTCTCGATCTTGGCGACCAGCCGCGGACCGTCGTCCCCGGTCACCTGGCGCACGGAGTGGAGGTCTTCGGCGCAGCGGACGAACGACACGGCGAGGAAGTCGACGCCCACCTCGGTCATCGCCGCGGCCAACTGCAGGTCGTGGGGCGTGGGAGCAGCGAGACGCAGCCGCTCCGCGGGCAGGTGCACCCCCGGGCGACCCTGGACCTTCCCGCCGGTGACGACGACCGCGCCGATCTCCCCTACCGCGGCGTGCGCGACGTGCATGCTGATCGCTCCGTCACCGATGACGATGCTGTCCCCGGGGCGGACATCGTCGAGCAGGCTCGGGTAGTCGACGGTGATCAGTTGCGCGTCGCTCGGGCCTTCACCCGGCGCGAGGCGGACGTAGTCCCCCGCGGCGAGGACGACCCCACCTTCGGCGAAGCGCCCGGTGCGGACCTTCGGTCCGGGGAGGTCGGCCAGCACACCGATCGTCAGACCCAGTTGCTGCGCGGTCCGCCGGACGAGATCGATCCGCTCCACGTGCTCGTCGAGGTCGCCGTGGGAGAGATTGACCCGCACGACGTCGACGCCGGCGCGCAGCATCTCGGCGAGCGCGCCGGGCTCCTCGCTCGCCGGCCCGAGGGTGGCAACGATCTTGGTGCGCGATTCCACGACCATGTTGTACCGCGTCATCACCGCTCGCAGCCGGTCACCTCACCGTCCAGGCCCACCAGCGGCGCCTGCTCGGCCGCCCGGGCCAGGGAATGGCAACATCGGCACCGATGGAACTGCTCCTCGTCCGCCATGCGCTGCCCCAGCGCGACGACCGCCCCGCGGCGGGCAACGATCCCGAGCTCGCCGACGTTGGCCATGCGCAGGCCAAGCTGCTCGCCGACTACCTCGCTGCCGAACGCATCGACGCCCTGTACACCTCCCCCCTGCGCCGCGCCCGCCAGAGCGCGCAGCCGCTCGCCGAACGGCTCCAGCTGCCGCTGACCGAGGTCCCCGGGATCGCCGAGTGGGACGACGGCACCGCGGGCTATGTCCCGGTGGAGGAGATGAAGGCATCCGCCGACCCGCGCTGGACGGCGCTGGTCAACGGCGAGACGGCCGGGGGGGAACCGATCGAGGCCTGCGCCCAGCGCGTCGTCGGCGCGCTCGACGGGATCGCCCGTGCTCACCGCTCCCAAACGGTCGTCGCCGTGTGCCACGGGATGGTGATCAACCTCTACCTCGCCGACGTTCTCGGTCTCGGCCCGGCAAGCGCGTTCTTCTACCCGGAGTACACGTCGATCCACCGGGTGCTCGTCTCGCCCGCCGGACAGCGTTCGCTGCACACCGTCAACGAGACCGCCCACCTGCGCGGGACCGGTCTGCTGATCGAGTTGCACCGCCGATGAGCGAGCGCAGCGGGCGAATGCCGACCGCGCGACCGCCAGGGAGCCGGGCGGCGACGGGGCGTACGGCACCGCCGTGCGGGGCCGCAGTCCCCGATGAGCGATGAGTGCCGACCCTTCGATGATCCCCGCCACGCCGGCGATCGAATCGCTCGCCGCCTTCCTCGACGCCTCGCCGTCACCGTTCCACGCGGCACGATCGAGCGCGTCGATGCTGCGCACCGGCGGCTTCGTCGAGCTCACCGAGACCGAAGCGTGGGAGCCGGTCGAGGCCGCCTTCATCCGCCGCGGCGGCGCGCTCGTCGCCTGGCGACGGGGCGCCGCGCCAGGGTTCCGCATCGTTGGCGCGCACACCGACTCGCCGGGCCTACGGATCAAGCCGTCCCCCGATTCGGCCACGCTCGGCTGGCGCCAGCTCGGCGTCGAGGTCTACGGCGGGCCGCTGCTCAACTCCTGGCTGGACCGCGACCTGGGGGTCGCCGGGCGGGTCGTCGCCGCTGACGGGACGAGCTCCCTGCTCGCGGTCAACGAACCGATCGCCCGTGTCCCCCAACTGGCCATCCATCTCGACCGGGAGGTCAACGACAAAGGCCTGCTGCTCGACAAGCAGCAACACCTCACCCCGGTGTGGGGTACGGGCAGCGGGCACCCCGACGAGTTCCGTTCGTGGGTCGCCGATCGCCTCGGCTGGCACGCGATCGACGTGGCCGCCTGGGAACTGCAGCTGTTCGACGTCGCCCCGGCCGGCCGCCTCGGCGCCGACCGCACGTTGTTCGCCTCCGGCCGGCTGGACAATCAGGTCTCCTGCTGGGCGGCGACCGTCGCCCTGCTCACCGCCCAGGATGCACCCCAGTCGCAGGTCATCGCCCTGTTCGACCACGAGGAGGTCGGTTCGGCGAGCACGACCGGGGCGGCCGGACCGTTGCTCGAGACCGTCCTGTGGAGGATCGCCGGGAACGGGACGAACCGGGAGGACACCTGGCGGGCGTTCGCTGCGAGCACCTGCGTCTCGGCGGACAACGCCCACGCGGTGCACCCGAACTACGTCGATCGTCACGACCCCGCGCACCGCCCGGTGGTCAACGGCGGCCCGGCGATCAAGCTCAACTCGAACCAGCGCTACGCGACGTCGGCGACGACCGCCGCGCTGTTCGCCCGAGCCTGTGCCACGGCGGGCGTGCCCGTCCAACAGTTCGTCTCCCGCAACACCATGCCCTGCGGGTCGACGATCGGCCCGCTCAGTGCGACACGGCTGGGGATCGAGACCGTCGACGTCGGCGTCCCCCAGCTGTCGATGCACTCCGCCCGCGAGCTGTGCGGCAGCGACGACCCACCTCTCCTCGCCGCCGCGCTGCGCGCCTACCTCACGATCTGAGCAGCGGGCGAACGCGGCTCAGAGGCGGGTCTTGGCCACGTCGAAGAGGCGCTGAAGCTCGGCGTGCAACTCGTCGGTCGTCGCCCGGATCTCGTTGCGCGAGGCCCGCCCGTCGCTGCCGGGAGCGGCGATCGGCGCACCGATCACGACACGCACCTTGCGCGGGTAGATGAACTTCTTGCCCTTGGGCATCACACCTTCGGAACCGGCGATGCCGATCGGCAGGATCGGCGCCCCGGCCTTCGAGGCGACGAACGCCGCACCGTCGAACAGCGGTTGGACGGTGGGACCGCTCTTGCGCTCGCCCTCGGGGAACAGAACGAGTGGCTCGCCGCCGCGCAGAACCTCGATGCAACGCTTCAGCGCCTCCCGGTCGGCGGTGCCCCGAGTCACGGGGAACCCCCCGAGGGCGGAGAGCATCCAGGCGAAGGGTTGGCGCTTCCACAGCGTGTCCTTGCCCATGTAGCGCAACCGCCGGCGGGTGACCACGGCCACGATCGGGGTGTCGATGTTCGAGCGGTGGACCGGGGCGACGATGAACGGACCGCTCCTCGGCACGTTGTCCAAGCCCTCGACGCGCATCCGCAAGTACGTCCGGCAGAAGATCACGCACAGGCCACGGGCAAAGGCGTAGAACCACAGCTCGGCGCGTGACGCCCCGGCGAGCTTCGCCTTGACCCGGGTCATGACTCCTCCTCCACCAGTACCGGATCGGCGTCGCGCTCACCCACCGGCCGATCGAGGAGGGCGACGACGGCGTCGACGACCTGTTCGACGGTCCGCCCGTCGGTGTCGACCACGACCGCTCCGGATGAGGCGCGCAGTGGGCTCTCGGCCCGGGTCGAGTCGATCTCGTCGCGGCGGGCGATCGAGGCGGCGACCTCCTCGACCGGCGTGCCGTCCTGCGCGGCGCGCCGGCGGGCCCGTTCGCTGGGTGACGCAGTGAGGAAGACCTTCAGGCGCGCCTCGGGGAACACGACCGTGCCGATGTCACGGCCTTCGAGCACTCCCCCGCCGAGGGCGGTGGCCCAGGCCCGCTGGCGCCGGACCATCTCGGAGCGCACCGCGGGGTG
>CAZQEJ010000005.1:13073-29370 GCA_964592165.1 uncultured Ilumatobacteraceae bacterium | reverse complement strand
CCGGGCACGTCCGGCGCGCTCACCAGCTCGTCCCCATCGGCCGGCCCTCGTCGTAACCGGCGGTGCTCTGCACCCCGACGACCGCTCGCTCGGCGAACTCGGGGATCGTGCGCGCTCCGGCGTAGGTGATCGCCGAACGGACGCCGGCGACGATCTCGTCGATGATGTCCTCGACTCCTGGGCGGTGAGGATCGACGTACATCCGCGAGCTGGAGATGCCCTCCTCGAAGAGCTCCTTGCGTGCCCGTTCGAAGGGGCTCTCGCCACGGTTGCGGGTCTTCACCGCACGGTGCGAGGCCATCCCGAAGTTCTCCTTGTACATCCGCCCGTCGGCATCGCGCAACGTGTCGGCGGCGCTTTCATGGGTGCCCGCGAGCCAGGAGCCGAACATCACGTTGTCCGCCCCGGCGGCCAGGGCCAGGGCGACATCGCGCGGGTAGCGGACCCCACCGTCGGCCCACACATGGCGGCCCGACCCATGGGCGACGCGGGCGCATTCGACCACGGCTGAGAACTGGGGCCGCCCGACCCCGGTCATCATCCGCGTCGTGCACATCGCGCCGGGCCCGACACCGACCTTGACGATGTCCGCCCCGGCTCCGATCAGATCGCGGGTTCCCCCGGCGGTGACGACATTGCCCGCCACGAGGGGAACGTCGGGGACGGCTCGGCGCACGGCGCGCAGCGCGTCGAGCATCTTCTCCTGATGACCGTGCGCGGTGTCGACGACGAGCACGTCGACCCCCAGGTCGGCCAGCTCCTTGGCCTTGCTGGCCGGTGTGCCGTTGATCCCCACGGCGACAGCGACCTTCAGCCGGCCGTGAGCGTCGAGGGCCGGCCGGTAGAGCGCTGAGCGCAGCGCGCCACGTCGGGTGATGCACCCGACGAGCAGACCGCCAGGGTCGACGACCGGGGCGAAGCTGAACCGCTCGTTGGCGAGCACGTCGAAGGTGTGCTCCAGGTCGGATCCCTCGGGGATCGTCACCAACTCCCGGCTCATCACGTGCTGGAGTTGGGTGAAGCGGTCGAAACCCGTCGCATCGCTCTCGGTGAAGATCCCCACCGGTCGCCCGCCGGTGGTGATCACCACCGCACCGTGGGAGCGCTTGTGGATCAGGTTCAGCGCGTCACCGATCGTGTTCTGCGGGTCGAGCTCGATCGGCGTCTCGTAGACCGGATGACGGCTCTTGACGTAGGCGACGTTCGCTTCGATCACGTCGAGGGGGATGTCCTGGGGAAGGACGACGAGGCCACCACGGCGGGCGACGGTCTCCGCCATCCGCCGGCCGGCCACGGCGGTCATGTTCGCCACGACCACCGGGATCGTCGTCCCCAACCCGTCGGGCGTGGTCAGATCCACGTCCTGCCGGGAGGCAACCGAGGAGAGGCTGGGGACCATGAACACGTCGGAGTAGGTCAGCTCGAACGGGGGCGCGTCGTCGTTCAGGAACCGCATCGATCCAATGTCTCCTCCCCGGCACGGACCACCCAAGGCTAGGCGCTGCTCAACGCGTTCCCCCCGGGCGGCCCGGTCGTGGTGCGCGGCGCGGCAACCCGGTACGGTCACCGCCGATGAGCTCACCGCCGGTGCTCCTGGTCCACGGTTGGGCAGGATCGTTCGCCCGCACGTGGGCCGCGACACCGCTCGTCCCGCTGCTCGAGGACGCTGGGCGGACGGTGATCGGGGTCGACCTGCTGGGGCACGGAACCGCCCCCAAGCCGCACGATCCCGAGGCGTACGCCGACTTGACGGCACGTGTCGTGGAGGCCCTCCCCGACGAGCCGGTCGACGCCATCGGCTTCTCCCTCGGAGCGATCACCCTGCTGCACACCGCGGCCCGCCACCCGCAGCGGTTCCACTCGATCGTCTTCGCCGGGATCGGGGAGAACGTGTTGCGCGAGGACCGCTCGACGGAGCGGATCGTCGCCGCGCTGCGCGGCGAGGCACCCGATGACGACGTCTTCGCCGACGTCTTCCGCCAGCAGGCCGACCAACCGGACAACGACATCGACGCGCTGATCGCGGTGATGCAGCGGATCCCGGTCGGGATCACTCCCGCCGATCTGGCCCGGATCACCTGCCCCTGCCTCGTCGTCATCGGCGACCAGGACTTCGCCGGACCCGGCGACCCGCTCGCCGAGGCGCTCCCCGACGCCCGCTTGGTCGTGCTCCGCCGCACCGATCACTTCGCCACCCCGGAATCGTTCGCCTTCATCGACGCGACGCTCGAGTTCCTCGGCGCGCTGCCCGGGTGAGCGGTCCGCGCCTCGGCGGCTGGGAGGCGATCGACGACGCCGTCGACGCGCTACGCGCCGGCAAGCTCGTGGCGATCCCCACCGAGACCGTCTACGGACTCGGCGCCGACGCGTCGAACCCTGCCGCGGTGGCCAAGATCTTCGCCGCCAAGGGCCGGCCTACCGGCCACCCGCTGATCGTCCACCTCGCTGATCCGGTCCAACTCCAGCACTGGGCGGCGACGATCACCCCCGCCGCGCACGCGCTGGCCACGACGTTCTGGCCGGGACCGCTGACGCTGATCGTGCACCGCGCCGATCACGTCCTCGACGCGGTCACCGGTGGCCGCACCACGGTCGGCTTGCGCGTCCCGTCTCATCCCCTGACCCACGAACTGCTCACCCGCTTCGGCGGGGGGGTCGCCGCACCCTCGGCCAATCGCTTCGGGCGGCTCAGCCCGACGACCGCCGAAGCGGTGATCGAGGACCTCGGCGAGGCGGTGGCGATCGTCCTCGACGGAGGCCCGTGCAGCGTCGGGATCGAGTCGACGATCGTCGACACGACGACCGATCCCCCACAGGTCCTGCGCGCCGGCGGGATCACCCGCGCCCAGATCGAAGAGATCCTCGGGGCGCCCACCGAATCGGCGAGCGGACCGAGCCGCGCGCCGGGGATGCTGGCCTCGCACTACGCGCCGCGAGCCCGCGTCGACCTCGTCGAGTCACGAGTTGCCGGTCTCGCCGAAGTCGCTCGGTTGCACACCGAAGGGCGACGCGCCGAGTTGCTCGACGGCGGGAGCGACCTCGTCGCCGCGGCTCGCGGGCTGTACGCGGCGATGCGCGCTGCGGACCACCGGGGAGCCGACGTGATCATCGCCGTGCTCCCCCCACCGGGGGGTCTCGGTGACGCGATCCGTGATCGCCTCAAGAAAGCCGCTGCACCGCGACGAACCGCCGGCTGACCGCGGGTCACCCCTCAAGAGATCCTGAGACGATCATGATCGCTGAGTTCTTGTCACTATCAGTGCTGGCCCGCATACTTCATGTGAGGTCGATCCAGGCGGAGTGAGCGACCTCGTGGCGGAGGTCGGTCATGGCGTTTCGGTGGAGAGCGCTCGCGCTCGCGGGGTTGCTCGGCGCGGCGGGGGTGGTCGACGTCGCCGGATCAGCACTCGCCGGGGCGGCCACGGGAGTGGCCCTTGCCTCGGTCCCGATCGAGGGCAGCGACTGCTGGTACGGGAACACCTGGGGGGCAGGCCGCGGCGGGGCCCGCCACCACCAAGGGGTGGACATCATCGCCAAGGCGGGCACGCCGGTCTATGCGGCGACGGCGGGACGAGTCCTGCGCAGCCAAGGCTCCCTGGCCGGCAACCAGGTCAAGCTCGTCGCGGGGGACGGCACCTACTTCATCTACGCCCACCTCTCCGCCTACGACGACGGCGCGCCGCACGGGGCGCCGGTCAGCGCCGGGACGGTGATCGGCTACGTCGGTCGCACCGGGAACACGAGCGTCAATCACCTCCACTTCGAGGTCCACCCGAACGGGGGCACGGCTGTCGACCCGACGCCGGTCGTCGCCGCGGCGAGCACGTGCGGGGAGAAGGTCGCCCGTCAAGCACTCGGTTCGTCGCCGTCGTCGACGACGCCGACGACCAGCGCGGCGACGACCACGACCAGCGCGGCGACGACCACGACCACCATCGCCTCGACAACCAACGCGCCACCGAAGGGGGCGAAGCCGCCGAAGGCGACTCCGGCCACGTCCGCCGCGCCGACGACGGGTGCTCCGCAGAGCAGGACGCCGGGCAAGGTGTTCTCCCCAGCCGTGCGCGTCCTCGCTCCGACCGGGCCGGTGGCGGCAAACAAGACCATCGGCGTCAAGGTCGTCGGCTTCCCGGGGATCCCCGCGTCGACGACCGCCGCCGACCTGACGATCACCCTCAGTGCGACGGCCGGCGGGAAGGCCGCGGCCTGGCCGTGCGGTTCCCGGGCGGGCCTCGAGTCGGGGACCGCGCTGAACGCTCCGGTGGCAGGGCAGGCGATTTCGACCCGGCTCACACTAACCCCCGGCCAGGGTGGGCGGATCTGCCTCGTCGCCGATGTGGCGACGACGGTCAGCGTCTCCCTCAACGGCATCTCCTGACCGCCCGACCGCCAACTTTGGAGGAAGTTGCCGTGTGAGGACCGGACAACCTCCAAAGTTGTCGGCGGGGCGGGGGTCACCATTGGTTGAGCAGCGTGACCCACAGGTCGCGCACGTCTTCGACCGGCGGTGGCGGTGTCTGCCCGCCATCAGAAGCGACGAACAGGCTGACCGTGCTCGCCCCCGCGTCGGGAACGAGCTCGAGCCGGCACCAGCACGGCGACGGTTCGAAGAGATGCACCTCGAGCAGGTAGGGCGGCTCGTCGTCGAGCACCTCGCCGATCCACCCCGCCACGCCGGCGAGGGCCTCGAAGGCCTCCACCGGCAGGGCTTCGATAACGAACGACGGGATGTCGTGGTCCCGCTGGGGCCGTCTCGGCTCCTCGGTGGTCCGCGCCGCGCCGGTCCCCGCTCCGCCCGGAGACGCCGTCGCTCCGCGATCCGCCCCCGCCGCACCTCGCCGACGGCCGCGTCGGGTCGCAGGGGCAGGCTCCGGCAACGGGCGGCGGCCGGTGAGGTGGCCGACTGCGGCGTCGAACGCCGCGTTCAGGGCCCGCATCGCAGCAGCGTCGCCGCCGCGATCGGGGTGGAGCTCGAACGCCAGCCGGCGGCGCGCGGCGCGCAACTCACCGAGGCTGACCGAACGGCTCACACCGAGGATCTCGAAGGGATCGGTCACGACCCGATCCACGCTAGGTGCTGGGTGCGGCGACCGACCAGCCAGACGCCGTCAGATCCTTGCAGTTACCGGTCGGTAGACCTACCCTGGCGAGCCACACCGACAACGGACCCCATCCGGGGCCCGCTAACAGGGGGAGAAACAGCACATGCACGGGACCCGCGTCGGCCGGGTCGGCGCAGTACTGGTCGGATTGTCGATGCTCGCAGGTGCCTGCGGCAGCGACTCCGACAAGGGTGCCTCGACCACCGCGGCCGCAACCGAGACCACCGCCGGAGGCGCAGCGACGACTGCCGGCGCGACGGAGACGACCGCGGGCGGGTCGGGGACGACCGCCGCCGGCGGCGGCAGCGTCGAGACCAAGGGAGCCTTGGAAGGCCTCAAGGGGACCACCCCACTCGTCGATCTCGGCACGGAGTTCAAAGAGCGCCTCCGCTCGACCCCGTCGGGCAAGGGCCTCAACGACTGGACCTACGCCGGCGAGTCCTACGACGCGGCGATCATCATCGCCCTCGCCGTGGAGAAGGCCAAGACCGACGGCATCGCCTATGCCGACGAGATCTACGGCATCACCCGCGATGGCACCAAGTGCACGTCGTTCGCCGCGTGCAAGAAGATCATCGACGAGGGCGGTGATCCGGACTACGACGGGATCATCGGGCCGATCAACATGAACGGCAATGGTGAGCCGCTCGACGCGAGCTACGGAGTGCTCGTGATGGGCCCGAACAACCGCCTTCTCGACGGTTCGAACGGCAGCGAGAACAAGACGACCTACGTGAAGATCGCTTCACCGAAGTCGGTCGAGGTCCCCCCGCGCAAGGCGGAGGGTACCCGGCCCGGCGACGGCGTGCTGAAGATCGGTTCGCTGCTCCCCCAGACCGGCTCACTGGCCTTCCTCGGGCCACCGGAGTTCGCCGGCGTCGAGCTCGCCCTGGAAGACATCAACGCAGCCGGTGGCGTTCTCGGCAAGCCCGTCGAGTACGTGGCGGGTGACTCCGGGGATACCTCCACGGACACGGCCAGCCAAACCGTCGACCGGCTCCTCGCGGCAAACGTCGACGCGATCATCGGTGCGGCTTCTTCGGCCGTGTCGCTGAGCGTGGTCGACAAGATCGTCGCCGCCGGTGTCGTCCAGTTCTCCCCGGCGAACACGTCGAACAAGTTCTCCGACTACCCGTCGAAGGGCCTGTACTTCCGTGACGCTCCGCCGGACACCCTGCAGGGCGTCGTCCTCGCCCAGTTGGCGATCGATGATGGCGCGTCGAACGCGTACATCCTCGCCCTCGACGACGCCTACGGCACGAGCCTCGCGGCGATCGCCGAGCAGACGCTGAAGGACGCCGGCGTGAAGGTGACGACGAAGGTCTACGACCCCAAGGCGTCCAGCTTCGATGCCGAGGTCGGGGCGATCAAGGCGGCCAAGCCGGATGCACTGTTGATGGTCTCCTTCGACGAGGCCTCGCGTATCTTGCGCACGCTCGTCGAGAACGGGATCGGCCCGAAGAACCTGAAGACGTACGGCGTCGACGGTTGGATCAGCAACGCGGTCGGCGAGAACTTCGACGGCGGCAAGTGATCTCTGCTGCCTGAGCGGTTCCCACCGTTCGTGATCACGGAGCCCGGGGTTCGCCCCGGGCTCCGCCGCGTCCGAGCACCGGTCCGGGGAAACCGCGACGGTTCAGCCGCCGGTCGCCCGGGCCAGCGTTCCGAGGTACAGCTCGATCACGTTCGGGTCGGCGAGGAGCTGACGGCCCGTCCCCGTGTACGCCGTACGGCCCTGGTCGAGGACGTAGCCGCGGTCGCAGACCTGCAAGCAGCGACGAGCGTTCTGCTCGACCATGAGGATCGCCACACCGGTCTCGTTGATCGCCTTGCAGTTGATGAACACCTCGTCTTGGAGCATCGGGGACAATCCGGCCGACGGTTCGTCGAGGAGGAGGATCTCCGGTTCCATCATCAACGCCCGGCCCATCGCGACCATCTGCCGCTCCCCCCCGGACAACGCTCCGGCGCGCTGACTGCGCCGCTCCCCCAGCTTGGGGAACAGCGACGCGACGTACTCGAAGCGCGCCGCGAACAACGAGGGCTTGAGGAAGCAGCCCATCTCCAGGTTCTCCAGCACCGTCAAGCTGGGGAACACGTTCTTCGTCTGCGGCACGTAGCCGACGCCGAGGGAGACGAGCTGATGAGCCTTGTGCCCGGTGATGTCTTCGCCGCGGTAGACGATCTGCCCGCTGCGTACCGCGCACAGCCCGAGTACCGCTTTGAGGAACGTCGACTTCCCCGCGCCGTTCGGCCCGATGATCCCGACGAACTCACCGTCCGCGACGACCAGGTCACAGCCGTTGAGGATGTTCACCTCGGGGATGTACCCGGCGACGAGTTGCCGGCCTTCGAGGATCGCCATCAGATCTCCTGGGGGTCGTTCGGGTCCTGCGCGGGGTCGATCATGCCGGTCCGTCGAGCAGCGACTTGCCCTGGTGAGCACCGAGGTAGGCGTCGATCACTGCCGGGTTGGAGGAGATGTCGTCCGGGGTCCCCTCGGCGATCACCCGCCCTTCGGCCATCACGATCACCCAGTCGGAGATGTCGTGGACCATGTCCATGTCGTGCTCGACGAAGAGCACCGTCATCCCGTCATCGCGCAAGCTGCGGATGTGGTCGTTGAGGCTCTGCTTGAGCGCCGGGTTGACGCCGGCCATCGGCTCGTCGAGCATCACCAGGCGCGGCCCGACCATCAGGGCCCGGGCCATCTCGAGCAGCTTGCGCTGCCCGCCGGACAACGTGCCAGCGTAATCGTCGCGCTTCGCGTCCAGCTTGAAGCGGGCGAGCAGTTCCATCGCCTTGGCCTCGATCTGAGCTTCCTGGTCGCGCCACAGGAAGGGGAACAGGCCGCGCCACATGCTCTCCCCCCTTTGCCCGGTCGCGCCGAGGAGCATGTTGTCGATCACCGACATCTTCGTCAGGCTCTTCGTCAACTGGAACGTGCGCACCATCCCCGCCCGGGCGACCTTGTAGGAGCGCATCCCGCCGATCTCCTGGCCGTCGAACGACCACGTCCCCCGGTCCGGCTCGTCGAAGCCGGTGAGGAGGTTGAAGAACGTCGTCTTCCCCGCGCCGTTCGGGCCGATCAAAGCGGTGATCGAATGGCGTTGGATCTCGGCGTGGGCGACGTCGACGGCGACGATCCCGCCGAAGTTGCGGTGTACCCCGTCGGCGACGAGGATCGGATCTGGCTTGGCGACGCCCGGTTCGGGGGCGATGGTGCTCAGCGCGCGGCGAGCGAGATCGCGGTAGTCGGGCGCGGTGGGGAGATCAGCGTCCATCGAGCGCCATCTCCTCCCGATTGCCGAACACCCCTTGCGGGCGATAGATCATCAACACCATCAGTCCGGCACCAACGAGCATCAACTGGAACTGCCCGATCTGACTGGTGTTGGCGATCACCTTGATCCCCAGGATGTGCAGTTGCCCCTGGGCGTCGACGGCGTCGTTGAGGAACGATTGGGTGAAGGCGAGGACCATCCAGAACAGGATCGGCCCGACGATCGAACCGGTCACCTTGGCGACCCCGCCGAGGACCAGGGCGGTGAGGATGTAGAACGTCACGTCGCGGCTGTAGTTGTCCGGCTGCACCGAACCACGGGAGATGGAGAACACGACACCGGCGAACGAACCGATCACCCCGCCGAGGAGCAGAGCCTGCATCTTGTAGGCGAACACGTTCTTGCCCAGGCTGCGCACCGCGTCCTCGTCCTCCCGGATCCCCTTCAACACCCGGCCCCACGGGCTGCGCATCAGCGCCCAGACGAGCACGGCGAACACGGCGACGAGCAGCCACCCGACGATGATCATCCGCAGATCCCGGCCCCCGTAGCGGAACGGGCCGAATCCGTACGTCTCGCCGTTCTTGATCCACCCGATGAGGAAGAACTTCGTCCTGTCGAACTGGAAGGCGAAGCGGTTGATCCCGTCCGAACCGCCGAAGTAGCGCTTGAGGCTGACCGAGCGGACACACAGCCGGATCACCTCGGCCACCGCGATCGTCACGATCGCCAGGTAGTCGGCGCGTAGGCGCAGTGTGGGGATGCCCATCAGCACACCGAGGATCAACGAGTAGACGATCCCGAAGACGATCCCCCACCACGGCGACACCCCGTAGTACTGCGACGTCATCCCCATCCCGTAGGCCCCCGCGGCCATGAACCCGGCCTGGCCGAAGTTGAGCAGTCCGGTGTAGCCGAACTGGACGTTGAGCCCGAGGGCGGCGATCGCGTAGTAGATCGCGTTGATCCCGAAGACCTCGTGCGCCGTGTTCTTGAAGATGCTCATCCAGTGCATCGTCGCCCCCTCAACCGATCCGCTCGCTCTTGCCGAGAATGCCTTGCGGACGGATCAGCAAGACGAGGATCAAGGCCAGCAACGGCGGGACGTTCTTCAACTCCGTCGGCACCCAGAGGGTCAACACCTCGGTCGCGACACCGACGAGGAACCCCCCGACGAGCGCTCCGTACGCCGAACCGAGCCCGCCGAGGGTGATCCCGGCGAACATCAAGAACAGCAGCACGGAACCCATCTCGAACCCGACCTGTTCGTCGAGGGCACGCACGATGCCCCCGAGCGCGGCGAGCGCCCCACCGAGGAACCACACGAGGCGGATCACCTTCTGGGTGTCGATCCCCGTCGCCGAGGCGAGGTCGACGTTGTCGGCCACCGCCCGCGTCGCCTTGCCCAAACGGGTGCGCTGGAGAGCGACGGCGACCGCGATCAGCACGGCGAGGGAGAGCAACGAGGTGGACAGGTCGCGCGGGGTGATCCCAACCTTCCACCAGGTCCACTGCTCCTGGGTCGCGTAGTCGCCGAGCGGGCGTGTCCGGCCACCGAAGCGGGACAGGAAGAAGTAGCGCAGGAGGATCGACAGCCCGACGGAGACGACCATCTGGGAGATCAACCCGACGCCCCGGCGGCGCAATCGCCCCCACAGGCCCCAGTCGAGGAAGTAGCCGAAGAACCCACCGACCACGACGGTGATCGGCCCGGCGATGAGCAGTGGGATGCCGACCGTCACGTTCAACAAGAAGGCGGTCATCCCCCCGAAGGTGACCATCTCGCCATGGGCGAAGTTCGTCAACCCGGTCGTGCCGAAGATCAACGACAAGCCCACGGAGGTGATCGCGATGACCAACCCGAGGCGGGTGCCATCGACGATGCGTTGGGGGAGTTGGTCGAGCTTGGAGTTGGAGACGCGCACCCCTTCGCCGGTGAAGAGGTTCTTCGTCGCCTTGCCGAGCGCGCCGATCGTCACCTTGCGGGTGTTGCCCTCCTCGCCCGTCTGCGGATCGCGCTTGATCACGTCGCCTTCGCCGAGCGTGCTCTCGTCGACGACGATCTCGAACTCCGATCCGGACTGGCCCTCCAGCCCGGAGACGGTGGCGACTCCCGACTGATCGGTGACCGCGCTGCCCACCTCGGCACCGGTCGCGTCGAGGATCGCAACCTTGACGTCGGGCAACGGTCGCTTGACGCCGTGCGCGTCCTCGTCCTGGATGCGGACCTGGACGCTGACGCCGTCACCGGCGGGGGTCGCCTGGGCGGCGCCCACAGCGGCGAACAATGGCAAGGCAGCTGCCGCCGCGGCCGCGGCGACGCGAGCAAGCTTGCGGATCACGTGGTAACCGACTCCCCGGTGTCGAGTGACCGGCGGAGTATGGCACACCGTCGGGCGGGGTCCGAGGACCTTCGGTAGGCGTCTCCCGGTGGCCGGGGCCCGCGGCCTGGGTAGGGTCGCCCGTTGGTGAACCGACTCGCCGGGGAGACGTCCCCCTATCTGCGCCAGCACCGCGACAATCCCGTCGACTGGTACCCGTGGGGATCCGACGCGTTCGCCGCCGCGGCGGCCCGGGACACGCCGATCCTCCTCTCGGTCGGATACTCGTCGTGCCATTGGTGTCATGTCATGGCCCACGAATCGTTCGAGGATCCGGACGTCGCCGCAGCGATGAACGGGGCGTTCGTCTGCGTCAAGGTCGACAGGGAGGAGCGCCCCGACGTCGACGCGATCTACATGGATGCGGTGCAGGCGATGACCGGCTCGGGCGGGTGGCCGATGACGGTGTTCCTGACCCCCGCCGGGGAGCCGTTCTACGGGGGCACGTACTTCCCCAAGGACACGTTCCTGCGCCTCCTCGCCGCGATCGACGACGCGTGGCGCACCCGGCGCGGCGAGTTGCAGGGCAACATCGATGGCCTGCGTGCCGCTCTCGACCACAGCGCGACGTTCGAGCCGGGCCCGGAGCTCCCCTCCGCCGCGCTGATCAGCGCCGCGGCGAGCGCGCTGGCCACGACGTTCGATGCCACCTGGGGCGGGTTCGGCCAGGCCCCCAAGTTCCCCTCGGCGATGAACCTCGAACTGCTCCTGCGCATCGCCGTGCACGAGCGTTCCGAGCCGGCAACCCAGATCGTGACGACGACGCTCGACGCGATGGCTGCCGGGGGGATCTACGACCATCTCGGAGGCGGGTTCGCCCGCTACTCCGTCGACCAGCGCTGGCTCGTCCCCCACTTCGAGAAGATGCTCTACGACCAGGCCCTGCTCGCCCGCGTCTACCTCCACGGGTGGCAGGCGTTCGGCGTCGAGCGCTGGCGCCAGGTGGCGACGGAGACGATCGACTACGTGCTGCGCGACCTCTCCCAACCCGAGGGCGGGTTCTCCTGCGCGCAGGACGCCGACTCACCTGGCGAGGACGGCCACTCCCACGAGGGCCGCTTCTACGTGTGGACCCCCGCAGAGATCGTCGGCGAGCTCGGTGCCGAGCTCGGCCGGGTGGCGATCGAGTGGTGGGGGGTGACCGAGGAGGGCAACTTCGAGGGACGGAACATCCTCAACCGGCTCGCCCACCGCACGGAGCTGGCTCGCCCCCCGAGTGTCGACGCGGCTCGCGCGGCGCTCGTCGCGGCCCGCCGCCGCCGACCCCACCCCGGACTCGACGACAAGGTCCTCGGCGAGTGGAACGGTCTGTTCCTGGCGACCCTGGCCCAAGCATCGGTCGCCCTCGACCGGCCGGACTGGCTCGCCGCTGCGATCACCAACGCCGAGTTCCTCGTCGGGTCGCTGCGCGATCCTGGCGGCCATTGGCACCGCTCCTGGCAGCGCGACGGAGGAGCCCGTCACGACGCCCTCGCTGCCGACCACGGAGCACTCCTCGACGCGTTCACCCGTCTGTCGGAAGCGACCGGCCAGGCACGATGGCTGGACGTCGCCCGGGAGCAGGCCGACACCCTCCTCGACCGCTTCTGGGACGCCGAGCGGGGCGGGGTGTTCACCGTCGCCGAGGACGGTGAGGAGCTGATCGTCCGCCAGAAGGAACTGTTCGACAGTGCGACCCCCTCGGCGAACTCGCTCGCCGCCGGCGGGCTGGCTCGCCTCGCCGCGCTGACCGGGGAGCAGCGTTACGCAAACCAGGCCGACCAGATCCTCCAACTCGCCGCTCCCCTCGTGGCCAAAGCCCCGGGTGCGTTCGGCTACCTGCTCGTTGCCGCCGACCGCCGGCGGCGGGGGATCACCGAGGTCGTCGTCCCCGGCGACCGTCCGGACCTCGTCGGCGTCGCCCAGCGCCGCTACCTGCCCGATGCGGTCCTCGCCTGGGGGGAGCGCTACGACTCGCCGCTGTGGGCCCAGCGCACCGACGGGCACGCCTACGTCTGCCGCAACTATGCCTGCCGCCTCCCCGTGGACACACCCGAGGCCCTGATCGCCGAACTCGCCCCCGCCTGACGCGCCCGGCGCACACCTCAGGCGGAATCGGTGAGCGCGGCAGCGAACCCGTGCGGATCCTCCACCGACCCGGCGAGCCGGCGCACCTTGACGGGGAAACCGAGAATCCGCCCCGGCGCGGGCAGGTCGATAGCCCGGGTGACGATCCCGGTCGTCGCCCCGTTGACGAGGTACGAGCGACGGAAGTTGGGGTGGATCGAGAACCGTCGTGAGGTCGCCCGCGGCACGCTACCGAGCGCCTCGTCAAGCACGTCGCGCGATCGGCGGCCGGCGATCACCACCGACCGCGGTGGACGATCTCGGCCGGGGTGCGTCGCCGCCGCGCCGCCGATCGTCCCCGGGGATCGGCGCCGTCGGGCCAGCCAAGGGCCATCGCCCCGAGCAGTTGCATCTCCTGGGGGACCCCGAGCCGGGCGCGCAGGTCCTCCTCGCCGCGGAACACGGCGAAGAACAGCGCTCCCAGGCCGGCGTCCTCCGCGGCGAGGAGGAGGGTCATCACCGCCATCGACGCGTCGACCGTCCAGTACGGCGTCGGCCACGCGTCGCTCCCCCGGCCCAGGCCCGTCGCCGCCTTGTCCGGTTCGGAGTAGCGCGCCGTGTACGCCGTCGGGTCGGCGAACGGGAGCACCACGAGCGGGGCGCGCAGCAGGCCCGGCCAGCCGAAGCCGGCGCGCCGCGCCGGGGGGAGAGTGATCGACCAGAAGATCTCCGTGTCCGGACCGTGGAGGGCGACGAGGTGCCATCCTTGGGTCTTCCCCGCCGACGGAGCACGTGCGGCGAGGCCGACGAGCTCGTCGAGCAGCCCGGTGGGAACCGGGCGACCATCGAACGAGCGCGTCATCCGCCGGGTGCGGACGACCTCGGCGAAGGGGCGACCCGCCGTGCCCGGGGAGGGATCGGCACTCAGCGCTTGCCGAGCTTGATCAGGTCCTCGGCCATCGTCCAGCCATAGATGATGATCGAGCCGCCCTTCGACGCAGGCACCGCGCCGAACAAGGAACTGACGTCGGGATCGATCTTCTCCGGCTTGAGGCTCTCGTGGTCGATGAACCCGCTCTGGCCCTGGGCGGTGACGACGAAGCTCTTCTCGTCGTAGTGCGCGTCGACACCGAAGCGCTTGGCCAACCTGCGGCCCCAGGCTCGTTCCTCGCCGACGGCGCGGTGCCCGCTCCGGGGGATGATGTCGGACAGCGACTTGAACGCGTCGAGGGCGTCGGGGCGGACGAAGCGCGAGCCGACGACGACATCCTCGTCGGGGAAGGCCATCAGGGCTCGGTGGTAGGCCTCACCCATCAGACCCTTCAAGACAGAGTCACGTTTCGCGGTGCGCTTCACGCTGAGCATGCCCAGCAGCACACAGGGCGTTCCGCCGATTCGTTCGAGGGTGGCGAAGGCGAAGCCGTGCAGCTTCCCATCGAGCCGGGCGCTCGTCGACAGCACCCAGTCCTCCTTCGCCTTCGACAGCAAGCCGATGTCGAAGGCCCCGCCCATCGATGCGAGCTCGTCGAGGTCGGTATCGGTCAGCGACGAGCTGTCCCTGGTCGTTACCTGGATCGCCATCGTGTGGACCGCTCCCCAGTCTCAATCGGCGCCGGGCATGGACTCCCGGCGGTGTTCAGCAGCGAATCCCCATTTTGCCACCGATCCGACCGGTTTCCGAACCTCGCCCCTCCGAACCCCTCCGAACGTCCCCGGGTCCTCCGAGCGGTCGCCGAACCTGCCCAGATCCTCTGCCGAGGACCCGCCACTCCCCCGACGCGCCCGCATCACCGGATCTGGGCAGGGATGCGGCACACCTGGCGGCAGCCTTCCGGCGTGGGCCGGGCCGGGGTGGGGCTCAGAGCATCACCGCGTCGTGGCCGAACACGACGCGCAGTTCGCCGACGACACGGTCGAGGTCGACGCAGAAGTCATCGGCGAGGCGGAGCACCTTGCTGTCACCGAGGTGGAGGAGTACTCGGGAGTCGCCGGGGTGCTCGCGCAGGACGCGCTTGAGCTGGGCGATGCGGAACTCGTTGAGCGCGTTCGGCGAGACCCGCAGGCGCAACGGCGGGGCGTTCGCGTCGAGCCCCTCGACGATCGTGATGTCCGAGGCCATCAGCTTCGGCTGATCGTCGCGGTTGTCGACCCGGCCGCGCACGGTGACCACGGCGTCGTCGGCCAGCTTGTGCCCTTGATCCATCATCACCCGGGGAAAGACCATCACCTCGATTGAATCCTGCAGGTCCTCGAGGACGAACACCGCCATCTGGTCCCCCTTGCGGGTGAACTTGCGCTGCAGGCCGGTGATCACACCCCCGACGACGACGATCGAGCCGTCCTCCCGCTCGGCGAGCTCGCCGATCGCCGCGTCGGTCCGGCGGCGCAGCGCGGTCTCCACGCCCATCAGCGGGTGGTCGGAGACGTACAACCCGAGCATCTCCTTCTCCGCCCGGAGCCGCTGTGACTTGTCGAACTCGACGGCCGGGATCGGGATCCGCTCGTCGAAACCGCCGCCGGGCGCCGCCCCGTCGTCGCCCCCGATGTCGAACAAGCTCATCACTCCCTGGTCCCGCTCGCGGCGGCGGATCAGCGTGGTGTCGATGATCGACTCGAAGACCTGGACGAGCCCCATGCGCGGGTGGCCGAGGGAATCGAACGCCCCGGCGCGGATCAGCGACTCGACCGTGCGCTTGTTCAGCACCGCTTCGGGGACCCGCTCGGCGAAGTCGTAGAAGTCGGTGAACGGTCCGTTCGCCTGCCGCTCACCGATCAGCAACTCGACGAGACCCTCCCCGACGTTGCGCACCGCGGACAGGCCGAAGAGGATCGCCCGCTCGCCCCCCCCGGCGGGGGCGAAGTCGATCGCTGAGGCGTTGACGTCCGGGTTGAGGACGCGTACCCCCATCGCCCGGCAGTCGGCAAGGTACACGGCCGCTTTCTCCAGGCTGCTCTTCACACTGGTCAGCACGCACGCGGTGTACTCGATCGGGTAGTGCGCCTTGAGGTACGCGGTCTGGTAGGTGACCAACCCGTAGCCGAACGTGTGGCTCTTGTTGAACGCGTAGTCGGCGAACTTCTCGATCACGTCGAACAACTGCTTGCCGAGCTCCCGCCCGTACCCGGTGCGCTCGCAGCCGGCCTCGAAGCCCTCCCGCTCCTTGGCCATCATCTCCCGGATCTTCTTCCCGCATGCCTTGCGCAGGTTGTCCGCCTCCGCGAGCGAGTAGCCGGCGAACTTCTGCGCGACGCGCATCACCGACTCCTGGTAGATCATCAACCCGTACGTGTCGCCGAGGACATCTTGCGCGTCGGGATGGAAGTACTCGACCGGCTTGCGGTCGTTCTTCCGGTCGGCGTAGTCGTAGTGCATGTTCACGCTCATCGGCCCGGGCCGGTAGAGCGCGAGCACAGCGGACACGTCCTCGAAGCTGCTCGGGGCCATCGCCCGCAACAGAGCGCGCATCGGGGAGGACTCCAGCTG
>CAZQEJ010000005.1:0-13063 GCA_964592165.1 uncultured Ilumatobacteraceae bacterium | reverse complement strand
AGGTTGCGCAGGCCGAGGAAGTCCATCTTGAGCAGCCCGAGGTCCTCGACGCCGTGCATCTCGTATTGGGTGACGACGGGCGCGGACTCCGGATCGACGCCGGACTCCGGCTTGCGCTGGATCGGCAGGTAGTCGGTCAGCGGTTCCTTGGTGATCACCACCGCCGCGGCGTGGATCCCGTCCTGGCGGCGCATCCCTTCCAGGCCCTTGGCCACGTCGACGACGCGCTTGACGTCGGGGTCGGCCTCGTACATGGCGCGCAGCTCGGCCGCGGCCTTGAACCCGTCGGCGTACTTCGGGCTCTCCTCGAAGCAGTAGCGCAGCGGCGTGTCCCGGCCCATCACCAGCGGGGGCATCGCCTTGGCGACCTTGTCCCCCACACCGTACGGATAGCCGAGGACACGCGCCGCGTCGCGCACCGCGGCCCGGGCCTTGATCGTCGAGAACGTGATGATCTGGGCGACGTGGTCGCGCCCGTAGCGCTGCGCCGCGTAGCGGATCATCTCGTCCCGGTAGCGGGAGTCGAAGTCCATGTCGATGTCCGGCATGGAGATCCGGCTCGGGTTCAAGAACCGTTCGAAGAGCAGGTCGTAGCGGATCGGGTCCAAGTCGGTGATCCGCAAGCAGTAGGCGACCGCGCACCCCGCCGCCGAACCACGCCCCGGACCGACGCGGATCCCGGACTCCTTGGCGTGACGGATCAGGTCCCAGACGATCAAGAAGTACGAGGAGAAGCCCATGTCGGCGATGACCTTCAGCTCGTAGGCGAGGCGCTCGACGACCGCCGGAGGCAACTCCTCACCCCAGCGCTGCTTGGCTCCCTCCCAGCTCAGGTGGTGGAGGTATGCGGTGTCGTCGGCGAACCCCTCGGGCAGCGGGAAGTTCGGCAGCTGCGGCTTGCCGAACTCGATCGTCACGCCGGCCCGCTCGGCGATCCACAACGTCGAATCGCACGCTTCCGGGTAGTCGCGGAACAGGTGCCGCATCTCCGCCGCGGTCTTCAAGTAGTGCTCGGTGCCCTCGAACTTGAACCGCTTCGGGTCGCTCATCAGCGCCCCGGTCTGCACGCACAACAGCGCGTCGTGCGACTCGTGATCGTCGCGGTGGGTGTAGTGCGAGTCGTTCGTCGCCACCAGCGGCGCGCCGATCTTGCGGGCGATCTCGATCAGCTTCGGGTTCGTCTCGATCTGGGCGGGTAAGCCGTGGTCCTGGAGCTCGACGAACAGGTTGTCCCGGCCGAAGATGTCCTGCAGGCGGGCGGCCTTCTCCAGCGCGCCGCGCTCGTCACCGTTGAGCAGCGACTGCAAGACGTGCCCGCCGAGGCACCCGGTGGTCGCGATCAACCCCCCGGAGTAGCGCTCGAGCAGCTCCCAGTCCATGCGCGGCTTGTAGTAGTAGCCCTCGAGGAAGGCGAGGGAGGCGAGCTGGATCAGGTTGCGGTAGCCCTGGTCGGTCTCCGCCAGCAGGGTCAGGTGGTAGTAGAGCTTCTTGCCACCTTCGGTATCGCCCCCGGAGTCGTCGATCCGGCCGCGGCGTGGCGGGCGCTCGTGGCGGGAGTCGTGGGCGAGGTACGCCTCGGTGCCGAGCACCGGCTTGATCCCCTGCTTACGGCACTCGCGGTAGAAATCGAGGATCCCGTACATGTTGCCGTGGTCGGTGATCCCTAGGGCGGGCATCCCGTCGGCCGCGGCCTTGGCGACGAGTTCGTCGAGGCGGGCCGCACCGTCGAGCATCGAGTACTCGGTGTGGACGTGCAGATGGGTGAACGAATCGCCCACGGCGGCCAGCCCTTTCTTCCTCGACCGGAACGGACGCGCAGGGATGAATCACACCCCTGTCATTTCCGCAGCCTACCCGTGAGCACCGGCGGCGGACGGCGCGGCGCCCTACAGATACGTGCCCTGTCCTTGCTCGAAGCGACCGGCCGGAGCGCCGTCGGGGGCTCCGGGCGGAAGCCGGCGCATCTGCTCGAGCTGCTGGCGGGCAGCGAACTGCTGGGCCATCAGCGTCGCCTGGATGCCGTGGAAGAGGCCCTCCAGCCAGCCGACCAGTTGGGCCTGGGCGATGCGCAACTCGGCGTCGGACGGCACGCCCTCGTCGCTGAACGGGGGGCTCATCGAACGCAACTCGGCGCGCAGATCGGGGGACAGCGCGGCGGACAACTCGTCCAAGGAGCGTTGGTAGATCGAAGCCAGCCGTCCCCTGCTGGCGTCGTCGAGCGGGGCGGCGCGCACCTCGTCGAGGAGCTGCTTGACCATCGAGCCGATGCGCATCACCTTCGCCGGCTCGCTGATCGTCTCCCCCTGGGGCTCCTCCTCCCGCTCGTGCGGCGGCTCGGCGCCGGGGGGGAGCACCTCAGAGGCCTCAACCCGATCTTCGTCGCGCGCGTCGCTCACCGGCTCTGCCTCCCAGGTTCAGCGGCCGCGGGCCGCGATCAGCGGAATGTACATCTCCTCGGCGGTCAGCGACCCATGACGGCACACGAGGGGGAACGGCCCGGAGTCGGCCGGATCGTGGAAGCTGACCGGCTCGCGGGCGACGAGGGCCACGTCGCCCAGCCGGCGGACGACGGGCGTGGAGATCGGCGAGCCGAACCACGCCTCGTCGAGGATCTGCTCCCGGGTGACCACCCAGGCGACGTCGCCGTGAGCGGCACGGGCCGCCGCGGCAACGTCGGCGGCCGCCCCCGGGCGAGCGTGCAACCAGCGGAAGCGGCCCTCCCCGGACTGGGAGCGGGTCCCCTGGAGCACGGCGGGATCGGGGCTGATCACCCGCGGCCCGACCTCGACCTGGCCGTGGTCGGCGGTGACGACGAGCGCTTGATCGGGTGTCAAGCGGGCGAGGACGTCGCCGATCATCCGGTCGACGGCAACGAGCTCGGCGTCGTAGTACTCCCCGAAGCCGCGTTCGTGGGCGGTGGTGTCGATCCCGTCGTAGTAGGCGTAGACGACCGGCTCGCCGGCCGCGAAGCGGGCCGCGATCTCCACCGGGATGTTCGACATCGTCCGCCACCCGGCGGGCTTGGCCCCGGCCAGGTGAGCGGCACTGAACCCGGTCCCCTCCAGCCCGGCCCGGGCGATGACCGGCACCGTCTGACCCAAGAAGGCGGGGAACGGCTGGATGTCCTGTGGGGGGAGCTTGGTGCGCGCGTCGCCCGACGGCGTCGACCAACGGAGCACGTTGAGCACCTCGCCGGCGAAGTCGACCCGGTATCCGATCAGGCCGTGCTCTGCCGGGGTCAGGCCCGTGGTCACCGAGGTCAGCGCCGTTGCCGTCGTCGACGGGGCGACGGTGGTGATCGGTCCTCCGGCCATCGCCGCCAGCGTCGGGGCGATCAGCAGGCGGTCCTGCAGCTGGCGCCAGCCGAGCCCGTCGACGAGGAGCACGACGACCTGGCGCGCACCTCGCACCGGAGCGGGGAACCAGTCCGGCAGCCCATCGGTCCCGGCCGGACCGAGCAGGGCGGGCATGATCCCACGCAGGTTCGCGCCGTTGTAGATCGGCAGGACCGGCGAAGCGTCCACGACCGCACAGTCCACCACCCGGACCTCCCGTCGCGCCAACCGCACCCTACGATGGGGCCGTGCGAGTGTCGACACGAGGGGATTACGCCTGCCGTGCACTGCTCTCGTTGACGCTCCACGCAGGCGACGGCGCGCCGACGTCGGTGCGTGACATCGCCGAACGCACCGGGCTCCCCCAGCCGTACCTGGAACAGATCCTCCTCGCCCTCAAAGGAGCCGGACTGGTCCGCTCCAAGCGCGGTGTCGGCGGTGGCTACGTGCTCGCCCGCGACCCGTCGGAGATCCGTCTCTCGGAGATCATCGCCGCCGTCGACGGACCGATCACGCTTGGCGCGTTCGGTCAGCCGCACGAGGACGGTGCCTGCGACCACGAAGGCCAGTGCGTCCTCCTCGCGATCTGGAACAGAGCCGGGGAGCACATGCGCAAGCATCTCGACAGCTACACGCTGGCGTCGGTCGCCGCCCAGGCCCGCGGCGCAGCGCCCTGGCCCAGCTGAGCGCCAACCGTCAGCGGCGCAGGCGCTCCAGCACGGCGCGCAGATCGGCGGGAAGCGGCGCGACGAAGACGAGCTCCTCGCCGGTCACCGGGTGGCGCAGGGCAAGGCGCGCGGCGTGCAGGAACGGCCGCTCGACGACGTCCTCGGCGCGCCGCGGGCCGTACAACGGGTCACCGACGACCGGGTGACCGACGGCCGCGAGATGGACCCGGATCTGATGGGTCCGGCCGCTCTCCAGCGTGCAGTGCAGCCGGGCGACGACCGGTTCGGGGAACGTCTCGGCGACGGTGAAGTGGGTCCGTGCCGGCTTGCCGCCGACCACGACCGCCATCCGCAGCGGATCCGCTGGGCTGCGACCGATGGGCGCGTCGATGGTCGCACTCGCCGCGCTCGGGTGCCCCCACACAAGCGCGGCGTAGGTCCGCTCGATCTCCCGGTGGGCGAGCGCGCCGCGCAGCACCTCGTAGGCCACGGCGGTACGGGCGACGACGAGCAAGCCGGAGGTCCCCGCGTCGAGCCGGTGGACGATCCCCGGGCGGGCCGGTTCCCCTACGGTGGCGATCTCCGGGAAGCGGGCGAGGAGCGCGTTGACCAGCGTGCCCCGTTCGTGGCCGGTCGCCGGGTGGACGACGAGGCCGGCAGGCTTGTCGATGACGACGATGTGCTCGTCGGCGTGCACGACGGGCAGCGGAACATCGGCGTCGGGAGCGGGAAGGACCGGGACCGGGACCCCACCGAGGTCGATGCGGACGTGTTGCCCGAGTGCCAAACGAACCTTGCCGTCTGCCGCCGGGCGATCGTCGACGTGGACGAAGCCGCCGCCGATCAGTGTCGCTGCGACGCTCCGGCTGACCCCGGCGAGAAGGGCCACAGCCCGATCGAGGCGTTCGCCGGCCAACGCCGCGGGTACGTCTTCGCCGAGCTCCACCGCTACCGCATCCCCACCGACCCGCCGCGCCGGCGCGGGTCGAGGAACATGCCGACGAGGAGGAGGACCCCCCCGACATCGATGGCGATGTCGGCGACGTTGAAGATCGGGAACCACTGGAAGTCGATGAAGTCGACGACCGCCCCGCGCAAGAACGCGTCGCCGCGCAGCAGCCGGTCGGTGACGTTGCCCAGCGCGCCACCGATGACCATCCCCACGGCGATCGTGCTCGTCCGGCTCCCCGTCCGGCGCAGGTTGACGAGCAGACCGGCGACGACGACGAGGGCGATCACCCCGATCACCGGTCCGAGGCCGCGCCCGCGGCTGAAGGCCATCCCGCTGTTGAACGTGAGGTTGAACTGCAGCGTCCACACGACGTGGATCTTCCGCCCTCCGGAAAGCCGGTTGATCGCCCAGTGCTTCGTCGCCTGATCGGCGGCGAGCACCACGGCGGCGACGACGACGCTGAGCGCCAGCGAGTGACGGGAGGCCGGATGGGGCGCGGCGACGGGCTCGGTCATCACCGCCGGCCCGCGCTGCTCATCGACGACCGACCCCGCCGACCTTCTCCTCGACCAGCACCGCGGCCCAAGGGATCGCCTCCAACCGTTCACGCGGGATCGGCTTGCCGGAGACGACGGAGTAGCCGTAGGTACCTTCTGCCATCCGTTCCAGAGCGGCGTCGATGTCGGCCACCGTCTGGCGCGCCTGGGCGGACAGGGCCAGGTCGCGCTCGCGCTCGACGACCATCGTGTCGCCTTCGCCACCTTCGTCGTCGAACTGGACGTCACCCATCTCGACGTCGTCGATCAGCGAGTTCGCCTCGTCTTCCAGGCGCGTCGCCTGACCGGTGAGGGCGGCGCGCTCGGCGACGAGGTGGATCTGCTGGGCTTCGAGGAACTTGGCGTCGAAGTCCTTCGACGTCTTGATCTTCCCTCCCGGACCCGTCAGCGTCTTGACCTGGCCGGCCTTCTTCGCCGCGGGGCTGCTCTTCGTCTCAGCGGGAGCGGGCTTGGCGGCGGGCTTCGTGCCCGTTGCCTTCTTGGCGGTGGCCATGGCGAGATCCTCCCCGGGGCGTGTCGAGCGGGTGATCGTAGCGTCGGCGCCGCCCGATGGCGGGCGGTTGGGGTCGTTCAGCGGTTCGTCACGGCACGCACGGCGATCTGCGGCTCGGCAAGATCCGCGTCGGCGATCAGGGCGATCATCGGGGCGAGCGTCTCCGCGGCGAGCAGAGCGCGGTGGGCTTCGGCCGCGGCGGTCCACTGCGGAGGCGCGGTGACAGTGAGTTCGATCCGGTCACTGATCGTCAACCCGGCATCGCGGCGAGCCTGCTGGACGAGACGCACGAGGTCCCGAGCGAGGCCCTCGGCCTCCTGCTCGGGGCCGACGGTGAGGTCGACGACGACGACGCCGTTCCCGTCGGGCAGTGCCGCGCTAGCCCGCTCGTCGGCGGGGACGAGGCGCAGCGTGTACTCACCCGGCTGGAGGGTGACCCCTCCGGCGGTGACCGTATCGCCGTCGAGTGCCCACTCCCCTGCACGAACCGCCCTGATCACCTTCTGGACGTCACCGCCGAGCCGGGGCCCGGCCACCGCGGGGACGACCTGGAGCACCGAGCCGGCGTGCGCGGCGACATCGGTGGTCAACTCGACGCGGGCGACGTTGACCTCGTCGGCGATCAGCTCACGGAACGGGACAAGATCCTCGGCATCGGGGGCGGCGACGACGAGCGAGTTGAGCGGGAGACGGACGCGCAGGCCCTCCCGCTTGCGCACCGACGACGTGGCCGAGCAGACGTCGCGGATCCGGTCCATCGCCGCGGCCAGCGCCCCGTCCCCGGGTAGGCCGGCAGGGTCGGGCCAGTCGCCCAGGTGCACGGAACGCTCACCGGTAAGCCCCCGGAAGACGGTTTCCGTGATCAGCGGCAGCAGCGGGGCGGCGACCTGGCACAACATGGTCAGCACCGTGTACAGCGTGTCCAGGGCGACCGGCTCGCCGTCCCAGAAGCGATCCCGGCTTCGGCGGATGTACCAGTTGGTGAGCACGTCGAGAAAGCCGCGCACCGCCGCGCAGCTGTCGAAGAAGTCGTAGTCGTCGAGTTCGGCGGTGAGCTGTTCGACGAGCGCGGCGAGCTTGGCCAACACGTAGCGGTCGAGCGGATCGAGCGCGGTGAGGCGTTCCTCTCCGGCACCGGCGAGGGACTGCGCGGTGTATCCCGCGGCGTTGGCGTACATCGTGAAGAAGGAGTAGGTGTTCCACAGCGGCAAGAGCACGTGCCGTACGCTCTCCCGGATCCCCGCCTCGGTCACCGACAGGTCGGCACCGCGCAGGATCGCCGACGACATCAGGAACCAGCGGACCGCATCGGAGCCGTAGGTGTCGAACATCTCGAACGGGTCCGGGTAGTTGCGCAGGCTCTTGGAGGCCTTCTGCCCATCGTTGCCGAGGACGATCCCGTGGCTCACGCAGGTGGTGAACGCCGGCCGGTCGAACAGCGCGGTGGCGAGCACGTGCAAGGTGTAAAACCAGCCCCGGGTCTGACCGATGTACTCGACGATGAAGTCCCCCGGGTAGTGGTCCTCGAACCACCCCTGGTTCTCGAACGGGTAGTGGACCTGGGCGAAGGGCATCGACCCGGACTCGAACCAGCAGTCGAGGACCTCCGGGACGCGGCGCATCGTCGAGCGGCCCGTGGGGTCGTCGGGATTGGGCCGGGTGAGCTCGTCGACTGCCGGGCGGTGGAGGTCGGCCGGGCGGACCCCGAAGTCACGCTCGATCTCGTCGAGCGAGCCGTACACGTCGAGGCGCGGGTAGCGCGGGTCGTCGCTGCGCCACACCGGGATCGGTGATCCCCAGAAGCGGTTGCGCGAGATCGACCAGTCCCGGGCGTTGCCGATCCACTTGCCGAAACTGCCGTCCTTGATGTGCTCCGGGACCCAGGTGATCTGCTCGTTGAGCTCGACCATCCGCTCACGGAAGGCGCTGACCTGGACGAACCAGGAGGAGATCGCCCGGTACACGAGCGGCTCGGCACACCGCCAGCAGTGCGGGTAGGCGTGGTCGTAGGTCTCGTGGCGGAGCACCCGGCCGCGCTCTTTCAGCTCGCGGATGACGAGCGGGTTGGCCTCGAACACGTGCGTGCCGGCCCAGGGGGTGATCTCCGCCGTGTAGCAGCCGTGGCCGTCCATCGGGACGATGGTCGCGATCCCGTTCGCGTTGCACACGTTCTGGTCGTCCTCGCCGTGGCCGGGGGACATGTGCACGACGCCGGTCCCGTCCTCGGTGGAGACGAAATCGGCAGCGAGGACGCGGAACGCGTTCGGGGTGCCGGCGAGGAAGTCGAACAACGGTGTGTAGGTCCGCCCGACCAGGTCGGCGCCGCGCAGCGTGCCGACGCGCACCGCTTCCCCGAGCTCCCGCTCGTAGCTCGCCAGGCGGGCCTCGGCGAGGATGTAGCGAACTCCGGCGAGCTCGACCACGGCGTAGTCGATCTCCGGGCCGACGGCCAGGGCCAGGTTCGACGGCAGGGTCCACGGGGTCGTCGTCCAGGCCAGGATCCGTTCCCCGCCGTCCAGCTCGAACCACACGGTGAGCGCCGGGTCCTGGCGATCGTGGTACACGTCGTCCATGCGCGTCTCGGTGTTGCTCAGCGGCGTCTCGCACCGCCAGCAGTAGGGCAGGACGCGGAACCCCTCATACACAAGACCCTTGTCCCACAGGGTCTTGAACGCCCACATCACGCTCTCCATGTAGTCCAGGTCGAGCGTCTTGTAGTCGTTGTCGAAGTCGACCCAGCGCGCCTGGCGGGTGACGTAACGCTCCCATTCCGCGGTGTAGCGCAACACGCTGATGCTGCACGCCGCGTTGAACTCGGAGACGCCCATCTCCACGATCTGCGAGCGCGTCGTGATCCCCAGCTGCTTCTCCGCCTCCACCTCGGCGGGCAGGCCGTGGCAGTCCCACCCGAAGCGCCGCTCGACACGCCGGCCGCGCATCGTCTGGTAGCGGGGGACGACGTCTTTCACGTAACCGGTGAGCAGGTGCCCGTAGTGGGGCAGGCCGTTGGCGAACGGCGGCCCGTCGTAGAACACGTACTCGTTGCTCCCTGCCGGGCCGGCCGGACGATGCTCGATGGACGCACGGAACGTGCCGTCGTGCTGCCAGTAGTCGAGGACGGCTTCTTCCAGCGCGGGGAACTTCGGTTGGGGGTCGACCGGCGGGTAGGCCACGGGTTCTCCTCGAGCGATGGCGATGGGTTGATGCAGGGACGGAGCCCACCTCGGGCCCCGCGGTACCACCCCGCTTGCCGGCCACCACGGTGACCGGCCGCTCGATTGCGCCAGCGATGACGGGCTGGACCCGCCCGGTTCTAGTGAGGCCGCAGGGGCCCGTTCTTCCGGGAGCTCGGAGGTGATCGCCTCGTCGACGCCGTTGAGCAGACAGCCTACCCGCACGAGTTCGTCCGACCGCCGCGGGTTTCCGCGGACCGACGCGCCCGGGATCGGCGAGCGAGAGGCGGGCGGCCGAAGGTCAACGTGTGATCGGGGCGACCATGAGACCGGCGTGGGCGAGGAGGGCGGAGACGGTCTCCACGTCGCGCAGCATCGACGCGCCGCTCCCGATCGCGGCCTGATAGGCCTCGCCGAGTCGGGTCCGCGCCTGGTCACGAGCGGTGCGCCACTCGTGGCGTGACGCCGGCGGGAGGTCGATCCCGAGCTCGTCGAGCCAGGCTTCGACCATGCCGTAGAGCATCGTCGCCTCCTCCGGCCGCCCGGTTTCGAGGAGCAGGTGCCCGCAGCCGGCGGCGGCGGCGGCGACGTGATCGGGGAAACCGAGGACCGTGAACAGCTCGATTGCAGCGACGTAGTCGGCGGCGGCCGCTGCGTAGCGGTGCTCGGCCTGGGCGACCGAGCCGGCGAGCACGGACGCCGTCGCCCTCCCCCACGTGCTGCCGATCGCCGCGTACAGGCGGCTGCACAACTCGCTGTGGTGGCGAGCTGCGAGGGGGTCACCGCAGCGCAACGCGAGGCTGCCGTTGCGCAGGTGCACGAGCGCCTGCCACTCGCCGCCGGCCGCCTCCCCCCACGCGATCGCCCGCGGCCCGAGATCAGCGGCGAGGGCGACGTCGCCGCGGCTGAGGGCGATCGTCTGGGCCATCCCAGCGGTCTCCGCAGCCCAGATCGTGTCGCCGGCGGTGGCGGCGGCCCCGAACGCCGCCTCCATCGTCGGCGCCGCATCAGGATCTCCGCGCTGCCAGCGGACCATCGCGTCGAGGTACAAGGCAATGTACGACTCCGGGCGGGCGCGGCGGGCGGCGGCCGCCCACTGTGCGCACGCGTCATGGCGGCCGCGGAAGAACCAGCCGCTGACGGCGCGCACGGCGAGGCGGATGCCGACGTCCGGGTCGCCGTCGTCACCGAAGCAGCACCGCAGCGCGGCGTGGAGATCGTCGTCGAGGTCGTCGAGGAGGGCCATGTGCGACGGTTCGGGCCACGCGCTGATCCCGGGGAGCCCGGCCTCGGCGGCCGCGAGCACGACGAGCGCGTGACGGCAGCGGGCCGCAGCGAGGTAGGCCGGGGCGAGCCGGGCGCGAACGTGCTCGGCGACCACGACGAACGGGGTGAACCGGCATCTCCCACCGCCGTCGCGCCGGGTGCGGGTCACCAGCGCGGCGCCCGCCAGCGAGTCGAGCGCCGCTTGGGCCGTCGCCGGATCGTGGCCGGCGACCGCGGCGACCGCATCCCGGTCGGCGCCAGAGGGGAACACCGCCAGGGCGTCGAGCACCTCGAGCTCCGTCGGGCTGAGCAACGACTCGCTCCAGGCAACGGCGGCGTCGAGCGACGAGTGCCGCGTCGGTACCCCACGACGGTTGGCCCCGAGTACGGCGAACCCGCTCGCCAGCGAGGCGTCGAGGGTGCCGAGGTCGTGCTCGCGCAGCCTGAGGGCGGCGAGCTCGATCGCCAGCGGGAACCCACCGACGCGCTCGACGATCGAGCGCAGCACCGGGTCGGAGGGGTGCAACGCCCGACTGCCGACCTCACTGGCACGCGCCATGAACAGGGCGATCGCCGGACCGGGAGCGCGCTCGCTGGTCACCACCGCGAGCGGGTCGAGGGCGAGCTCGTGCTCGCCGTGCAACTGCAGTGCCGACCGGCTCGTCGCCACGATCGTCAGATCGGGACAACTCGTGAGCAGCTCGGCTACGTGCTCGACCCCGGCGAGGAGATGTTCGCAGTTGTCGATCACGACCGTCGCCGGACCGCGCTGGAGGACACGCCGGGCGAGCCCCTCGAACGCTGCGCCTTGGAGGGCGGTGGGGGTGACGGCGCGGGCGATCGCCGCCGGGATCGCCACCGGCTCGGCGACTCCGGACAGGTCGACCCAGTACACGGGGTGCTCGAACTTGTGCTCCATCTCCACGGCGAGCTCGATCGCCAGACGGGTCTTGCCGACACCGGGCGGGCCGGTGATGGTCAGCAGCCTGGCGCTGCCCCCGGCGGGACCGAGCATCGCCAGCGCCGTCCCCCTCTCTTCGTGACGGCCGATGATCGGAGTGGTCGGCGCCGGCACCGAACGCATCGAGGGGGCGCCCGGCCACCCGCTCGGGGCGAGCGGTGGGGCGAACGACGTCCGGGCAGCGGCGAGGAAGCGGCCGACGGACGCCGCGTCGAGCTCGAGCGCGTCGGCCAGGCACTCGGCCATCTGTTGCGACGGGCGGCGCTCGTCGAGCTCGATCTTGCGGATGGTGATCGCCGCGCACGGGACGCGCCGGGCGAGATCCGCCTGGCGCAGCCCGAGCGCCCGCCGGCGGAGGCGCACCCACGAGCCGAAGCTGGTCGCCGGCGGCGGATCGTCCCGCATCGGACCGCGCCGCGGTGCCACGACCGAATCCTAAGGGGCGCACGGCCGTCGCCGTGACTGCACGTGGTATCGCTCGGCGTATCGCTGCGGTGATACCCGGACGTGGACCGGTGATGGTCCCCTGTCGCCAGCGGCGTCGGGCCGAAACCTCAGCCACGGGAGAAGACCATGAATCGACGCATCGGAGGGATCGGGGGGATCCTGTTCCTCACCTTGACCATCGCCACGCTGGCGCTCGCACCTCCTCCGCCGGATTCCAAGGCACCGGCCACAGAGCTGGCCGACTACTTCCGCGACCACCGCACCGGGATCGAGTGGCAGGCCGTCGTGTTCGCCCTCGCCGCACTCGGGCTCGTCGCATTCGTCGCTGCGGTCCACGACCGCCTCACCGCCGGCCGCCGGACCGACGGGGTGGACGCGGCCGCCTGGGTCGGCGTGATCGCGCTCACCGCCGGATGGATGTTGTCGTACGCGCTCGGCGCCGGGATGGCACTGCACTCGGACCGGCTCAGCGACGAGTCATTCGAACTCGGGATGGTCGCCTACGGCGCTACGGCCTCGCTCAGCTCCATCGGCGGCGCATTGCTGCTCGGCGGTTACGCGCTGGGCGCCCACCGGGATCGAAGCTTGCCGTCGTGGACCACCCCGGTGGCGGTGGTCGGCGCCGTGCTCCACGTCGCCGGCCTGGTCAACTACCTCAGCGATTCGGCGGCGGCGTTCTCGATGCTGTACGTCGGGTTCGCAGCCCTCGCCGTGTGGATCCTCGGCGTCGCGATCCACCTCGTGCGCAATGGTGCGGAGGTGCCCCGCGCCGAGGGCGATCTGCTCCACGCCTGAGCGACTCGGGAGCGGCTACTCGATGACGGGGACCTCGGCGGTGATGTCGAGGTCGTCGCCGTCGGAGGTGTGGTCCGCAGGCGGATCGTCGGGGCCGGTTCCGTTGAGGTGATCACCGGGCGGGTCGGCAGCCGCGCTCGACGGTGCCGCAAGCGTGCCGGCGTGCGGCTCGATACCGGGGAGCGTCGCTGCGCCGGTGTCGGCGATGACCACCTCGGCGGGGCTGAGGTCAGCGGCGGCGGAGAGCACCGGGCGGCGCAGCTCGGCGAGGCCGGCGGTGTGGCGGCCGGCGATCGTGTGCAGCTCCTCGGCGACCTGGGTCAGCCGTTCTCGGTGGTGCTCGGCGTGCGCCTCCATCTGAGCCACGTCGTCGCGCAGGAACTCGAGCCGGGCGAGAAGTTGCTGGAGCTCGCTCT
>CAZQEJ010000004.1:15989-49944 GCA_964592165.1 uncultured Ilumatobacteraceae bacterium | reverse complement strand
GACGAGCTCGGCGGCACGGTCGTGCTCGACGACGGGACGACGGTGATCGTGTCCCCGGTGGCCATCTCCGCCGCCCGCCGGGCGTACTCGTAGGCCTCGTCCATCTTCGTCTTGTACGTCTTGGAGTCGAAGTTGCCGAGGGCGACCTGCGCTTCGTCGTAGGCCTGTTGGGCGAGGGCGAGCAGGCTCTCCACCGACTGCGGCCCTTCCGGCGTCGTCGGGGACTCACCGCCTCCCGCCGTTCCGCCGGAGCCCGAGCCGCCGGTCGAGCCGGCCGTCGGTCCCGTCGCGTTGGCCACGCCCCTCGGGCGGTCGCCGAAGTCGATGTCGACGTCCGGCCAGAGCTGCTCGATCGCCGCGCCGAGCGACGCGCCGCGCACCGACCGCCCTTCGTAGGTCACGGTCAGCGAATCGAACGTGGACACCTGGCTCGACGACTCGCTCTCCGGCACGAGGAACCACGGGCGGACGTAGACCAACCCCTTGCCGAGGGAGACCATCTGCATGTCACCGAACTCGACACGCGTCCCCTTCGAGTCGAGCAGCGTCAGTTCCTGGCTGAAATCCTGGTTGATCTTCGTCGCCACGGTCAGCGGGCCGTCCGGGCGGGGTTGGACGACGTACGCGGTCAGCTTGCCGTAGTCCTCCGGTTCGCTCGACACCGTCATGAAGGCGACGAGCTCCCGCCGTTGGTCGTTCGGCGAGAACGGCACGAACGGGCGGACGAGGACGAACTTCGACGAGGCCTCGTCCTGCCCCCGCCACAGTGTGTAGTACGGCTCGAAACGGTTCGTGTTCGCATCACTCGTCCGCCCCGTGTTCGTCCGCCCCGTCGTCGTCTCCGGCGCGCTGCTCGCCGCCGGAGCGGAGCTCGCGTTCTGCTGCGTCGGCGGCGCCTGGGCCACGCTCCAGGCGAGCTGCTGGGAATAGAAGTCGCTCGGGTCCTCGAGTTGGTAACGCCCGTACAGGTTCGTCTGCACCCGGAACAGGTCCTCCGGGTAGCGGAAGTGGGCGCGCAGTTCGGCGGGGACCTGATCGTTGGGCGTGAACAGCTTGGGGAACGCCTTCTGCCAGGCGACGATCACCGGATCGCCGGGATCCACGACGTACAGGGTGATGCTCCCCTCGTACGCGTCGACGACCGCCTTCACCGAGTTGCGGGCGTAGTTGAACGTGCTGCGCAGTCCGCTGCGTACCGGCAACTGACGGGTGTCGGCGGACTCGGCGTTCGGGTAGCGGCTCGTCGTCGTGTACGCGTCGAGCACCCAGATGAGCTTGCCGTCGACGACCACGGGGTACGGGTCGGCGTCGAGCTCGAGGAACGGGGCGACCTTCTCCACCCGGGTGCGCACGTCCCGGTCGTAGATGATCCGCGAACTGTCCTTGATCAGCTTCGACCCGAACAGGTTGTACTCGCCGTAGTAGATGGCGAACGCAGCGCGGCGCAGCCCGGACGACAGCTGCACGCCGCCGGTCCCGGCATAGCGAGTGCGCGTCGGGTCGAGTGTCTCCTCGCCGCCGACCCGGTCGGTGTCGACCACCGCGTAACTGCGCAACCCGTCACCGAAGTAGATCTCGGGCCGGGTCAGGCCGAGCTCGTTCTGGGTGGAGGACACGTCGACGTAGATCGGGCGACCGTCGGGGTCGGCCTTCGACGCCGGGGCGAAGGCGAGGCCGAAGCCGTGGGTGTAGGCGAGGTGCTGGCCTTCCCACGTCTTCAGCGGCACGCTGGTCAGGTCGAGTTCGCGCGCCCCGAGGACCACCTGTTGGAGGCGTCCGTCGAGCACGTACCGATCGACGTCGATGTCGTTCGTCGCCCCGCCGATCACGTAGCCGGTGCGCATCCCCTGGTCGATGCGCATCGTCGAGGCGATGATCCGCGGGTTGAGCAGACGAACATCGGCGAGCGAGCCGCGGTCGTCGATCACGTCCTGGCCGCTGATCTCCCCGAGGGACAGCTCGACCTTGTCCGTGCCGGCGAGGTTCATCGCTGCGTTCGTCGCCCGGATGTTGCGGGCGATGTACGGCGCTTCCCGGCTCGATTCGCTCGGCTCGACCTGGAACCGTTGGACGATCGCCGGGTACGCGGTGCCGGCGACGAGGGCGACGACGAACCACAGTCCGACGGCGATCACCGGCAAGCGCCACCCGCGCTGGCGGACGTTGACGAACAACAGCACCGCGGCGAGGACGGAGATCAACATCAGCAGCTGCAGGGCCGGGAGCTGCGCGTTGACGTCGGTGTACGTCGCGCCTTCGACGTAACCGCGCTTGGACGTCGTCAGCTCGAAGCGTTGCAGCCAGTAGTCGGCGGCCTTGAGCACCGCCAGAACGGCGAGCAGGGCAGACAGGTGCAGCTTGACGTGGGGGGTGACGTGCCGTTCACCGGGCTGCAGGCGGATCCCACCGTTGAGGTAGTGGGCCGCGGCGGTGAGCAGCAAGACGACGACGAAGGCGGCGAACAACCAGCTGACGAGATACGTGAGGAACGGCAGGCGGAACACGTAGAAGCCGATGTCGGTGTGGAACTGCTCGTCGCGCACGCCGAAGTTCACTGCGTTGCGGAACAGCGTCCACTCCTGCCAGTGGGCAGATGCGGGCACCCCGGCGACGATGCCGAAGAGCACGGCAACCACGGCACGCAACAGGCCCTGGCGCCCGCCGACGATCTCCCGGTAGCGCTCCAGGATCTGCTCTTCGGGGCCGCTGCTGCGGATCATCGGGGCGAAGCGGTCGGCGATGGTCAGGCTGCCGAGCGTGATCGCCACGAACCCGGCGGTGAACGACAGGGCGAGGAGCACCTTCGTCCGCAGGATCCCCCAGAACACCTCGGTGTGCTCCACGGACCGGAACCAGAGCACCTCCACGTAGAACCCCGCCAGGCTGCGCGCGCTGACGAACAGGGCGACGAGGATGACGAACAGCCCGATGAGGATCACCCGGCCCCGGTTGTTCAGCGGGGAACGGGTTCGTCGATGGCGGCGTCGCGGCAGGTCGTCGGGCACCTTCACCCGGTCGACGCTACCGTTGCGCCCTCTGCGTCGGGGATCGCCACGAGCAGGCACCGGCAGCCGGCGTGGGCTGGAGGACTGACGTCCCCGCTGGGGAACGGATCCCCGGCGGGCACGGCGCTCGCGGCCGCGTTCAGCTGCGACTCGGGGCACGGCGCTGCACCTGGATCGGCGAGCCAACGCACCGGGGTGCCGGGGACGAGCACCGCATAGCCGGCACGGGCGTACGCGCGGCGCGCCAGCGCTCCGGCGAGATCGTCGAGGACGACGGTCTTCCATTCCCGGTAGATCGTGCGCACCTCGTCGCTGATCGCCGCGTTGTCGCCTCCGGCGACGTGCACCGCGTGGTCGAGGCGGCGGCGCAGCGGCTCGATCAGTTCCTCGTCGAGATGAGCAACCGTCCGCTCGACGACATCGGCATCGTGGACGCGCCGGGCAAGCCGAGCGGGGTCCTCGCCCGACGATGCCCGGGCACCGGCGAGGGCGGCGGCGGGAAGCTCCTCGTCGACCACCGTGAGATAGGCGCGGAGGTGTTCGTCGCCACCGGGGAGCAGGGCGCCGAGCGATCGGATCGGGTCCTTGCGGCGGAGGATGTCGAGGATGTCGTTCTGCTCGTCGGCGAGGATCCGCTTCAGCTTGCGGGCCAGCTTCGATTCGATCGGGGCGAGCGCCTCGTCGCGCACGACGAAGGGTGACTCGTCGGGCTCCTCCGCATCGATCGATCCTGCCTCGCTCGCACCCGGCGACGCCCCCTGTGCGGGCAGGGGCGCAGCGTGGGGCACGCCGGCCGCCGACACCGCCGGGTCGTCGGCGACGCGCGGCGCCGGGGGCTGAACGACCTCCGCGACATCGGCGGCGCGCGCCGCACGCAGGCGGGCGAAGAGATCGTCGACCGACGCCTTGCCAACGGCGGGTAGTTCCTCGGTGATCGGCTCCTCCTCGTCCACCGGTCCGTTCGCCACGTCGGGGGCGAACAACGACACGACCGGCGCGAGCCGGTCGCCGTCGGGATCGCCGGCGCCCGCGTCGACGCCGCTGTCCGGTTCGCATTCCAGGTCGTCGCGGCCGTCCAGGTCAGATCCAGGTCCGTCGTCGATCGCCTCGGCGGGACCGCGGCCCACCTCGGGCGCGGGACTCGGTTCGGCCGGGCTGACCACCGTGGGGCTCCCGGCGGGGGTGGCCACCGCCACCGGGGAACCCGACGCCCCACCACCGGGCACCGCGGACGGGGCCGAGCCGCTCGGCGCGACGGGGGCGACGATCTCGTCAGGGTCGACGACCAGTTCCCCGAGCTCGCCGAGCACCGTGTCGACCGCAGCGCGGGCCTCAGCGAACGTGGCCGCCAGGCGATCGCGCGCGGCGGCGTAACCGGCGAGCTGCTGCCGGGCCTGCTCGCGCCGCCGCCCGCTGTCGGCGATCACCTTCTCCCGGTAGTCACGGGCTTCGGCGACCATCTGGCGGCCTTGCTCCTTGGCTCTCTCCCGTTCGACTTCGGCGGCCTGTTCGGCTTGTTCCCGGACGCGTGCCGCGTCGAGCTCGGCCTGCCCGCGGACGCGTGCGGCCTCCTCGTTCGCCTCGCGCAACAAGCGCTCGGCGCCCTCGGAGGCCTTGGTCCGGATCTGCGATGCGGCTTCCCGGGCAGTGGACAGCACCCGCGCCGTCTCCTCCCCGAGCAGTGCGGTCACGGCCGCATCGTCGAGGCTGGAGAGGTCGGCTGCCGCGGCGCGCGCCGTGGCGAGCTCCTCGTCCAGCTCCCGCTCGCGCTGGCGCAGGCGCTCCAGCTCGGCGGCGACCTCGCCGAGGAACCGGCCCACCTGGGCCGGGTCGTAGCCCTTGCGCACCGTCGCGAACGTCGCGCCGGCGACGGCTCCGGGAGCGCTCGGGTCGGGGCGGGAAGAGCTGGCGACCATGGGCGGCAAGCGTAGGACGGGGTGCGTGGCCCGCCGCGGCAATCGGCTCGCTAGGCGTGGTAGTCGGCGCCCGGGGTACCCAGTTGGAGAGCGTTGCCGCCGATCGCGGCGAGAGCCGTGAGCGCCTCGTCGAGTGTGGACACCGTGACGACTCGCTGAGGACCGAGGATCGTGCGCACCGCGTCGAGATCAGCGGGGCTCTGCGACGCGGGGACGATGAACAGGTCCGCGTCGGCGTTGGCCACGGCGACCGCCTTCTGGCGAATCCCCCCGATCGGTCCGACGTTGCCGTCCAGGTCGATCGTGCCGGTCGCCGCGACCTTCTTGCCCCCGGTGAGCTCTCCGGGGGTCAACTCGTCGAGCAGGGCGAGGGTGAAGGCCAACCCTGCCGACGGGCCACCGATCGAACCGGTGGAGATGTCGATGGTGAACGGCAGCTTGACCGTCGTCGTGTCGGCCAGCTCGATGCCGATGAAGGCCTTCGTCTCGTCCTGGGGGCTGGCGATCAGTTCCACGTCGCCGGTCTCCTCGGCACCCGGCGATCCGTCGGCTGCCGTCGTCCGGCGAACCTCGAAGGGGACGACGTCGCCCGGGTGGTGGGGGGCGAGAGCGGCGGCAAGGTCGCCGCGGGTCGCGATCGGCGCGCCGTCGACGGCGACGATCTCGTCTCCGGGGGCGAGGAACGAGGCCGCGGGGACGAACTGGGTGCATGTCCGCCCGTCGGCGGAAGCCTGCACGCACAACGGTGTGCCGACGACGACCTTCCCCGGGATCAGCTCCGTCGGGTAGCCGAGCTTGGTCAACGCGACGTACGGCGCGTCGTCCTTCGACGTGCGCATCGCCTGCAAGTTGATGGTGCGGTCCTGGGCCGGGGTGATGTTGCCGAACCTCTCCGCGTAGGTGACCTCGTCGATGTCCGGGTCGAGCCAGCCGATCAACGCCTGCAACCCGGTGAGGTGCGGGCCGGAGACGGTGACGAAGAGGACCTCGCCCTTGGCCGGGTAACGGGGCACGGCGTCGAACGACAGGCGGCGTTCGACGGAGCTGGCCTGCCCGGGTGCCTCCGCGTAGCGATCGACGAAGATCACCGAGCTGGCGAGGAAGACGACGGCCAGGAGCAGGCCGAGCGTGGCCAGCGGGACGGCCCATCGCCGGTGGGCGCGCCGGGGCAGGCGGGGCGCGGCCCACGCTGCCTGCGGTGATGCCGGTAGGCTGGCCGGTGCAGTGGTCGCAGTGGAGACGTTCACGACGGACATCACCCTACGGGCTGCGGTCGTCGCCGTGGCCGCGCTGGTGGTCTTGATCCTGGTGTCGAGCAACCGGCCGGCGCGCGCCCGCGTCTGGATCCCGGTGTCCCGGCGGCGTCCCCTCCCGCCGACGCGTGTCGAGCGGCTCCCCATCCCCCTCTACCGCGCGCCGCGCTGGTGGGAGCGGCTCACCGCGGCGACGGGGCTGAGCGTGATCGCCGCGGTCGTCGGCGCGGTCCTCGCCGCGGTCGTCGGCGCGGTCCTCGCCGCGGTCGTCGGCGCGGTGCTGATCTACGCCGTGACCACGCTCACCGGTCTGCTCAAGTGATCTCCCGGCGGGACGTCGCCCTCGCCGGATTGGAGGGCGACGGACCGACCGTTCGTGGCGCGCTCGACCATCCCGACCCGCCCGTGCGCGCCGCGGCCCTGGAAGCTCTCGCCCGCCTCGGGGAACTGACCCCGGCGGCGTTGGAGGGCGCGTGCCGGGACGAGTCGGCGGTCGTCCGCCGGCGAGCGGCCAAGCTCGCCGCCCGCTTCCCCGGGATCGGCCTCGGAGCGCTCCTCGCCGATCCGGACGCGACCGTGGCGGAGATGGCCGCGTGGGCCTGCGGGGAACACGAACATCTCGACGACGCGACGCTCGACGCGCTCGCCGGTCTCGTCGCCGAGCACGACGATCCGCTCGTGCGCGAAGCGGCGGTCGCCGCCCTCGGCGCGATCGGCGACCCCCGTTGCCTGCCGGCCGTGCTCGCCGCGACCCACGATCGGGCCCCGATCCGCCGCCGGGCGGTGATCGCCCTCGTCGCCTTCGACGGTCCGGAGGTCGAAGCGGCGATGACCCGCGCCCTCGGCGACCGCGACTGGCAGGTGCGCGAAGCGGCCGAGGAGCTCCTGCGCGACGCTTGAGGCGCGCCCCGTTCAGCGCGGTGGCGAACCGAGCGCGTCGGCGATCATCGCCGTGCGCGCCTTGTACCCGGCGCTGGTCAGGTGCACCCCGTCGGCCGCGAGATACCCGGCGTCCTGGGCGATCTTGTCCATGATCCAGGAGGAGAAGCGGACGACGCGCAGCTTGCCCTGCTGCTCGTAGTCGCTGAGCACACCGTCGAACACCTCGGCGCCGGGGGTCCGGGCAAGGTAGGCGTCGACCCAGATCACGCTGCGCCCCTTGCCGATCTGGGCGAGGATCTCGTCGATCATCTTCCGGTAGGCGGCGACCGAGGTGCCTCCGGCATCGTTCGTCCCCAAGGCGATGAGCCAAGTGCACGGGTTGAAGCCGGTCGCCTGCAGGTCGGAGATCGCCCAGAATCCCGACAGCGGCGGCGTCGCACTGCGCGGGATCCGGCGGGAGACCGCGGCGTCGATCGTCGCGCGCCAGCCGCGCCCGGTCAGCGCCGCTTCCATCCCCCCGATCGTCTGGTCGCCGACGGTCAGCGAATCGCCGACGACGCCGATCGTCGTGCAGTCCGCCGACGGTCGTGCCGGAACCTTCGTCGGGACACGCACGACCGACGTCACCGGCGTCCCGGTGAACCAACCGGCGACGTCGAGCAACAGGTGGCTGCCGACCGAGGTGTACAGCCCGATCCCCCGGGTGGAGGCGGCAGCGACGACGAGGTTGGCGACGGTCTGCCCCCCACGGTCCTGGTTGAGGGTCGACGTCTCCGGGCGGCTGGTCCCCGCCGCCCACGCCGTCTGGTATCCCCATCCGGCGGACTGGGTGGCGGTCAGCGTCCCGACGATCGTCGCCCCGCCCGTGACGGCGACCTCGATCGCCTGGTCGGCGGCGAGCGGATCGGAGCGGCGCGTGTCGAGGACGCGCTGACCGCCGGTGGCGACCCACAACCCGACGTCGGCGGGCGCCGCCTCCGGTCCCGTGAAGTACCCGGCGAGATCGACGAGAACGTGACCCCCCGCCGAGCTGAACACGGAGAACCGGCCGCCGGTGATCGGCACGACGACCGTCGCGGCACGCGTCTGGCCGGACGCGTCGGTGTTCAGCACCGACGCCTCGGGCATCGCGCCGCTGCCGTCCCACACCGTGACGTATCCGGGGCCGGCCGACTCGGTCGTCGTGATCGTGACCATCACCGCCCCCGCTCCAGGGGGGACCGAATCACCGACGGAGACGTCGAGCCGGCCGTTGCGCGCCAGGGGGACGCCAACCCGTGCCGGCGCGGTGGCCAGGCGCGTGTCACGCAGCCGGACCGGAGACACCCCCACGTAGCGTCCCGCCGCAGCCTGCTCGGCAGGAACGAACGCTCCTTCGACGTCGACGATCAGGTCGGCGCCGCCGGTGACGAGGACGTCGACCGCGCCGTTCACCCCGAGCGCGACGAACGCCGTGTTCGCCCGGGTCTCCTTCCCGGATGCGTTCACGTTCGACGACTCGGGTGGCTTCCCCCGAGCCTCGTATGCGCTCGCGTAGGCGTCGGCGCCGTGAGCGACGAGGGTCACCGTGAGCACGGCGGAATCGGCTGACGGATCGACGCCGCACCGACCGGCGACCGCGATGCGGATCGTGCTCGCGTCAACGCGGCTGTAGCCGTCGCCGTTGCGCGTGTCCGCCAGGCGGCACGGACCGACGGGAGCGAACGCACTCGTCGGCAGCTGAGCAGCAGCACTCGTCGCCGGTTGTGTCGCCAGGCCGTCGGCCGCCGCGGCACGCGGCGACGCCGCGCTCAGGGCGGCGAGCGCGCCGGGGAGGGCGAGGACGGCGATCAGCGCGCCGTTGATCGTCCGAGAAAGCGTGCGCACCGGATCGTCCCTTCGTTCGTCCGCCGCCGTGCCGGCCGGTGGCCCGGGCACGGCGCACCCCATCGACCATGGCGGGCAGCAGCCCGGCCCGGCCGCCGCCCGGCTCAGGTGCCGCTGTAGCGGTACACGTTCGTCTCCCGGGCGACGAACCCGAGTCGCTGGTACAAGCGGTTGGCCGCCTCCCGCGACGGTCTGCTGGTGAGATCGACCGTCCGTGCCCCACGCCGCGCCGCCTCCTCGATCGCGGCGATGTTCAGCGCGGCCCCGGCACCCGCGCCGCGGGCCGCGTCGTCGACGACGACGTCTTCGATCCAGGCGCGCAACCCGGTCGGGATGCGGAACAGGGCGAGCGTCAGGCTGCCGACGATCACCCCGTCGAGGCGAGCGAGGAGGAGCACCGTCGCCGGGTTGGCGATGATCTCGGCCAACTCGGCCCGGTCCGGCGGCGGGGAGGAGGACGACAGCTGGGGGATCAGCCGGGCGAAGGCATCGACCAGTTCGGTGTCGACCCGGCCGGCGACCTCGATCGTGACGGTTCCGCTCATCGCCGGCTGACCGTACCGGCCCGTTCCGACCTGCGCCCGTCGCCGCATCGGGCGACGGCCGCGGGGATAGGGTCGCGGATGTGCAAGACGTCCGTTGGCAACGTGAACCGCCCCGCGCGGTGCCGACGCTGATCGCCGCCTTCACCGGGTGGAACGACGCCGCCGACGCCGCGTCCAACGCGCTGCGTGCCCTGGTCGACGCGTGGGACGCGCAACTGCTCGGGACGATCGATCCCGAGGAGTACACCGACTTCGCCACCACCCGCCCGGTCGTGCGGCTGCGCGACGATCACCGCCGCGAGTTGCTCTGGCCGCAGGTCACGGTGTGGAGCGCGTCGACGCCGGGCGGCGACGTGCTGCTGATGCTCGGACCGGAGCCGAGCCTGCGCTGGCGGCGGTTCTCCGAGCGGGTCGTCGAGATCGCCGAGCGTTGCGGCGTGACGCTGCTGATCACCCTCGGAGCGCTGCTCGCCGACGTCCCCCACACGCTCCCCGTGCACCTCATCGGCACCTCCAGCGATTCCGAGGTACTCCGCCGCTTCGATCTCCAGCCGTCCTCCTACGAGGGACCGACGGGCATCGTCGGTGTTCTCCACGAGATGTTCGTCGAGCATGGGATCGGTGCCGCGTCGCTGTGGGCGGCGACCCCGACCTACGCCGCCGCGGTGCCGTCGCCGCGGGCCGCCCTGGCCCTACTCCGCCGTGTCACCGAGATGATCGGTGCGCCGGCGCCGGTCACCGGCCTGGTCGAGCTCGTCGACGACTACGACCGGCGCGTCGCGGAGATCGTCGCCGCCGACGACGACCTCCCGGACTACGTCCGCCGCCTGGAAGCGGCGATCGGCGAGCACACTGACGACGACGAGCCGATCGACACCGCGGAAGCCGGGGAGAGCCTGATCGAGGAGCTCGAGCAGTTCCTGCGCGACCAGGACGGCTGAACGCCCGCTAACGCAGCGCAGCGGGCAGCGGCTCGGCGTGGACGATCACCAACCGTTGCGTGGCACGGGTCAAAGCGACATACAGAGCGCGCATCCCGTGCACCTCCCCGGCGACGATCGCGGCCGGTTCGACGACGACCACCCCGTCCAGTTCGAGACCCTTGACCACGCTCACCGGGACGATCGAGACCGCGCCCTGCAGACCGTGGCGGGTCGCCCGGCCGTACTCGATCCCGGCGGCGCCGAGCGCCTCGGCGATCGTCTCGGTCAGCACGTCGGGGACGATCACCGCGACGTTCCCTTCACCGACCTCGGTGAGCAGCGAACGGACGGCGCGGCCGACCTCCTCCCCGAGGGTCGACGGCCGAGCAGCGACGATCTGCGGCGGGCGACCTCCGGCGCGGACCGAGGTCGGGGCGCGTAGCTCGGGGGTCGCGGCGAGCATCACCTTCGTCGCCAGATCCATGATCCCGCCGGGGATCCGGTAGCCGATGGACAACCCGACGACACGCGACCCCTTGCGGTCGGGCAGGTGTTCGAGCACGTCGTCCCAACCCGCCGGGGCGAGCGGTCCCGTCGCCTGGGCGAGGTCGCCGACGACCGTCATCGAACCGTTCAGCGAACGGCGAGCGACCATTCGCAGCTGCATCGGGGTCAGGTCCTGAACCTCGTCGATGACGATGTGACCGTAGGTGCGGATCTCCTCGGACTCCTCCGGCTTGCCCCCCCGCCCGAGCCGGGGACCGAGCACTTCGCGGGCTTCGTCGAGCAGCGCCGCGTCGGCGTCGGTCCAGCGCACGTCGGCCGGGTCGGCGCACCGTGGGCGATACAGGGCCAGCGCCTCGGCTTCGGTGAGGCGCCCACCGGTGGCGGCGAGGCGGAGCAGCGCCTTGGAGCCGAACAGGTCGTGGAGCAACTCGGCGGGCGTGAGCACCGGCCACATCCGCTCCAGGGCAGCGCGCACCTCCTCCAAGTGGCGGACCGCGTCGCGCACCTCGGACGCGCCGGCGCCGTCCCGGGCGCTCGCCGCGAGGGCGACGAACAGCTCGGCCTCGACCCACTTGCGCGCCGCGTTGTGCCGGCGGAAGCGGCGCCGCGCCGCCTTGACGATGCGCGCCGACTCGGCGGCCGTCACGCGCAGGTAGGTCGTCCGGTAGGGGACGACGAGGTCCTCACGCAACGCCCGCTCCCGGTCGCGCACAGCGTGGGCGAGGACGCCCGCCATGCGCACCTCGCCCTTGATCCGTGCCGCCCGAGGCGAATCGATCCCACCGAAGGACACCTCGGGGACGAGGTCGGAGAGGATCACCTGTTCGACGCCCGCCTCGCCGAGCGACGGCAGGACACGTTCGATGTAGCGGAGGAAGACCCGGTTGGGGCCGATCACGAGCACGCCTTGGTCCTCGAGCGGGAAGCGGTTCGTGTACAGCAAGTACGCAGCACGGTGCAGGGCGACGACGGTCTTCCCGGTCCCCGGGCCGCCCTGGACGACGAGCACTCCAGGCTGCGGGGAGCGGATGATCTCGTCCTGTTCGGCCTGGATCGTGGCGACGATGTCGCCGAGTTGGCCGGTGCGGCCACGCTCCAGCACGGCGAGCAACGTCGAGTAGCCGCGCAACGGTGCCTGCGGCGCCGAGCCGTTCCCGCCGACGGTGTCCAGGCCGTCGTCGTGACCGATCCCCAGGTGGCCACCGCCGAACAGCTCGTCTTCGATCCCGAGCAACTGACGGCCCTTGACGGAGAAGTGGCGGCGGCGGGCGAGGCCCATCGGCTCGCGACCCGTGGCACGGTAGAACGGCTCGGCGACCGGTGCCCGCCAGTCGATGACCACCGGATCGCGGTGCTCGTCGGAGACCGCGAGACGGCCGATGTGGAAGCTCTCCACGCCACCCGGGGCTTCCGCGGCGCGGTCGATCCGGCCGAAGACCAGCGCCGCGTCGCCGAGGTCGAGCTGGGTCAGGCGGTTGACCAGCGCCTCGTCGAACACGTCACGCTCGAAGCGGGACTGGAGCGTCCCCCCGACGCCGATCCCGGCCTCGGTCAATCCCCGCAGCTTCCACGCGTCCGCCTTGGAGATCTCCAGGCATTCGTAGGCGTGGTCGACGTATGCCTGCTCTTCGGCCAGGTCGGGGTGCTGTGAGGTCATCGATCGTTCCATTCACCTGCACGGGAACGCCGCAGCGGCTCGCGAACAGGGTCTGTGCACTCTAGTGGCCCTCCGCTCAGACGGCCACGAGGCCTCACCGGGTACCGAAGGTGCGCCGGCGACGACCTCCGACTACCGTCGACGCGGCGATGAGCACAGTTGACGGTCCTGCGACGGGTTCGCCGTTCCTCGACGCCTGCCGCGGCGTCCCCGGGCGGCACACCCCGGTGTGGTTCATGCGCCAGGCGGGGCGCAGCCTGCCCGAGTACCGCGCCGTGCGCGGCTCGGGGAGCATCCTCGATGCGATCAAGCGCCCCGAGCTGGCGGCCGAGATCACCCTCCAGCCCGTGCGCCGCTACGGCGTCGATGCGGCGATCCTGTACAGCGACATCGTCGTCCCCGCGCACGCGATCGGCGTCGGCGTCGACGTTGCTCCCGGGACCGGACCGGTCGTCGAGGAGCCGTTCCGCTCCCCCGCCGACCTGACCCGTCTCCGTCCGTTCGAACCGGACCTCGACGCGCCCTACGTCGGGCAGACGTGCCGGGCGCTCGTCGCCGAGCTCGACGTACCCTTGATCGCCTTCGCCGGGGCTCCGTTCACCGTCGCCAGCTACCTGGTCGAGGGTCGCCCGTCGCGCACCTACGAGCACACCAAGGGCCTGATCCACAGCGACGCGGCGACCTGGCACGCCCTCGCCTCCCGGCTCGCCGAGATCGCCGTCGCCTCGATCAGCTCCCAGATCGACGCCGGAGCTCGTGCCTTCCAGCTGTTCGACTCGTGGGCCGGGGCACTCAGCCGCGCCGATTACGAGCACTTCGTCCTGCCTCATTCGCGCCTCGTGTTCGGACAGCTGGCCGAGCGGTACCCGGACGTTCCCGGGATCCACTTCGGGGTCGGCTGCGACCACCTCCTGGAGGCGATGCACGCCGCCGGCCCGGCGGTGATCGGCCTCGACTGGAGGACCCCGATCCCCGACGCACGCCGCCGCCTCGGGGCCCACACCCGAGTCCAGGGCAACCTCGACCCGGCCCTGGTCCTCGCCGGATGGGACGTCGCCCGCGCCGGTGCAGAGGAGGTCATCGCGCAGAACATCGGTCATCCTGGGCACGTGTTCAACCTCGGGCACGGTGTTCCCCCCTCCGCCGACCCCGGCGTCCTGGCCCAGATCGTCGACTTCGTGCACACGCGCACGGCGCGCCCCGCCGTGACCGGGGAGAGGCGGTGAGCCCCCCGATCGGTGTGCTCTTGATGGCCTACGGGTCACCGGCGAGCCCCGAGCAGATCGAGGAGTACTACACCGACATCCGCCGCGGCCGGCCCCCGAGCGCCGAGCAGCTCGCCGACCTCACCCGCCGCTACGAGGCAATCGGTGGTCTCTCCCCCCTCGCCGAGCGCAGCGAAGCCCAGCGCGCCCGCCTCGCCGCCGCGCTCGACGAGCTTGCTCCGGGCCGGTACCGCGTCGGCCTGGGGACGAAGCACGCGACCCCGTCGATCGAGGACGGCGTCGCCGCGCTCGTCGCCGGCGGGGCCGAGCAGGTCGTCGGGCTCGTCCTCGCCCCGCACTACTCGGCGTTGTCCGTCGGGGAGTACCTGGCCCGGCTGCGCGCCGCCGGCGACTCCCACGGGGTGCCGACCGCGGCGGTCGAGTCCTGGGCGACGGAGCCGGCCCTGATCCGCTTCCTCGCCCGCCAGGTCCGCCTCGAGCTGGGCCGCCTGCCGCGCAACACCAAGGTGCTGTTCACCGCCCACTCCTTGCCGGCCCGGGTGCTCGAGACCGGCGACCCGTACCCGGCGGAGGTGCGCGCCACCGCCGAGGCGGTGGCGGCCGCCGCGGGGCTCCCCCCGTGGAGTTCGTGGTCGATCGCCTGGCAGTCCGCCGGGCGCACGCCCGAGCCGTGGCTCGGGCCCGATCTCGCCGCGGTGATCGCCGACCTGGCCGGCGCAGAGTCCTCCGACGGAGTGCTGGTGTGCGCCTGCGGTTTCGTCGCCGATCACCTCGAGGTGCTCTACGACCTGGATGTGGACGCGGCCGCGGCGGCCCATGGTGGGGGGCTCGCCTTCGCCCGCACCGCGTGCGTCAACGACGACCCGGCGGTGTTCGGCGCGCTCGCGGCGCGCCTGGTGCGCGTCGCCGGGGGCCGGCGGTGAGCGTCGCCGTCGTCGGCGGTGGGATCACCGGCCTGGTCGCCGCCCGCCGCCTGGCCCTCCGCGGCCACCGGGTCGAGGTGTTCGAAGGCTCGGACCGCTTCGGCGGGAAGATCCTCGGCACACCCTTCGCCGGGCTGCCCAACGTCGAGGCCGGACCGGACGCTGTGCTCGCCCGGGTCCCGTGGGGCCACGAACTGATCAGCGAGCTCGGCATCGGTCCCGACGACGTCGTCTCACCGGCGACCGGGCGCGCCTTCATCGCCCATCGCGGCCGCCTCCACGCGATTCCCGAAGGCCTCGTCCTCGGCGTGCCCGCCGGGCTCGGCGGACTCGCCCGTTCGGGTCTCCTCTCGCCCCGCGGCAAGCTGCGCGCCGCGGCCGACATCGTCCTCCCCCGGCGATCGACCGACCACGACTCGCTCGGACGCACGATCTCCCAGCGATTCGGCACCGAGGTGCTCGACCTGCTCGTCGATCCGCTCGTCGGGAGCATCAACGCGGGGGACAGCAACCGCCTTTCACTCACCGCGTCGACTCCCCAGATCGCACCGACCGCGGCGCGTTCGCGCAGCTTGCTCCTCGGCTTGCGCAAGCTTCCCCGTCCCCCGGCCAGCGACGGACCGGTGTTCATCACTCCCCGCGACGGGCTCGGCGCGCTCGTCGGCCGCCTCGTCGCCGACCTGTCCCGCCTCGGCGCCGGGCTGCATCTCGCCACGCCGGTCGAGAGCCTCGAGCGCGCCGCGCCCGGCTACGCACTGAACGTCGCCGGGGAAACCGTCCACGCCGACGGGCTCGTCCTGTGCTGCCCCGCATCCGCCGCCGCCGGGCTGCTGCGCGGCATCGCCCCGGAGAGCGCCCGGGGGTTGTCCTCGATCGCCTATGCGGGGGTGGTGATGGTCACCGCGCACGTCGACGACCAGCGCTTCCTCGACCGGCTTCCCCCGGGCAGCGGGATCCTCGTCCCCAAGCCCGACCAGATCCACCTCACCGCGGTGTCGTTCGCCAGCCGAAAGTGGGCGCACTGGCAACCTCCCGGAGGCGGCGAGGTGCTCCGCCTGTCGCTCGGGCGGCTGGGCAACGAGGCCGCCCTCGGCTTCGACGACGCGACCTGCACCGAAGTCGCCCTCAAGGAACTGGCCACCCACATCGGCTTCGCCGGTGATCCGCCGGTCGGCGAGGTGCGCGTCTCGCGCTGGCCGGGAGCGTTCCCCCAGTACGAACCGCATCACCTGCAGCGGGTCGCGACGATCGAGGCGACGCTGGCCCGGGAAGCCCCCGGGGTCCTCGTCGGCGGCGCCGCGTACCGCGGGGTGGGCATCCCGGCGTGCATTCGCCAGGGTGGCGAGGCGGCCGAGGCGATGTCCGCGTGGCTCTGCGAACCGTCAGAATCGAGCGGATGAGCAGTCGGCGCGAGTTCATCGCCACGATCCTCGCCGGGGGAGTGGCGATCGCGGCGTGCACCACCGACCGCCGCAGCGGTTCCTCGTCACGCGCCACCGCACCTCCCCCCGGAGACCTCCCCGGGATGAACACCGCCGTCCCGACGGGGCCACCCCCGCCGGGCACGACAACGATCCCGCCGGGGAGCACGGGCCCGGTGCCGACCGGGGCGGTGACCACCAGCGCCCCCGGCGAGCTCCCCGTCCCCCACCCTCCTCCGCATCCCGACGCGGACGAGCCGATCATCGTCGCCGGCATGATCGAGATCCCCCGGATCGCTCTGCAGGCCACGATGTACGAAGGCGTCTCGATGAAGGTCCTCGGCCACGGGCCGGGTCACTGGCCGGGTAGCGCGGGGCCTGGCCAACGCGGGAACATGGTCATCGGAGGTCACCGGGTGACGCGTCCCCAACCGTTCCGCGACATCGACCGGCTGGAGGTCGGCGACGAGGTCGTCGTCGGCGACGGCGTGAGCCGGTCGTCGTACCGGGTGACATCGACGGAGATCGTCACCCCGGACGCGATGTGGATCATCGACCCGACACCGGCACCGACCGCGACGCTGTTCGCCTGCCACCCGAAGGGATCGACCCGGCAACGGATCGTCGTCCGCCTCGAGCTCGATCCGACCGGTGGTGACCCCGGCGGCGCTGCTGCGTGACCACGGTCCTCGACGCGCCGGGCGCGCCGCCTGCGCCCCGAGCTCGCCGCCGGCTCGAGCTCGCCGGGTGCGTGCTCGCCGGGCTGCTCGTCGCCATCGCACTTCCCCCGTGGGGGTGGTGGCCCGCGGCGATCGCCGGGATCGCCCTGTTCGAGAGGCTCCTCGCCGAGCAACCGGCTCGCCGCCGCTTCGCTCGCGGATGGCTGTTCGGGGTCGCCTGGCTGGCACCGGGGATGGCCTGGATGTGGTTCCTGACCGCTCCCGGCTACGTCGCCGCGACGGCGATCTTCGGCGCGTACCTGGGCACCGCCGCCGCTCTTGCGCCGCGCGGCCGGGGATGGGCGGTCGGGCTCCCCGCGGCCTTGACCCTCGCCGAGGCGATCCGCTTCTGCTTCCCCTTCGGCGGCGTCCCGCTGGCCACGCTGGCCATCTCCCAGTCCGCCGGGCCGCTGATCGGCCTGGGCCGGCTCGGGGGACCGCTGCTGATCACCTGGGTCACGTTCCAGCTCGGCGTCAGCGCCGGGCGCTACGTGCACATCGCCCACTGGCGCCCGCTGACGGCGCGCACCGCCGCGGTTGCCCACGCCCCGGTGGCCGTCGTCGCCGGGCTCCTTGCCCTCGCCGCGGTCGCCCCCCACGGCGAGGCGACGGGCCGGAGCATCCGCACGGCGATCGTCCAAGGCGGTGGGCCACAAGGCACCCGGGCGGTGAACACCGATCCCCGTACCGTCGTCGAACGCCACCTCGCGGCGACGCGCACGATCCCCACCGGGGCGCCCGTCGATCTCGTCGTCTGGCCGGAGAACGTGATCGACGTGCCCCACTTCGCCACCAGCCAGGAACACGCCGAGGTCGCCGAGGAGGCCTCCCGCCTGGGGGTGCCGTTCGTCGTGGGGGTCACCGAGGATTCCCCGCAGGGCGATGCGTTCTTGAACGCGCAGGTCGTCGTGCTTCCCGACGGGACGATCTCCAGCCGCTACGACAAGGTCCGCCGGGTCCCCTTCGGTGAGTACATGCCGCTGCGCGGCCTGCTCCACGCCCTCGGCGCCCCGACCGACCTCGTACCCCGCGACGCGGTCGCCGGGACGGGACCCGGGTACGTCGACACCCCAGCCGGACGCCTGGGGGTTGTCATCTCCTGGGAGGTGTTCTTCGGCGGGCGCGGCCGCGATGGGGTGGGCAAGGGCGGCCTGGCGATCCTCAACCCGACGAACGGCTCGAGCTACACCGGGACGATCCTCCAGACCCAGCAGATCGCCTCGTCCCGGTTGCGCGCCGTGGAGAACGGGCGGTGGGTCGTACAGGTCTCCCCGACCGGGTTCTCCGCGTTCGTCACCCCGGCCGGCAAGGTGCTCGAGCGGACCTCCGTCGGCGAGCAGGCGGTGCGCTACGCGACAGTCGAGCTGCGCCGGGGACGGACGATCTACAACCGCATCGGCGACCTGCCCGTCGTCTTCGCTGCCGCCGCCGCCCTGTTCGCGACCAGCCTCCTCGGCCGCCGGGGGGACGTCGAGGCGCCGGCCGGGCAACGGGTCAGGGGACCTCGAGGATCACGGTCACCGGACCGTCGTTGACCAGTTCGACCTCCATCTCGGTGCGGAACCGCCCGGTGGCGACGGTCGCCCCGAGCTCCGCGAGGCGGGCCACGACGCGCTCGACGAGGGGCTCGGCGACCTCCGGGCGGGCCGCGGCGATCCAACTGGGGCGGCGACCCGCGGACGTGTCCCCGTACAAGGTGAACTGGCTGACGACGAGCACCTGACCGCGGGCGCTGGCCAGGGGGAGGTTCATCACCCCGGCTTCGTCATCGAAGACGCGCAGGTGCCAGATCTTCTCGGCGATCTTGGCGGCGACCGCGGGGGTGTCGTCGTGGGTCACCCCGACCAGCGCGCACAAGCCCGCCCCGATCGCCCCGACAACTTCACCACCGACGCGCACCTCGGCCCGGCTGACTCGCTGGATCAGGGCGCGCATCGCCTGCATCGTCGCACGGACCGGTCGGCACGAGCCACAATTGGACCAATGACGTGGTGCCGCGAAGACCGGTTCAGATGATCCTCATCTCCCGGCGGCGAGCTTGGCCGTGATGTCGTCGCGAAGGCCCTGCTTGGCAACCTTTCCGCCGGACGCGGTCTCCAACTCGTCGACGACTTCGAGTCGCTCCGGGAAGAGCTCCTTGCCGAAGCCACGCTCGGCGAGGTGGACGACGACTTGATCGAGCGTCACCGTTGCCCCCGGGCGGGGCACCACGTATGCGCAGACTCTCTCGCCGAACACGGGATCGGGCATCCCGACGACCGCCACCATCGCCACATCGGGATGCGAGCCGATGCCCTCCTCGACCTGCACAGCGCTGATGTTCTTACCGCCGCGGATGATGAAGTCGCTGATCCGGCCGACGATCGACAGGCGGCCGTCGGCGTCGAGTTCGGCAATGTCCCCCGTGCGCAGCCAACCGTCGGCGGTGAACAACAGATCGTTCGCCCGGCTGTCGCCGTAGTAGCCGCGCGACGTCGCCGGTCCCTTGCAGGCCGGTTGACCGCGTGCACCGACGCCATTCACGTCTGCGCCGTGCTCGTCGAGCATCCGCACCTGCATGTCGGCGATCACGTGCCCCGCCGTTCGTAGCCGCGTCTCACGCGAATCGGTCAGCCGGGTGGCGCTGAGCGCGCCGGTCTCGTTCGACCCGTAGAACTGGAGCACGGCGGCACCGGTCGTCCTTTCGAACTCCGCGGCGCGCTCGTAAGGAACCGCCTCGCCCCCGGTGTACAGCACGCGCAGGCTGGTCAGGTCGGCCTGGCGCTCGACCTGCTCGTTGAGCAGCATGATGAACTGGGTGCTCACGCAACACAGCACCGTGACATGGTGTTCCTCGATCAGGTCGATCAGCCGGCGTGCCGAGAAGCGCGGCATGAGCACCGTCGGCACCCCCAGGTAGCCGGGGGTGAAGTGGCCGGTCCACAGCCCAAAGCCGAACGGAGATGGGATCACGCTGGCGAACACGTCACCGGAGTGCAGATCGCCTGACGCGACCGCGAGTTGGTGGAAGTACCACCAGCGGTTCTGCTGATGAGTGACGCACTTCGGCAGCCCAGTCGTGCCCGACGTGGAGTTGAGCAGGAACAGGTCGTCAGCGCCGATCCGCCTCACGCCGGCCAGATCGCCGCGTCCCGCCACGCTCTCGACGCCGAGCTTGACCATGATCGGCAGCGCCGGGTCGCCGTCGCCGACGACAAGGTGGTGTTCGAGGGCGGCACCACGAGCTTCGAGCCCAGCCACCAGCGCAGCCGCCGGTCGATCACCGTGGACCCCGGTCGTCACCAGCCCGCGGGCCCGGGTCAGCGACAGCAGGTGGGCGATCTCCTGCTCACCCGCACGCGGCCCGATACCAACCACGGTGACGCCGGCCTTCTCGGCGGCGAGGTAGACGGTGTGCACAAGCGCGCCGTCGGGGAGCAGCACGCCGAGTCGGTCACCGAACCTGTAGCCGATGGCGTGCAACGCCGCGGCAAGTTCCGTCGACCGGGAGTCGTACTGCTGCCACGTCAAGGTGCCGCCGTCACCCAAGTACGCCAGTCCACCCGGTTGTGCTTCGGCATGGTCAGCCACGTGGTCTGCGAGTGTGCGCTCGCTCCACCAACCCGCCGAGTACCAGGCCTGGCGTTCCGCGTCGGACGGCCAGCGCAGCCCATCGAGGTCGAGCGGCGAGTCGGTGCGGCTCACGCCGACCCGGGGGCGACCCGGTAGAGCTCGGCTGCGTTGTCGAAGAGGATCCGGCGGACGTCGGCAGTCGGAACGTCGCGCAGGACGTCGGTGAAGTGCTCACGCGGCGACGGATAGAGGCACGTCGAGTGCGGCACGTCGGTCTCGACGAGGATGTTGCGCACCCCGACGTCGTCGATCAGGCGCCGCGGCGCTGACTGCTCGAACCAGAACATCACCCAGAAGTGGTCCCTGAAGTACTCGCTCGGCCTCCGCTGGGCATGGGCCAGTTCGGTCTCCGTGCTGATCATCTCAGCTGCCTGGTAGTCCATCGCTTCGAGTAGGAACGGCAGCCAGCCGATGCCGCTCTCGGCGGAGACGATCTTCAGGCGTGGGTAGCGATCGAACAAGTTGCTGAAGCACAAGTTGGTGATGATCCGCACGTTGCTCATGAAGGCTTGAGTCGCGGTGACAGCCAGCTTGCGCTGGCGGCCGAACTCACGCCACGCGGGTGCCACCGCGGTGTAGCCGGCGAGCGGTTGGACGGGGCCGCGGGGACGGGTCGAAGGTGTGGTCGGGGCGATCTGGTTACGGGCGGCGTCGATCTGCTCCTTGGTGTTTCCCGAGCCGATGTGGAAGTTGGCAACTGCGCCCGACTGATCGAAGAGGTCCCACATCGGATCGAAGTACGGCTCCCACAGTTCGGGCAGACCGATCAGCTCTGGCTTGTCCGACAAGGTGAAGCCGCGGATCCCCTGTCCGAGCATCCGGGTCATCTCCGCGACCGTGAAGTCCATGTCCCAGATCGGGAGCATCGCCTGCGGGAGCAACCGCTCGTTCGACTCGCGCTGCAGGTCGACGAAGAAGTCGTTGTAGATCGACAGCACGAGCTTGCGCTGCTCGATGTCGTCGATGGCGAACATGTGGTTGGAGGCGAAGCCGACGCCGTTGGGGTAGATCACGGCGCGCTCGACGCCAAGGTCGTCCATCAGCTCGAGCCGCTGCGGCACCGACCACGCCGAGGCGTCGATGTCGGTGTAGTCGTCCATGATGTGGCTACCGATCACCTTCGTTCGCTCGGCGCCGATCACGTTCGCCCCGGTGCTCGCCCACAACTCGCCGTCGAGGACCCACGAGTCGCGCCCGTGGACCCGCTGGAGCACCGGCACCCGGTCGCGCAGCGCGGCCGGTGCCCGCGACGTCCACAGGTCGGGAGGTTCGGTCCAGTGGGCATCGGCGTCGATGAAGGTCTGCCCTTCAGGAACGCCGGTCGGTTCGACGGCCTGGCCGATCTGGCTCATCTTCAGCCCTCCACGAGCTCGGTTCCAAGGTGAGGATGCTAACCTCTGTATGATTTATATGTTAACAGGGACGGAGGGCCCGATGCTGCACGAGATCGTCGCCGAGGCCGCTCGACGCTATGGTCCCCGCCCTGCGCTGATCACGCCGGCCGGTTGGACGGCATCGTTCGCCGACTTGGACCGCCTCTCGGACGAGTTCGCTGCCGGCTTGCGAGCCGACGGCGTCGGGGTCGGTGATGTTGTCGCCCTGTGCCTGCCGTCGAGCGTCGACTACATCGTCGCCTACCTCGCGCTGGCCAAGCTGGGCGCCATCGTGGCCGGGATCAACCCGCTGCTGTCCGACGGCGAGCGGCGCAAGGTGCTCGAGCGAGCGGCAGCAGATCTCCTGCTGACGACCCCGGCGCTCCGTGCCGCGCTGCACGACCTGCCCGGACCGGCGACGATCTCCACCGAGTTGGCCGGTTCGGTCGAGGAGGTGTTCGCCGACCTCCGCCGCCGGGGGGAGTCGGTCGCCCTGCTCCCAGACGATCCCGAACGCCCGGCGGTGATCCTGTTCACCTCGGGGACGACGACCGGCGTTCCCAAGGGCGCGCTGTTCCGCAACCGTCAACTGCGCGCTGCGCTGGCCGTCGAGTGCGACGATCCCTGGTCAGGGGGTGAGCACGTGCTGTCGAGCACTCAGTTCGCCCACGTCGGGCTGATGCTCCGCCTCGCCGGCTACCTCCACCTGGGAACGACGCTGTGCATGGTCGACAAGTGGCGAGCGGAGGTGGCTCTGGAGTTGATCGAGCGCTACCGGATGCCCGCTGTCAACGGTGTCGGATCGCAGGTCGCGCTGCTCCTCGACCACCCCGACCTCGAGCGCCGCGACCTGTCGTCGGTCCGCCGAGTGGTCACCGGTGGCGGGCCCTCGGCGCCCTCGGTCATCTCCGAAGCGATCCGTCGGTGGGACGCGGTGTACTCGATCCGGTACTCCTCGACCGAGCTCGGCGGCGTCGGGACGGCGATCTCCTACACCGAGCCGCTGACCGCGCCGTCGAGCAACGTCGGCACGGCCCGCGGTGACGTCCGGCTGCGGATCGGTGCAGCCGGCGAGGAGCGGCCGACCGGCGAGGTCGGTGAGATCTGCGTGCGCTCCTCGGCGGTGATGAGCGAGTACTGGAGCGACCCGCAGGCGACCGCTGTGGCGCTCGTCGACGGCTGGTTGCACACCGGCGATCTCGGGTTCCTCGACGACCGCGGTGACCTGCACCTCGCCGGCCGGACGACCGAGATGTACATCCGCGGCGGGTACAACGTCTACCCCCAGGAGGTCGAAGCCGTCCTGTCGCAATTGCCCGGCGTCGACGCGGTCGCGATCGTCCCCCGACCCGACCCGGTGATGGGTGAGATCGGTGTCGCCGTCGTCGTCTCCCGCGACCGCAATACCGACCTCGGGTCGCTGCGCCGGCTGGCCGCCGATCAGGTCGCCGGGTTCAAGCTGCCCGAGGTCCTCCGCTTCGTCGACGCACTGCCGCTGACCCAGACCCAGAAACTCGATCGCCGACGGCTGGCCTCGCTCGTCGCCGCGCCGAGCGCGGATGAGCAGCGGCTGCGCGGCTAGAACGGATCACGGCACAGGAGCAGACACGATGGACCGAGCAAGCGATGCCGCCCAGCGCGAGCGCAACCTGGCCGCGGTGCGCGCCGCGTTCGCCGGGGTGGGTGCCGCCGACGCCGAGCGCCAACTCGCCAACTACACCGACGACGCCGTACTCGAGTTGCCCTTTGCCGACCCGCCGGCCTACCTCGACGGCAAGGCGGTCATCCTCGAGCGACTATCGAGTGCGTTTCGCGTATACAAGATGAGGCTGACGGTCACCGAGGTCCACCAGTGCCTCGACCCGGACGAACTGATCATCGAGTTCACCAGCGCTGGGCAGATGACCACAACCGGCAAGCCGTACGCCAATCGCTACATCGCGGTGTTCCGCTTCCGCGACGGGAAGATCTGTGCTCAGCGCGAGTTCTTCAACCCGAGAGTGTCCGACGAGGCATTGCGCCCCAACGGCTCAACTGCGTAGCACGAACGCGGGGATCGCCCGGCCGTCTTCGAGCGGCTGCCAGGTGAGTGTCAACGGTCGGTCGACCTCGATCCCGTCGGTGTCGCCGACGATGTTTGCCACCACCCGCAGACCGTCGGCGATCTCGACCAAGGCGACGACGAACGCCGGCGCGTCGCCGCGACCGCGGTGACGCGCCCAGGAGTAAACGCGGAAGTCGGTCCCCGGGTCACGCCACTCGACGTCGGTCCCCCCGCATCCGGGGCAGCGTGGGCGCGGGTAGTGCACCCAGCGCGAGCAGCGGGCACACCACTGATACGCCAGCCGGCGCTCACGGGTCGCCGCCCAGTACGGCTCGCTGGCAGGGGTGATCGGTGGATCGGCGAGGCTCACAACGTCTCCTGTGTCCCGAGTACCACGGTGCCGGTCGACGACAGGAGGCCGCCACAGCCGTGGGCAACGGCCAGCTTCGCGTCCGGGATGACCACGCCCCGGCTCTCGCCGCGCAACTGGCGAGCCGCCTCGACGAGGAGGAAGATCCCGAACATCCCCGGGTGTGTGTACGACAGGCCCCCACCGGAGGTGTTCGTCGGGATCGACCCGCCGGGGCCGAGGGCACCGCTGCGGACGAACGCCCCGCCTTCGCCCTTGGCGCAGAACCCGAGGTCTTCGAGTGCCAGGAGAACGGTGATCGTGAACGAGTCGTAGGTCTCGAGCACGTCGACGTCGGTCGCCGCGATCCCGGCCTGAGCGAATGCGTCCGGACCGGACAACGCGCCGGGCGTCACGGTCAACTCCGGCATCCCACCAACGAGCAGATGACTGTTCGCCGACGCCGCGCCGAGCACGTAAGCCGCATCCGGACGGAGTTCGCGGGCACGATCGGCACGGGTCATCACCAGCGCGCCGGCCCCGTCGGTGATCAGGCAGCAGTCAAGAGAGCGCAGCGGCCCGCAGATGGTCGGCGTCGCGAGCACCTCCTCGACGGTCAGCGGCTCCCGTTGACGGGCTTTGGGGTTGTGCAGCGCGTAGCCACGGGTGCTCACCGCGATCCGGGCGAGGTCTGCGGGCTCGGTCCCGTACAGCGACATGTGGCGCTGGGCAGCAAGGGCGTAGGCGGTCAGCGGCTGGAGGATCCCGGTCGGGGCCTCGAAGGCGACGTGCTCCGGGCCGTAGGGCGAGGCGTCGCCGCGCAGCGTGCCGTGCCGCCGCCGGTCACCTTTCGGTGTGCCGGCATAGACGACCACGGCAACGTTGCACATCCCGGCGGCGAGAGCGAGCGCGGCGTGCTGGACGTGGATCTCGAAGCTCGACCCGCCGACGTGGGTCGAGTCGATCCACGTCGGCCGGATGCCGAGCCGCTCGGCCCAGAGCAACGCCGACATCGGTCCGCCGGCGATCGCCAGACCGTCGACCTCGGCGAGGGCGATGCCGGCATCGGCGAGCGCTTCGGCGACCATCCGCATCTCGAGCGCGACCCCGTGATCGGGAAGTTCCCCGCTCGGGTCGGCGTCGTCGGCGACGCCGACGATCGCCGTCAGGCCTCGGATCGACAGCAGGTCTTGGCGGTTGACGCCCATCCGGCTCACAGCCCCGTTCCAATCGCGTGCTGCGGCGGGTCGCCCCCCGGCCGATCAGGACAGAGAGCGGCACCACTGGCGAGGAGGGCATCGATCTCCTCCGGTGGGTAGCCGAGTTCGTCGAGAACGGCGAGGGTGTGCTCCCCGACGCTGCAGATCGGCTTGGGCTGCGGGTGCCTGCCGGCGAACACGACCTTCGGCGGTACCTCGAAGTAGCGGCCGAACGCTGGGTGCTCGGCAGCGCGGAGCAGACCCTGCTGCTCGAGCCAGTGATCGATCGTGCCCATGTTCACCGGCGAGACAGCGATCCCGGCCTGCCGCAGCAGTGACGTCGCCTCGGCCACGCTGCTCGTCGCCAGCACCGCGGCGATCTGCCGGGCCCTTTCCTCGTCGCCGTCCGGCAGTCTGTTGATGCCGAGCGCGGTCGCCGCCACGCTCGCCTGCAGCGCACCGACCGCAGCGATGAACACCCACCCGTCGGCGCATTCGTACAGCCGATAGGTCGCGCACAGCCCGAGTTGCTCCGCATCGGCAATCGACGCGTGGGCACCTCCACCGTCAACCACGAGGTCGTTCGACATCACCAACGCCGTGCTCGTGAGCATCGTCGTCTCCAGCGAGGCGCCCCTCCCCGAGCGTGCTCGGGCGAGCAACCCGAGAGCGAGCGCCGTCGCCGCGCCGAGCCCAGCGGCAGGATCGGGGAAAGAGTCGTCGACCGGGCCGTTCCCCCGGCCAGCCTGACTGATCCCCGCCCCACTCAACGCCGTGGGTGTCGAGTGGAAGGCGATCCGTCCCGACTCGGGACCCTGCGAGCCGTACGACGCGGCGTTGAGGTAGACGATGTCGGGTCGCAGCGCGCGGGCGGTCGCCTCGTCCATCCCGAGCCGCCGCGGCACGCCTTCCCTGAACCCGTGGACGAGAGCATCGCTGCGCGCGATCAAGCGGTGCAGCACACCCTGCGCATCGGGATGCTTGAGGTCGAGGGCGATGCTCTCCTTCCCGGCGAGGAACTTCGCGGCCTGCAGCCCCGTCCGCCGGTACGGGTCTCCGCTGATCGGCTCGACCTTGATGACCCTCGCCCCGAGCTCAGCCATCAGCGTCGTGGCCAGCGGGCCGGCGACGAAGTAGGCGATCTCGAGGATCGTCACCCCGGCCAGCGGCAGCGTTGAGCTCGAGTTGGCCGCCGCCGCCGCCGTCAGGCGGTGGTCGTCGTGGCGATCGACCGTGATGATCTGCTCGCGGACCCGGTCGCCGTCGGCGTCGAGGACCGGCGCCGCAGCGAACCGGCGCGGCGTGTCGCCGTCGACCGCGACCAGCCCGCCGATCTGGACCGTGCGTCCGAGAGCAGGGTCGTCGACGACAACGACCCGGCCGTTGTCGACCATCTGCGGGTGTTCGAGGAACTCCTCGGGGGTGAGGAACGGGTCGGCGCCGAGGTCGTAGTCGGTGGTGAACACCTTCATCCACTCCGCCTGGGAGCGGGTGCGCATCCGTTCGCGGAGCAATCGCTCGAGCTCGTCGACATCCGCTGTGCTCGCGATCCGCAGTGGTGCACCAGCGAAGCGAGGTTCCTCGAGGAGCTGCTCGAGGCCAAGGGCTTGCAGCCAAGCCCGGAAGTGGTGGTCCTGGCGGGCGCACATCTGGATGAACCGATCGTCGGCGCATTGAGCGGTGAGGAAGCACAACTCGATGCCACGCTGCATCACGTCGTCGTCGCCGGCGCCGCTCGTGTGTGCCAGCGGCAGCGCGAGGTCTTCTCGCATCAGCATTGCCATCGCACCCTGCAGCAGGCTCGTGCCGAGGCACTCACCCCGCCCGCCCTGCTCACCCGCATTCCGGCCGAGCAGAGCGGCGACGACGCCCTGGACGGCAAGCATCGCCGCCGCGTACGAGTTCACCGGGGGGAGGACGAACGTCGGGTCACTCCGGGAGGACCCGATCGCCTTGCCGCTCAACCGGCCGCGATCGGTCATCTGGCCGACCGCCGCGGCCAACTGCGCCTCGAACACGGGCAGGTCGTCGTCACCCGCACCGGCCCACGTCCCGATGTGGCAGTGGACGATCGCCGGGTTGGCGGTGTGCAGAACGCGTTCGTCGATCCCCAAACGGCGGGCCACCGCCGGTCGGGCATCGGTGAGCACGACGTCGGCCCAGCGGAGCAGGGCGAGCAGTTCGCCGTGGGCCGCCGGGTCCGTGAGATCGAGTGCGATCGAGCGCTTGCCCCGGTTCCACATGTGAAAGCCGCGCAGCGTGCCTCGGGCCCAGTCTCCGCCGGGTGGCTCGACCTTGACGACGTCGGCGCCGTAGTCGGCGAGGACCATCGCGGCCATCGGTCCCGCCATCCCCTGGGTCAGGTCGATGACCTTGACCCCTGCGCACAGGTGAACGGTCGATACCCGGTCGAGTGGGCCGGTTCCGCCGGCATCGGTCTGGGCGTTCATCGGAGCCTCCCGCCTGAGCGCTGCGTGCCCGCGGGATTCGCCTCATGATTGGCGATCAGTTGCCGGGCGGTGGCGACCATCGCCGCGTCGATCATCCGTCCACGATGCCTGACTGCCGCTTCGCCGGATGGGTTGGCAGCCTCGACCGCGGCGATCACCGCGTGGGCGTCGGCGAGCGCTGCCAGATCCGGGGTGAACACCATGTTGGCCACCTCGACATGACCCGGGTGGATGACCATCATCCCCTCGTAACCGAGTGCCCGCGACCGCCGGGCGAACGATTCGAAGCCGGCAAGGTCGTCGAGGTCGGTGTACATACCGGTGATCGGGTTGGGCACGCCCGCGGCGCGCGCCGCGATCAACACCTGGCTGCGTAGCACGAGGGTCTCGAGCCCGTCACCGGTGACCTCGAACCCGAGTTCACGGGCGAGGTCGCCGCCCGGAGCGACGGCACCGCCAAGGTAGGCGACCCGACGGTCGCTCGCCGCGATCTCAGCCACGTTGACGAGCGCCGCGGCGGTCTCGATCAGGGGCCAGATCAGGATCGACCCAAGTGGTAGCCCGGCTCGACCCTCATGCCAGGCGAGCACGGTCGACAACCGGGTGACGTCGGCGGGCGCGGAAACCTTCGGCAGGACTACGCCGCACAGCGCGGGATGGACGACCGCGACGAGATCTTCGTCGAGTTGCCCGGTGGACAGCGCGTTGATCCGTGCGAAGGCCACGGGACGCTCGCCGAAGCGATGGCCGGCGAGCCAGTCGGCGACGTTGCCACGCGCCGCGGCACGACCCTCGTCGCTCACGCTGTCCTCGAGGTCGAGGATCACCGCATCGGCGCCGTGCCGTTCGACACGGTCGAGGAAGCGCCGCTGGCCCCCGGGGACGAACAGTGCGCTGCGGACGCGCGGTGGGTGGTGACGCGTGGCTGGTTCGTTCACCCGGCCTCCCCGGCGAACAGGTCAGGATCACTGCCGCGCAGGCGGCGGAGATTGGCCTCCCACATCTGGGGGAGGAAGTACGTGTGGTATTGCCGCTTGAGCCGCTCGACCTCGGGCGTGGGGATCTCCTGCCCACCGGTGGCCCGCGCTTCGATGTCGTAACGGGCCATCTTCTCCAGCGTCAGCGCCAGGATCGTCGCCTCCTCCACGGTCTTGGCGGCGATCAGTGCGCCGTGACCACGCATCAGCAGCACGGAACGATCGCCGAGGCAGTCGGCCATCCGCTCACCGTCGACCGACGGGCGGACGCCGTCGTCGACGTACTGTGCCTGCTCCTCGAAGAACAACGCGGCGGCGACGTTGTACATCCCCAGGTCGCGATCCGTGCTGACGAGCACCGACACGTAGTGGGAGTGGATGTGGATGATCGACCCGACATCAGGCCGGCGGCGGTAGATCACCGAGTGGAACGCTGCCGCCGGGGAGTTCGGCAGCGTGCCGTCGTCGAGGGGAGCACAGTCCCAGCCGAGACGGGAGACGCGGTCGGGCGTGGTCTCGTCGAAGTACTCGAACGGTGTCATCCAGAACCCGACGTCGCCGGCGCGGGCCGAGACGTGACCGGCGACGGCACTGTCGCACCCGTGCCGGTAGAGCATCCGCCTCGACGCCGCCAACCTGAACCGGATGTCATCGATCATGCCCTCACCCCTCGTCCGTCCTTGCCTCAACGGCTAGCGTAACATGTAAACCATTGATATGATAGCACCTAGACCCAGGGAGGCCATGTGAAGATCGAGGACATCGAGCGAGGCGACTTCACCATCGGTGGTCGTCGAGGGAGCGGCGAGATCACGTTCCTTCCCGAGCCCGAACGACGCGTCCGCCACTTCCCGCTGATCTCCGTCGACGACCACCTCGTCGAGCCGGCGAACATGTTCGAGGGGCGGATCCCGAAGAAGTTCGGCGACCGGGGACCGCGGGTGATCACCGACGACACCGGCGCGGAGCGTTGGGCCGTCGACGGGAACCTGCACCCCAACGTCGGGTTCAACGCGCTCGTCGGCCGGCCTGTGTCGGAGTACAGCATGGAGCCGACGCGCTTCGCCGACATGCGCCGCGGCACCTGGGACGTCCACGAACGGATCAAGGACATGGACATCAACGGTGTCTACGCATCGCTGAACTTCCCTTCGTCGCTGGTCGGCTTCGGGGGCCAGCGGCTTGCCTCGTACACCGACGACCCCGAACTCGCCCTGGCGATGATCCGGGCCTGGAACGACTGGCACATCGAGGAGTGGTCCGGGGCGTACCCCGACCGACTGATCCCGATGCAGATCCCCTGGCTGTACGATCCTCTCCTCGGCGCGGAGGAGATCCGCCGCAACGCGCAGCGCGGCTTCAAAGCGGTCACGTTCTGCGAGTCACCGGAGAAGGTCGGCCTTCCGTCGCTGTACTCCGATCATTGGGACCCGATGATGCGCGCCTGCGAGGAGACGGGGACGGTGATCTGCCTCCACGTCGGGTCCTCCGGTGCACTCCCCCCGGTGTCACCGGAGGCACCCGCCGACGTGGTCGGCGTGCTCTTCTTCGCTGCCGCCCTGTCGGTGTCGGTCGACTGGTTGTACTCGAAGATCCCCGTGCGGTTCCCCGGTCTCAAGATCTGCCTGTCGGAGGGCGGGATCAGTTGGGTCGCCGGGCTGCTCGACCGCCTCGACCACATGTCCCACTACCACGCGATGTACGGGACGTGGAACGACGAGACGGAGACGCCGGCGGAGGTCTTCCAGCGGACCTTCTGGCACTGCGCGATCGACGACACGAGCTCGTTCGCCTTGCGCGAGCGGATCGGCGTCGACCGGATCGTGCTCGAGTCGGACTACCCGCACTGTGACACGACCTGGCCCGACACCCAGGAGCGGCTCTGGCAGCAGATCAAGATGTGCACGTCCGACGAGATCGCCAAGATGACCTGGCAGACCGCGTCGGAACTGTTCCGCCACCCGGTCCCGCACGCGGTGCAACAGGACCCGAACGCGTTCTGAGCGCCTGGCCGACGGCGCAGTCCACCAATCAAACTCTGACAACAACGAACACGAAGGAGCACGGCAGGGCATGGGATTGCTCGACGGCAAGGTTGCCATCGTCACGGGTGGTGCGCACGGGATCGGTCGCGGACACGCTCTCGAACTGGCCAAGGAAGGCGCCAAAGTGGTCGTCAACGACCTCGGCTGCCAGGTCGACGGCCAGGACCGGGGGATGGATGCCGACCTCACCGTCGCGCTGATCGCCGCGCGCGGTGGTGAAGCGGTCGCCAACTACGAAGACGTCGCCGACTTCGACGGAGCCGGCCGGATGGTTGCCCAGGCGATCGAGACCTACGGGAAGCTCGACATCCTGGTCAACAACGCCGGGATCGCCCGTGATTCGATGATCTTCAACATGAGCGAGCAGGCCTGGGACGCGGTGATCCGCGTCCATCTGAAGGGCGCGTTCGCGCCGACCCACCATGCCGCGGTGTACTGGCGCGCCGAGAGCAAGGCCGGCCGGCCGGTTGCCGGACGGGTGATCAACACCACCTCCGGCGCTGGGGTGTTCGGCAACGCCGGCCAGTCGAACTACGCCACCGCCAAGGCAGGCCTGATCGCCTTCACCCAGACGGTCAGCGTCGAACTGCGCCGCCTCGGGGTCACCGTCAATTGCATCTCGCCGACCGGCACCACCCGCATCGCGGCGACGATCCCGACCGCAGGCATCCCGATCAAGGAACCCGACGAGTACACCGGCTTCGACATGATGGATCCGTCGTCCGGTTCACCGGTGGTCGCCTTCCTGGCGAGCGACAAGGCAGCACATATCACCGGGCAGGTGATCCGTGCCTATGGCGACCGGATGGCGCGGGTGATGCCGCTCAGCTACGGACCCGAGATCGACAACCGCGAGCAGCGGTGGACCGCCGACGTTGCAGGATCCCGCATCAACATGGACCTCTACGGGGTCGTCGCCCCCGGTCTGCGCTACTGATCGGCGCCTTCGTCCGGCCCCGGCTCCGCGGTGCAGGAATCCGGGTCAATCGCGTCGACCCTGGTCGCTCAGCTGCTCGCGCTCGCTGCATGCCTGCTTGCAGGAACACAAGCCGACATTCACCGATTGCCCGAGGTGGTGTGCAGTAGCCTTCCCCAAGAGGTGTTCCGCGGGGCTGGCCAAACGGCGCAGATCGCCGCTGACCAGGCAGCAGCCCGAGAGGTGCGTTCGTGAGTTCCAGCGGCAACCAACCGCCGAGGAAGCAACTCCGCCAGCCACGGCTGGCGGAGATGGTCGCCGACGTGTTGCGCAAGCGGATCGTCGTCGGCGAGCTCGCAGACGGCAGCCTGCTCCCCAAGCAAGAGGAGTTGATCGAAGAGTTCAACGTCTCCAAGCCCTCGATCCGCGAAGCGCTGCGCATCCTCGAGACCGAGGGACTGATCACCGTGCAGCGCGGCAACGTCGGCGGTGCGGTGGTCCATGTCCCGCAGACAGCGAGCGCGGCGTACATGCTCGGCCTCGTGCTCCAGTCCAAGCGGGTGTCGTTGCGCGACGTCGGCGCCGCGCTGAAGCACATCGAGCCGGTCTGCGCCGCGCTGTGCGCGGAGCGAGACGATCGGGAGACGGCTGTCGTGCCCCGCTTGCGCGACGTGCACGAAGCGGCCGTCGCCTGTGATCCCGGCGACATGGTCCTGCTCACCCAACTCACCCGCCAGTTCCACGAGGAACTTGTCAGCCTCTGTGGGAACCAGACGATGATCCAACTCGTCGGTGCGCTCGAGACGCTGTGGACATCACACGAGCACGCCTGGATGCAGCGGATGGCCGAGGTCGGCGAGGTTCCCCAGCCGTCGGTGCGCAAGAACTCGCTGAAGATCCACGACCAGATGATCTCCTTGATCAGCGCGGGCAACGTCGAAGGGGTCGAGCGCCTCGCCCGCAAGCATCTCGAAGGTTCACTGTTCTACACCTCAGGCGACGGCGACATGACGATCAGCGCCGACGCCCTGCGCTGATCAGTTCCCGATCGCGGCGAGCGCCTGGCGCTGCAGGGTGGTCCGGTCGAGCTTGCCGTTCGGGTGCCGCTCGAGGTCGGCGACGAACAAGACGTGCCGAGGTACCTTGAAACCGGCGACGGCCAGGCGCACGTGCTGCTGCAATTCGGCCGCATCGGTCGTGACCGCGGGATCGGTCTCGACGATCGCGCAGACGGCGACACCGAAGCGGTCGTCGGGGACGCCGACGACCGCGGCATCGACGACGGCCGGATGGAGCTTGAGCAGTTCCTCGATCTCCTCCGGGAAGACCTTCTCACCGCCGGTGTTGATCACCGCCGATCCTCGCCCGAGTAGGTTCAGGCCACCGCCGGCGGTGATCTCGACGATGTCACCGGGTACGGAATAGCGCACGCCGTCAATCACCGGGTACGTCGCCGCCGACTTGGCCGGGTCCTTGTGGTAGCCGACCGGCACCGGACCGCGCACCGCGATCCGCCCGACCACACCAGGGGCCAACTCGCGTACGTTGCCCTCGTCGTCGATGACGACCGCGCACGGCCCGGCCTGGAACACAGCGGTGTCGTCGAGCGCACCCGCGGCCGACATCGACACCCCGAGCCCGCTCGCCTCACTCGACCCGAAGGCGTCGAGCAGGGCAACACCGGGTAGCCGGCGGAGCAGGCCCTGCTTGACAGGGCGGGAGAGGATCGCCCCGGAACTGGTGATCATCTGCAGGCTGGACAGGTCGTACCGCTCACGCTCGGCATCGAGCTCCTCGAGCAACGGGCGGGCAAAGGGATCGCCGACGATCACCAGCACGTTGATCCGGTGGCGGTCGACCGCGTCCCACGCCTCGGCGGCATCGAACCGGCGTGCGCCGAGGAGTACGGAGGTTCCCCCGGTGAAGAAGTTGGCCAGCTGGCTGAGCAGCCCCGTTGCATGGACGAGCGGCGCGAGTGGGCAACTCCGGCGCGGTTCGGGTGCCAGACGCTCGGCGATGTCGGCGGTCGCCCCCTGGCGGTCCTGCCCGGGGGGAGCGTCCGACCCGGCGAGCAGGGTCACCAGGTCGCCTTGACGCCACATCACCGCCTTGGGCATGCCGGTGGTGCCGCCGGTGTACTGGAAGAC
>CAZQEJ010000004.1:0-15979 GCA_964592165.1 uncultured Ilumatobacteraceae bacterium | reverse complement strand
GCCGGCGCGCTGCGCCGCCGCGCCCACCTGGTCGACGAACTCGTGGTCGGTGATCACGGCACGCCCGTCGGCGTTGTCGAACAGGTAGGCGATCTCCTCCGCGCCGTAGCGAAAGTTGACGTTGAATGGCACCAGCGAAGCCTTCGCACAAGCGATGTACGTCTCGAGCACGGCAGGGCTGTTGCGTGCGCACACCGCGACGCGCTCCCCTCGGCCGAGCCCCGCCGCGAGCAGGTGGCGGGCAAGGGCGTTGGTCCGCCGGTCGACCTGTGCCCACGACAGCGTCCGATCGTCGCCGACGATCATCGGGGTGTCTGCCCGCACCGCGGCGATCACCTCGATCAGGTCGCCGATGTTCCACTCGACCGCCGGCTCGCTCGCCTCACTGTCCATCGGTACAATGATATGCATGATGCTGTCGGTGAGGCGAGGACGAGCCGCAGGTGCCCGGCGACCAGGAGCGCGCTGATGCTCGCCGAGCTCGCCGCCAAGGTGCGTGACGGGTCGGTCGACCCCGTCGATCTCGTTGCCGAGTCGCTGCACCGGATCGAGGTCACCAACCCACAGATCAACGCGGTCGTCGCCGTACGCGCCGAGGAGGCGCTCGCCGAGGCGAGAGCCTCGGTCCGACGCGGACCTCTGGCCGGACTCCCCATCCTCGTCAAAGACCTCGGTCGGTGCGCCGGGATGCGCACGACGAAGGGCTCGCGGCTCCTCGCCGACGCGCCGCTCGACACCGACGACGACATCGCCCTCGCCCGGCTGCGCGCCGCAGGTGCGATCGTCGTCGGGCGGACGAACACGCCCGCGTTCGGTAGCTCGTCGGTGACCGCCAACGCGCTGTTCGGGATCACCCGCAACCCATGGAACCTGACCCGCTCCCCGGGTGGCTCGAGCGGTGGCAGCGCGGCGGCACTGGCCGCCGGCCTCGTACCGCTGGCGACCGGCTCCGACGGCGGGGGCTCGGTGCGCATCCCGGCGAGCTGCTGTGGCCTCGTCGGGTACAAGCCGACGATGGGCATCATCGGCCGCAACGACGTTCCGGGATGGATGGGATTCGCCACCGTCGGGGCGCTCGGCACCACCGTCGCCGACGTCGTACTCGAGGCGTCGATCGAGCTCGGCCCGGCGATCGGCGACATCCTCTCGGTCGCCACCCCTGCCGGCTTCCTCGACCCCGAGTTGCCTCGATCGATCCTCGCCACGCGCACATTCCGCGGCTACGTCGATCCGGGAATCGAGCAGGTCTTCGACGAGGCGCTCGACGCGCTGCGGACCGCCGGGCACCGCGTCGACGACGTCGTCTCGCCCTTCGACACTTCGACGGTCAGCGCGTGGATCACGATCAGCTCCGCCGACTTCGCCGAATCGATGTCGTGGTGCCGTGACCGATGGGACGAACTGGAACCCTCGACCCGCACCCACCTCGCCCATGGCGAATCGGTCACGTTGGCGGACTACATCTCCGCGCATCGCCGGCGCTACCACGACGCCGCCGTCCTCGACGCGCTGCTCGGCGAGTCAGCGGTGCTCCTCGTGCCGACGCTGAACGTCGAGAGCTACCCGGCCGAGGGCCCGTTCCCGACCGGTGTCCCGGGGGTGATCGACGATCCGCTGATCGGGCTGAACACCCCGGAACTCAACTTCACCACCCATCCGGCGGTCAGTGTCCCCCTCGGGCGAGACCGTGCCGGCGTGCCCTTCGGACTGCAGATCATCGCTCCCCGCCACGCCGATCGGCTCGCGCTGGGCCTCGCCGGCCTGATCGAACGACTCCGCCCCTGGGCGCGGGTGGCGCCGGGCTACACCGCCTTCGACAACCTGTGGTGATGGTCGACGCATGGTCGCATCGCCGCTCGGTGAACGACCGGGGCGCGTGCGGGCGATGAGTGCCCGTCTCGGCGCGACGGTGCCGCTGGCCGGCTTGACGCTGGCGGAGCACCAGCGCGCCGTCGCGGAACTGTTCGAGCTCGGCTTCGTCGAGTTCTGGGCCGGTGAAGCGGACGGGCTCGACGCGGTCGTCCCGCTCGCGGCGATCGCCGCCTGGCACCCGGCCGCTCGGGTGGCGACCTCGATCCTGCCGGTGTTCACCCGCGGGCCGGGCGTGCTGGCGATGACAGCAGCGAGCATGGCCGAACTCGCCCCGGGCCGGTTCACCCTCGGTCTCGGCGCATCGTCGCCAATCGTCGTCCAGGCCTGGAACGCGCTCGACTACGAGCGCCCGCTGGCGCGCACGCGCGACACCGTCCGGTTTCTCACCGCGGCGCTGCCCGGCGCCCGCGTCCGCGAGAACTACGAGACGTTCGTCGTCGACGGCTTCCGACTCGGGCGGGTGCCTGCGCAGCCTCCGCCGCTGATGCTCGCCGCCTTGCGACCGCGGATGATCGAACTCGCCGCGGCAGAGACGGCGGGGGTGATCAGCACGTGGGTCGCGCCCGACCACGTCGCCAAGGTCGCCGGGGTGCTGCACGCCGCCCGACCAGCGGGCGCCACCCCCGCCCGGCTTGCCGTGTGGGTGACGATCGCCCCCGATCACGACGCCGGACAGGTGCGGGCACTCGCCGCACCACTGATCGCCACGTACCTCAACGTCCCCGCCTACGCCGCGTTTCATCGCTGGCTCGGCAACGAGGCGCCACTTGCAGCGATGTGGCGGGCATGGACCGCCGGTGACCGCCGCGGCGCGCTCGCCGCGATCGACGATGCGCTCGTCGAGCAGTTCGTGATCCACGGTCCCGCCGCCCACTGCCGGCAGCGGATCGACGAATACGCTGCGGCCGGCGCGACGGAGATCGCAGTCACCGTGCTCCCCGGGGTCGATCCGATGTCGGCTCTACGGGCGGTCGCGCCGCAATGACCCATCATCTATACTATTGACATCATTCACTTGATGGACCAACCTTGGCAGTAGCCCGTCGAACGACGGTCTACCGGGGGTGCCCCCCGTCCGCCTGGCTGGGAACGGGCGCAGCGAGCCGACGCAGGGAGGCCAAGATTCGGTTTTGGAGCGGTGCGGAAAATGATCCAGAGCGGGTCGCGTTGGTCGATCCTCGGGGGTTCGAATGGACTGCGGGTGAGTTGCTCGCCGCCTCTCACGCGCTGGTCCACCGATTGCGCGCAAACGGGCTCGGTGCTGGTGGTGGCCTCGCCGTCGTGCTCCCCAACGGCTTCGAGATGGTCGTCGCGTATCTGGCCGCGATGCAGGCCGGATGGTACCTGACCCCTATCAACCATCACCTCGTCGGCGACGAGATCGCCCACATCCTCGGTGATTGCGAGGCGAAGGTGTTGATCGCCCACGCGCGATACGCCGCACCGGCGGTCGACGCGGTCGAACGACTTCGGCCGGACGGACCGAAGTGCTATTCGGTCGGCGGTCCAATCGAGCGGTTCGCACCACTCGCCGATCTCCTCACCGGTGCACCGACCACCAGGCCCCACGGGCTCCAAGCGGGTGCAGTGATGTACTACACATCCGGTACGACCGGCCGACCGAAGGGCGTTCGCCGGCCGCTCCCCGGAACTCACCCGGAAGATGCGGCGGTGCCCTTCTCGGACATGCTCGCCCTGCTCGGCATCAGGTCCGGCGCCGACGACGTGCATCTATGCGGATCCCCGCTCTATCACACCGCGGTCCTCGCCTTCGCCGCCTCCGCGCTGCACAGCCAGCAGACCGTCGTGCTGATGGACAAGTTCACGCCGGAAGCGATGCTCGATCTGATCGAGCGGCACAGGGTGACCAACTCGCACATGGTCCCAACGCAGTTCCATCGCCTCCTCGCGCTCGACGAGGAGACCCGTGCCGGAGCGGACGTCTCGTCGCTGCGGTACGTGATCCACGGCGCCGCTCCGTGCCCGCCGTCGGTCAAGCGACAGATCATCGAGTGGTGGGGTCCGGTCCTCTACGAGTACTACGGAACCACCGAGGGCGGCGGGACGTATGTGAACTCCACGCAGTGGCTGCAGCGTCCGGGGACCGTCGGGCGGCCGTGGGCGGGCGCGGACATCAAGATCCTCGACGAGCAGGGCAACGAGTTACCCCGCGGCACCGAGGGGACGGTCTACATCCTCCTCGGCGGCGACGGGTTCGCGTACTACAAGGATGACGCGAAGACCGCAGCCAACCGGATCGGGGACTACTTCACCGTCGGGGACATCGGGCTGCTCGACGACGACGGCTATCTGTTCCTGAAGGACCGCTCAGCCGACTTGATCATCGCCGGTGGGGTGAACATCTATCCGGTCGAGATCGAGAACGTACTGCTCGAACACCCGTCGGTCGGAGACGTCGCCGTGTTCGGCGCACCGGACGAGGACCTCGGTGAGCGTGTCGTCGCCGTCGTCGAACTCAAGCAGGGGATCGAGACGAACGGCGCGCTGGCCGAAGAACTTCTCCGCCACTGCGCGGCGAAGCTGGCTCGATTCAAGGTGCCTCGCGAGCTGACGTTCTCGGCTGCCTTGCCACGTGATCCCAGCGGGAAGCTGTTCAAGCGCACGTTGCGTGAGGCGTATCGATCTGCGTCCGCCCCGCCGACCTGACCACACCGTCCGGGGAAGAACCGGGCTCTACCCAAAGGAATATGCTGATGGGAATTTCCCGACGCGAAATGCTTTCGCTGGCGATCGTCGGTGTCGTCGCAACGGCGTGCGGCAGCGACAAGAACGATTCCTCGACCAGTGCCGACTCCACCGGGACGGAAGGGGCAATTGCTTCGACCGTGACCACCACTGCATCTGGCAATACGAGTTCGTCATCGCAGACCACGGCAGGCTCTCCCACAGGAGGAACCGACCCGACCGCGATCCTCAAGTACGCGTGGGTCCCACCGACCAGCCTCGATCCGCACAAGTCCTCGATCTCGTCCGACCTGTACGTGTTGACCGCGTTCTACGACCGGTTGATCCACCAGACCCCCGATGTCGAACTAGCCCCCGGTCTGGCCGAGTCGTGGAAGTTCGCTGACGATGGGACCTACCTCGAGTTGACGTTGCGCAAGGGCGCCACCTTCCAGGACGGCACGGCCTTCGACGGTGAAGCCGTGAGGGCGAACATCCAGCGCGGCCAGACCGTCGAAGGCTCGGCGGTCAAGGGTGACCTGGCGATCATCTCCAGCGTCGTGGTCGTCGACCCGCACACGGTCCAGCTGATGCTCTCCGGTCCGGCCGCGTCGCTGCCAACGATCCTGTCCGCGCAAGCCGGGATGATGATCAGCCCAGCGGCGCTGAGCGATCCGGCGCTCGACCAGAAGCCGGTCGGGGCAGGGATGTACAAGGTCACCTCGGTCGAACCGAAAGTCAAGATGTCGATGGAACGCTGGGACGGGTACTGGGATCCGGATGCCCAACTCCTCGGCGGGATCGACATCCAGTTCATCACTGACTCCACAGCTCGCCTGAACGCGCTGCGCAGCGGCGCCCTCGATGCGGGACGAATCGATCCGGCGCTCGTCAAGGACGCCGAAGCGGCGGGCCTGGAGGTTCTCCTCCAGGACTCGATCGAGATCGGGATGGTTTCGCTGAATCGGTCCAAGACTCCGCTCGACGACGTGAAGGTCCGGCAGGCGCTGAACTACGCGATCGACCGCCAGGGGATCGTCGACGGTCTGTTCTTCGGCCTCGGCACACCGAGCGTGCAGATCTACGTCGAGGGTCTCCCAGGGTACTCCACCGCAATCCCAGCCGACACGTACGCCTACGACCCGGAGAAGGCCAAGGCTCTGCTCACCGATGCCGGTCATGGCGACGGCTTCGAGATGGAGATCAACTGCGCGGCAATCGACTTCGTCATTGCTTACGCGGAGGCGATCCAGGCTCAACTCGGCGAGGTCGGCGTCAAGGTCACGATCAACCAGGTTGCCCTTGCTGACTACGGCAAGGTCGTTTACGTCGACGCTCACGGCGACGGCACAGCGGGTATCGGTGCGGCACGTCCCGACGCGTCGCAGACCGCGTTGCAGTTCCAGCCGAAGGCATTCACGAACCCTGGCGGCGCTTCGTCACCGGAGGTCGAGAAGCTGTACAACGAGAGCCTCGATCAGAAGCTGAGCACCGACGCCCGCGGCAAGGTCCTCGCCGAGCTCGGCAAGACGCTCGTCGAGCAGGCCTTCGCCATAGTCATCTTCCATCCCAAGAATCCGTATGCCCACGCCAAGAACGTCGTCGGGCTGAAGAACTGGCGCAACATCATCGAACTGCGTGGCGTCGGCATCCTCAAGTAGGCCTGCATTCGGGTCGGTGAGCAGGAGCACGAGTACACGGTGATCACGACGATCGGGAAGCGATTGGTGGCCTTGGTGCCGCTGTTGTTCGTCGTCTCCTTCGCCGTGTACTCGCTGCTCCTCTTGGTTCCCGGAGACCCGGCCGTAACCCTCGCAGGCGACAACCCCACTCCAGAGTTGATCGCCGAGACCCGTGCCCGGCTAGGCCTCGACGATCCGATCCTCGTCCAATACGGGCGCTGGTTGGGTCACGCGGTGCGTGGCGATCTCGGCAACTCGCTGTACAGCTCCCAGAGCGTGACGTCCGCGGTCACGGCGCGCCTGCCGGTGACGCTTTCGTTGACGGTCGCTTCCCTCACGTTCGCCTTGCTCGTATCGGTCCCGGCTGGCCTGCTCGCAGCGCGCCGTCCGGGGGGCGTCATCGACCGATTGGCCTCGTTCGGCTCCTCGCTGGGCGTGGCCCTGCCGAGCTTCTGGATCGGGCTGGTGTTGATCATCGTGTTCACGATCAAGGTCAAGTGGCTGCCCCCGGTTGGGTACGTCGGCTTTCTCGACAGTCCGCTCGTGTGGCTACGGCACATGATCCTTCCCGCGGTGTCGTTGGGTTCCGTCGCCGCCGCTGAGACGACCCGCCAGTTGCGCGGCTCGATGGTCGACGTGCTCGGTGCCGACTACATCCGCACCGCTCGGGCCAAAGGTGTCCGCCAGCGCGGCGTGTTGCTCAAGCATGCGCTGAGGAACGCGGCCGGCCCGGTCCTGACCGTGCTCGGGCTGCAGGTCACGTTCCTCCTCGGCGGCTCGGTCATCGTCGAGCAGTTGTTCAACATCCCCGGGCTCGGCTCGCTGGCGATCAACGCCGTGCTCAGCAGGGACGTCCCGGTGATCCAGGGCGTCGTGATCGTCGCCGTGCTCGTGGCCGTGTTCGCCAACTTGCTCGTCGACATCGCCTACGGGCTGCTCGACCCCAAGGTTCGGTTGTGATGGCGGTCGGCGTGAATGTACCTCCTGAACCCGGTCGCGCACCGGTCGAGCCGTTGGAGCCGGAGAGCGCGGCGATCGTCGGGGTCCGGTCCGGGTTCACCGGACGCTTCGCGTCGCGGCGCAGTGCACTGATCGGTTCGCTCGTACTCGCTCTCGTTGCCCTCGTCGCGATCGGAGCACCAGGGATCGCTCCCCACGATCCGAGCGCGCAGAACCTCCGCCTGGTCCTCAAAGGGGCGTCCTCAAGGCACTGGCTGGGCACGGATGACCTTGGCCGCGATGTGCTCAGCCGGTTGATCTTCGGGGCACGCGTGTCGCTCCTCGCTGGGGTCGAGGCCGTCGGCGTCGGCGTCGTCCTCGGGGTGCCACTCGGGTTGATCGCCGGGTACTTCGGCAGGTGGATCGACGCGTTGATCAGCCGCATCGCCGACGGGATCATCAGTTTCCCCCCGCTACTCCTGGCGATCGCGATCGTCGGAGTGCTCGGCAAGGGGATCACCAACGCGATGCTCGCAATCGGAATCGTGTTCGCGCCGCGCTTCTTGCGCCTCGTCCGCGGCAGCGTGCTCTCAGTCAAACAGGAGACCTACGTGGAAGCGGCACGGAGCATCGGCTGCACCCACACCAAGATCATCGGCCGGCACATCCTCCCGAACGTGATCTCGCCGCTGCTGATCCAGGTAATGCTCACGATCGGCTTCGCGATGCTGTCCGAGGCGGGCCTCAGCTTCCTCGGGCTCGGTGTTCAGCCACCGGACGCCAGTTGGGGGTCGATGATGGGCTCGGCCTACCGCCATGTCTCGCGCCAACCGTGGCAAGCGGTCTACCCGGGGGTTGCGATCGTGATCGTGGTCCTGGCCTGCAACGCGATCGGTAGCGGTCTGCGGGCGTCGATCGGGCGGCGGACGGAGCGCCACGGATGAGTCTCGCGCCGCGCGCCGGCGAACCGGCCGTGCTCGACGTCGACGGGTTGTGCGTCGATGTACTCGGCGATCGCGGCTGGGTTCGGGTTGTCGACGACGTCTCGTTCGAGGTTCGCGCCGGAGAGACGGTGGGGCTCGTCGGCGAGTCCGGGTCGGGCAAGACCGTCACCTGCCTGTCGGTCACCCGGCTGCTCCCGGCCCGCACGTCGCTGATCAGCGGTGGCGCGATCCGACTGAGCGGTCGCAACCTCGTCGGTCTGGGCGAACGCGACCTCGAAGACGTCCGCGGCCGCGACGTGGCGATGATCTTCCAGGAGCCGATGACGAGCCTCAACCCGGCGTTCCGCGTCGGCGAGCAGATCGCCGAGGTCGTCCGCCGTCACCGTGGCGTGCCGCGCAAGGCAGCCCTCGCCCGGGCGGCTGAGATGTTGGACGCGGTTGGCATCCCAGGAGCGACCGAGCGCGTCCGCAGCTATCCACACGAGCTGTCCGGGGGGATGCGCCAACGGGTGATGATCGCGATGGCCCTCGCCTGCGAGCCGCGTCTGCTGATCGCCGACGAACCGACGACCGCGCTCGATGTCACCGTCCAGGCCCAGGTTCTCGACGTGCTCCGGACGATGGGACGGGAGTTGAACACCGCAGTGCTGTTCGTCACCCACGACCTCGGTGTCGTCGCCGATGTGTGCGACCGAGTGGTGGTGATGTATGCCGGCCAGATCGTCGAGCGGGCCGACGTCGACCCGCTGTTCGAAGCGCCCGCGCACCCGTACACCCGGGCGCTGCTGACCTCGATGCCTCAGGTCGGGGCCCGCGCCGGGCGGTTGCCCGTGATCCGCGGCTCGGCACCGCGACCCGGGGCGATGCCACCCGGCTGTCGATTCCACCCGCGCTGCGTCGAGGGTGAGCCGGCATGCACCGTCGCCCTACCAGACCTGGCCAGTGCTGGTGAGAACCGTGTTGCCCGGTGCATCCACATTCGGACCCCCGCCGACGACGGGGCTGTCGAGGAGGTGGGGTGCGGATGAGCGACGACCCGATCCCTGCGCCGCTACTCATCGTCGAGGGGCTGAGCGTGTCGTTCGTCGCCCGCGGCATGTTCGGCCAACGGACCCGTACGATCCGCGCGGTCAACGGTGTGTCGTTCCAGGTCGGCCGCGGTGAGACGCTCGGCGTCGTCGGCGAGTCCGGCTCCGGCAAGAGCACGATGGTGCGGGCGGTGACGCGCCTGATCGATGCCGACGCTGGATCGATCGTCCTCGACGGCGTCGAGCTCGGCAGCCTGCGCGGCGGGGAGCTGCGCCGACTGCGGGCTGCGGTCCAGATGGTCTTCCAGGATCCGTACTCGTCGCTCGATCCGTCGATGACCGTCGCCGAGGCGCTCGAGGAACCGCTCGAGGTCCACACCGGGCTGAGCCGTGCCGAACGTCGTGCGACGGCCGTCGGTTTGCTCGAGCGCGTCGGGCTCGGTGCCGGGTTCGCCGAGCGGTACCCCGACGAGCTGTCCGGGGGCCAGCGCCAACGCGTCGCCATCGGCCGGGCGATCGCCCTCAGCCCGAAGCTCGTCGTCTGCGACGAAGCGGTCAGCGCCCTCGACGTCTCGACGCAGAACCAGATCATCAGCCTGCTCGAGGACATCCAGGAAGTGACTGGCACGTCGTACCTGTTCATCGCTCACGACCTGTCCGTGGTCCGCCACATCGCGCAGCGCGTCGCGGTGATGTACCTCGGACGGATCGTCGAGATCGGCCCGACGGAGCGGGTCTTCGCCGCTCCCGCCCATCCCTACACTGAGGCACTCCTCTCGGCGATCCCGGTGCCGATGCCGAGCATCCAGCGGACACGGATGCGGATCACCCTCGCCGACGACGCCCCGGACCCGAGTCATCTGCCGGACGGTTGCGCGTTCCATCCCCGTTGTCCATACGTGACGGACCGCTGCCGCACAGAGCGCCCGGAACCGCAGCCGGTCGCCGGTGGTGGCTCGGCGGCGTGCCACCTGCTCGATCTGGCCGATCCGCCGCGGCTGCGCGGCGCGTGGGACGAGGAGATCGACCGACGCCTCGGATCGTCGCTCGCCGAAGCGGCGGCATCCCCCGTCCTGGTCGATGTGAGGAGCGAACACCGATGAGGCTCACCGACGAACGATTCCGGGTCGCGATGGCGCGGCGGATGCTGTTCCGCCACGGATGTGACACGGGTATCGCCCAACACGTCAGCGAGCGTTGCCAGGGTGAGGACGCGTTCTGGGTCACCGCCCTCGATCACGGGGCGATTGCGACCCCTGGAACCGTCGCCAAGTTCGACTTCTCCCAGACGATGCTCGTCGCCGGGGACGACACAGATCCGCCGTTGGAGTTCGCCCCGGACTACATCGAGATCTACGAGGCTCGGCCGGACGTCAACGCAGTCGTGCACACCCACTCGCCGTGGACGATGATCCTGTGCACGCTCGGCCAAACGATCGGGATGTACAACACAACCGCCAGCCTGCTCGCCGGGCGCCAAGTCGCCTGGGCCGACGACCTGTTCGACGCGGCGCCGCGCGGCAAGCGGATCGCCCGCGCGCTCGGTGATTGCGCGGCGCTGTTCATGGCCAACCATGGCCTGGTCGTGGCCGGCCGGTCGCTGGAAGAGGCGACGGTCCTCGCCTGCGTCGTCGAGGAACAGGCTCGGATCCATCTCGAGGCGGCTGCCCGCGGCGGCCGCGAGATGCCTGCCGAGCACATCCGAGCCACGTTCAAGGCCCATGATCGGACCTATGTCCGGCATACCTGGGCCGCGAACGTCCGCCTCCTGCGACGGACAGACCCGGACCTCTTCGACCTGCTCGACTAGCGAGTGTTTGCACGCGTGCTCCCGGGAGGTGGCCGTCCCGGGACCAGCCGATTGCCTCAGTGTGCCGCGGCGGCCGCGGCGAGGGTCAGTTCGACGAATTCGGTGAGCTCGGCTGGCTCGAGGACCGAATAGGCGTCACCGACGAGCCGATCGGTCATCGCCTCGGCTGCGTTCCAGCGTTCGATCACGTCCGCTGGCGGCTCGCCCGGTTCCCAACCGAACAGCCCGATCATCCCCGGTTGGCGGTGACGAACCGCGTCGCCGACAGCGATCCCATGAGCGACGATCGCGGCCGCGTGGCGGGCCATCCGCAACTCGCGCAGGGCGTTCATCGCGTGGGTCGTCCGCGCCTTGAGGCTCGTGGGCCGGGGCAGCGAACGCCACCCGGCGAACAACGGGGCCAGGGCCGTCGGGGCGGCGACGACGATCCGCTCCGTGAGGGCGGTCAGCCGGGCGAGGTCGACGCTGTCGTCGAGGTGCTCGTCGGCCCACTCCCAGGCGCGGCCGGCGAACTCGAATGCGGCGGCACCGCGGGGCATCATCTTGGCCGTGCGGTCCCACACGGCATGAACGGTGGCCGGGTTGAAGAAGACCAGCCCCGCCGCAGCGACGTCGGCGGCGACCTCACCGAGCGCGCCCGCACGCCCGACGAGGTAGAACTCGATCCCCTCGTATCCCAGGCGGCGACCGTGGACGAACGTCGCCGGGTCCGACATGAAGCGCGCCCCGATCGTGCTCACCGCTTGCGCCGTGTCTGCGGCTGCCTCGCTCGGACCGATCGTGTTGGGCATGGCTCACCATCGCAGTGCAGGGGTGGCGCCTCCGGACAGATCCGAGTTGATCCGGACGTCGGCAGCCTCATGGTCTCGAAGCGCTATCGACGAAATCATTATGATGTTATCGAATGGGATCTGTATCGGACCATCGTTCCTTGAGCTCACGTCCCGCGCACTGGTTGCCGACCGGCGAGATGGAGTTGCCGCGCTGGACCGTGGGTGATGCGCTGCGTCGCGCGGCGTCCGCTGCCCCCAAGCGGGTCGCGCTCGTCGATCGTTGTGGCGATGGCGATGCAGCACGCCGGCAGTGGACCTACACGGAGTTGCTGACGGGCGCGGAGTCGATCGCCCGCGGCCTCCTCGATCGATTCACCCCCGGCCAGCGTCTCGCGCTCTGGGCTCCGAACAGTGCCGAGTGGCTGCTCACCAATCTCGGGGCCTGCCTGGCCGGGATGGTCGTCGTGCCGGTCAACCCGGCCTTCCGTCGCGCCGAGGCGGAGGATCTCCTGCATCGCGCGCGTCCGGTGGCCATCGTTCACGGCGCGATGCACCGCGGCGTCGACATCGCCGCCCTGGCCCAGTCGTTCGTCTCCGAACTCGATGGGGTCGAGCGAGTACTCGCGCTCAGCGAGGTCGCGCAGTTCGTGCCCGGCGCGCACACCGACCTGCCCGCTGTGGCGCCGGAGGACATCGTCCAGATCCAGTTCACCTCGGGCACGACGGGTGCTCCGAAGGGTGTCATGCTCCACCACCGCGGACTGACCGGGATGCCTGCGATAGCGGTCCAGTTGATGGACCTCGGTCCTGCGCCCGTTTGGCTGAACGTGATGCCGCTGCATCACATCGGCGGATGCGGGCTGAGCACGATGGGACCGATCGCGGCGCTGGGGACACAGGTACTTGCTGATCGCTTCAGCGCGGATGGAGCGTTGGAGCTGATCGAGTCGGAACGGGTGACGATGATGGGCAGCGTCCCGACGATGCTCCAAGCGATGCTCGAACACCCCGCTCGTGCCCGACGCGACCTCTCCTCGTGGCGGGTCGTCATGTCCGGCGGAGCGACTGTCTCAGCGGAGCTGGTGCGGACGATCGAGAGCACGTTCGGTGTCCGTTTCGCCGTCGCCTTCGGGCAAACGGAGTCGCATGGAAACATCACCCAGACCCGTCTGGACGACAGCGCGGACGACAAGGCCGCGACCGTCGGCCGCCCGCTACCGCAGGTCGAGGTGAAGATCGTCGATCCGCGGTCCGGTGCGGTGGTACCCCGGGGTGAGAGCGGCGAAGTGCTGACCCGGAGTGCACTGTTGATGGGCGGCTACCTCGACGATCCGCAGGAGACGCGCCGGGCCATCGACGACGACGGATTCCTTCACACTGGGGATCTATGCACGATGGACGAGCGCGGCTATCTCCGCTTCGTCGGTCGGACCAAGGAGATGATCGTGCGCGGCGGGGAGAACATCTCGCCGCGCGAGATCGAGGAATGCCTCGCCGCGCATCCTGGGGTCCTCGAGGCCGCCGTGATCGGCGTCCCCGACGATCGGCTGGGGGAGGTGGTTGCGGCGTTCGTGCGCCTCGCCCCCGATGCCGTCGTCGGGATGGACGAGTTGGCGCGTTGGGCCGCCGAGCGCCTCGCTCCGTTCAAGGTCCCCATGTCGTGGCGGATCGTCGAGGAGCTCCCGCTGACCGCCAACGGCAAGGTCAACAAGGCTGGCCTGCGCTCCGCCTGGGCTCCGAGGACCGACTGACGGACGATCGGGTCCGACGCCACAGTCCTGCAAGGTATTAACATCTATATCATGTACATGTTGCATGGGGGACGAGCAGAGGGCGCTGATCCATGGACCCCCGAACGTTCCTGAGCGAGGTCGGCATCGTCGATGCCGACCTCGCTGCACTCCTCGATGCCGGCGCTGCGCCGATAGACCAGAACATGAGCCGACGATGAGCGCCATTGAGCAGACGATCGAGCACGAGACGGCCCTGGTCGACCAACGAACCGACGAATTGCTCGCAGCCCACGATCCAGCGACCACGGCACGGGACGTGATCTGGGGTGCGCAGTACGACCTCGGCCTGGCATGGGTCTCGTTCCCGGTCGGGCTCGGGGGACTCGGCGTCCGTCCGCTGCTCCAGGAGCGGGTCAACACCCGCTTGGCAGCAGCGGGCGTGACGAGCAACTACCTTCACAACTTCGTCGGGGTCGGCACCGCTGCTCCGACGATCGCAAACTTCGGGACCGCCGAGCAACAGCAGCGTCTGCTCCGCCCGCTGTTTACCTGCGAAGAGGTGTGGTGCCAACTCTTCAGTGAACCGGGTGCAGGATCGGACCTGGCCAACGTGTCGACGACTGCCGTGCGTGACGGCGACGAGTGGATCGTCAATGGTCACAAGGTGTGGACGACGATGGCCCACATCGCTCGGTGGGGGATCATGGTCGCCCGCACCGACCCCGACGCACCCAAGCACCGAGGGTTGACGTACTTCCTGGTCGACATGACCGCGCCGGGGATCGAGATTCGTCCGCTGCGCCAGATCAGTGGTGAGGCCGAGTTCAACGAGGTCTTCTTCACCAATTGCCGGATCGCCGACTGGGGACGTGTGGGCGAACCGGGCAGCGGGTGGCGGGTGACGATCGGGACCCTGATGAGCGAGCGGGCGCACAACGGCGACTCGGCGAGGAAACCGAAGGGCTGGGGCCCGATCGCGCATGCCGTGCGAACCTGGCGTGAGAGCGGCTGTGCCGATCCGGTCAAGCGCGACGAGTTGGTCCGACTGTGGATCGACGCCGAGGTCATCCGGCTCACCGCGCTGCGCGCGGACACGACTCGGAGGGCTGGGAGCCCAGGCCCGGAAGGCTCGATCCTCAAGCTCGCGATTGGGATCCTCCCCCAGCGGATCATGGAGTACTGCGTTGGCTTGCAAGGTGCCGCAGGGATGCTGATCTCGACCTACGAGTTCCATCAGCCCGACGTGATGGCCGAGGATCGGATGGGTGACGGCACCGAGCGGATCGACGTTGTCAAGGCGATGCTCAACACCCGATCAAACACGATCGGTGGCGGGACGACGGAGATCCAGCGCAACACGATCGGCGATCGGATCCTCGGCCTGCCCGCGGAACCGAAGGCCGACCGCGCCGGACCGTGGAGCGTGCGGGATAACCAGCAGGGAATGTCGCGTGGCCAACCATCGATTGACGCGGGACCGCAAGCGGTTGGAGGACCGTCACCGTTTTCCACAGTTCCGCCTGAGCCGATGAGCAACCTTCCCGAGGAGCAGCGATGATCGACCTAACCGGCAAGAGCGCGATCATCACCGGTGCGGCGTCCGGTGTGGGAGAAGCGACCGCAGCGATGTTCGCGCGGCTCGGGGCCAACGTCGTCGTCGCCGACATTGACGTGGCGGGTGCACGACGTGTCGTCGAGACGATCTCCGCGGCCGGCGGTAGCGCTGTCGCGGCCGCGGTCGACGTGTCCGACGAGGAGCAGGTGATCGCGATGGTCCACGCCGCGATCGACAACTTCGGCGCACTCGACGTGCTCCACAACAACGCAGCCGCGCTGGGTGACGACGTCCTCGGTCGGGATCTCGGGCTTGAGCAGATGACCGTCGAATTGTGGGACCGGACCCAATCGATCACCATGCGCGGAGCGATGCTCGGCTGCAAGCACGCCATACCCCACCTCCTCGCCCGCGGGGGCGGTTCGATCATCAACACAACCTCGACCGCGGGTCAGTCCGGCGACCTGATCCGCTCGGCCTATGGATCGGCGAAGGCCGGGCTGCAGATGTTCACCAAGTATGTGGCGACGATGTACGGGCATGCCAACATCCGCGCCAACGCGGTCGCGCCCGGACTGATCATGAGTCCGGCGGCGATCAATCACCTCGACCCCGGTCAGGCCAGACGCTTCGCCCGCAACCGCCTGATCTCCCGTCCGGGCAGACCCGACGATGTGGCCGCGATGGTCGCCTTCCTCGCCTCTGACCTGGCCACGTTCATCACCGGCCAGGTGTTCAACGTCGACGGAGGAGTGCTCGCCCACTCCCCGTCGTACGCTGACAACCTTGAGGCGATGCTCTCCGCCGAACCGCCCGCGTCATGACAATTGCCCGGTTCGTCCTAGTGGTGTTTGCGCAATCGTCAACGGCGACGGCCGGCGGACCGCTACGGACCGTGCGCTTGCCGCAAGCCCCCCACGAGTCAGTACATCGCCACGTTTCGCTTTCGCATCGGCAA
>CAZQEJ010000003.1:43746-55545 GCA_964592165.1 uncultured Ilumatobacteraceae bacterium | reverse complement strand
CCCGCCGAGGAACCGGCAGCGCCGGACGAGCCGGCGCACGCGGGTCTTCCTCCGGTGATCCAGGTCCCCCCGGGGGAGGAGCTGCACACCGAGACCACCGGGCCGGTCACGGGCCCCGCTCCGGCGGACCGCTCCGCGCCGCCGGGTGGGCCGAGCGGACCGCGGGAACGCTCCGCCGCTCGCCGGGCGACCGGTCCGCGCCCCTCACCCAGCACAAGGCGGCTACCGATCTTCGACGCCGGACGCACCGCCGACCCTCCGCCAGCCCGTCCGAAGCCCACTCCCCGCCGCGCCACCGGCGAACCGGTCTACGTGCTCGACTCCGGTCTCGACGACGGCAACGCCGCGCCTCCGGAGCCGCTCCCCGACCGACCCGTGCGCTCCCCGTCCGGCCCGAGCGCACGGCGTGCCGAGACAGGCGCACCAGGATCGATCTCCCGGCTCGTCGCCGAGGCCGTGGCGATGCTGGAGACCCGCGTCGCTCGCCAGCAGGCCGAGACCGAGGAGCTCCTCGCCGGGATCGAACGGCGCCATGCCTCGCAACTCGCCCGGCTCGATTCCCGGCTGGCGCAGAGCGAGGACGACCCTCACCAGCTCCCCGAAGGGTTCGAGGACCGCGTCTACGCCAGCTTCATGGAGGTCGTCGAGCGGCTCGAACACGTCGAGGAACGAGCGTTCCGTGCCGGTGCGGCCGAGCCGGCGGCCACTCCCGATCCCGGTGACGAGCAGGCTCGTGCCGCCGCTGGGGCGGCCACGGCGTTCCTCGCCGGACAGCACGAACAGCTCAGCGAACGCCACGACGAGCTCGCCGCCGAGCACGACGAGCTGGCCCGCAGGCACGGGGAGCTCGAGGCCCGGTACGACGCCCTGCTCGCCGAGCAACGCGAGCGAGGCAACGATGTGGAGGCTCTCGTCGCCCAGCAGATCCAGCTCGCCGACGGTCAACGGCGCCTCGCCGAAGCCCATCGCTTGAACCACGAGCAGAGCGCCGCCCAGTTGAGCGACGTGCTGGCCCGGATCGAGACGATCAACGAGGGGATCGAGCGCCGGTTGGCCGCGCTCCCCGGCGTGGAGAAGAGGGTCAGTGCGATGGAGGCGAACCTGGAGGAGGGGATCGCCGGCCTGCGCCTCCAGGTCGATGATCTGACCACCCGGTTCCCGCTGGTCGCTGAGGCGACCGAACGTGCGGTGCGAGCGGGGGAGTCGATCACCGAGTTGCACCGGGTCGCCGCCGAACTTCGGACTCGGCTCGATTCGGAGATCGGCGAGGTCCGCGCTCACCTCGACGAGCTCGACGCGGTGCGCGAGCAGACGCGCCTGCTGGCCGACCAGGGCACTCGCCTGCGCGCCGACCTTGAGCTCCACCAGGCTGAGCAGGACCGCCGGTACACCCGCCACGAGAGCCGCATCGCCGAACTCGAAGATCTCGTGGGAGGGGAGGCCGGCGTCGACCGCCAGCTGATCCTCGACCGCATCGAGGAGATCGAGCGCGGGTTGGCCGAACTCGACCCGCAGCAGATCTGCCGGCAGGACGATCTCGACGCACTGCGCGCCGAGATCGACATCCGGCGCGAGCGCTGAGCGCGAGGTAGACGGAATGGCACTCTTCAGGACGAAGCAGACGAGCGAGGGGGCACCGCCGAGAGAACCGCGTCCTGTGCACCCTGAGCGCCGGCCTGCACCCGACGCCGCTCTCGCCGCACCGGACGCGGCTCCCCAGGGAAGCCCGCAGGCGCCGTTCGCCGCGCCGAGCGCGCCGTTCGGGGCCCCCGCGGGACTGAGCATGCCTGCCCCCACCGCGGCGCCCCGCGCCGTGCCGGTGAGCCCGTCACCGGCGAACGCTGTGGCCGCCCGCCCGGCCGACCAGGTGCCACCGGCCGCGACCCCGGTCGCTCCGGCTCCGCCGTCCGTCGCCGTCGGCCTCGACGGTCTCGTCAAGCAGTTCGAGTCGACCGCGGAGCAGAAGCTCGCCGCGGCGGCGGCGCTCAGCGCGCAGGACGACTCGTTAAACGAGAACGCTCCGGTCGTCCAGGTGGTCAACATGATCGTCGCCCAGGCGATGCGGGACCGGACCTCCGACGTGCACATCGAACCGATGGACGATCGGCTGCGGGTCCGCTTCCGGATCGACGGGACGCTCGTCGAGAAGTTCTCCCTGCCGACGGCGATCCACCTCGCCCTCGTCAGCCGGCTGAAGATCCTCGGCGGGATGAACATCGTCGAGCGCCGTCGCCCACAGGACGGTCAGTTCTCCACGACCGTCGACGGCAAGCCGGTCGACGTGCGCGTCGCCTCGGTGTCCACCGTGTTCGGGGAGAAGGTCGTCCTCCGGCTGTTGGACAAGAGCCGATCGCTGATCGGCCTGTCTCAGCTCGGCTTCCCCCGGGACACCTACGAGGACTACTCGGCGATGGTCCACTCGCCGTTCGGGATGGTGCTCTGCGCCGGCCCGACCGGTGCGGGCAAGACGACGACGCTGTACGCGACGTTGCTCGAGATCAACTCCGACGGCAAGAACATCGTCACCATCGAGGATCCCGTGGAATACATCTTCCCCGGGATCAACCAGGTGCAGACGAACGATGGCGCAGGGGTCTCCTTCGCCACCGGCTTGCGCGCCATGCTCCGCCAGGACCCCGACGTGATGCTCGTCGGCGAGATCCGTGACATCGACACGGCACGCATCGCCATCCAGTCGGCGCTCACCGGCCACTTCGTCCTCTCCTCGGTGCACGGCACCGACGCGGTCGCCGCGCTGCACCGCTTCTTGGACATGGGGATCGAGTCGTTCCTCATCGCCTCCGCGGTGATCGGTGTCGTCGGCCAACGGCTGTTGCGCAAGATCTGCACCAGCTGCAAGCAGCCGTACACGCCGTCCGCCGAGGATCTCTCCTTCTACGAGCGGCACGGCGGATACCCCAAGGCGCAGTACTTCCGCGGTGTGGGCTGCGACGCGTGCGCCGGAACCGGGTACCGCGACCGCCAGGGGATCTACGAGTTGCTCCGCATCACCCCCGAGTTGCGCCGCCTGATCGTCGGCTGGGCGACGCAGGACGAGTTGCGCAAGCTGGCCGTCGCCCAGGGCATGCGGACCTTGGCGATGGAAGCCCTGTCCCTCGTCGACCAGGACATCACGACGATCGACGAAGTCGTCCGGACGTTGTTCGGAGCCTGAGGAGCGCACGATGCCGAAGTTCAAGTACGCCGCGATCGACGCGACCGGAGCGACCGTCGAAGGGGTTGCCAAGGGCGACACGATCGGCAAGATCCGCTCCTTGCTGAAGGAGAAGGACCTCCTCCCGATCCGGATCGAGGAGCACGCCGGACGGCTCCAGGTCGACCTGACCAAGGCCAAGCTGAAGCGCAAGGAGCTGATGCACTTCAGCCGCCAGCTGGCTGTCTTCGTGCGCTCCGGGATCCCCATCCTCGACGCCCTGGACACGATCGCCGAAGAAGCCCAGGACCGGGTGATGCGCAAGGTCATCATCTCGATGACCGACGACCTCCGCCAGGGGTCGACGTTCTCCTCGGCGGCGGCGGCCCATCCGGAGGCGTTCCCCGCGTGGTACCTCGGCGTGCTCGAATCCGCCGAGCTCACCGGGAACCTCGACGACACGCTCGACAAGCTGGCCAGCTACATCGACCGGGATCTACAGGCCAAGAGCCGGATCACCGCAGCATTGATGTACCCGTCGGTCGTCGTCGCCCTGGCGATGGGCACGGTGGCGATCCTCGCCGGATTCGTCCTGCCCAAGTTCAAGGCGCTCTTTGCCGAGCTCAACGCGGACCTGCCCCTCGCCACCCGTGCACTGTTGATGTTCGCCAGCCTGTTCACCGACTTGTGGTTCATCCCCGCCACCGCCGTCGCCGCGGCGATCGCTGGCGTCACCTTCCTGGCCAGCAAGCGGGGGAAGAACGTGCGTGATCACCTCGCCCTGCGCGTCCCGATCGTCAAGGGGATCGTCCACTACTCGATCCTCGAGCGGTTCTGCCGGGTCCTTTCGGCGATGCTCACCGCCGGCGTTCCCCTCCCGGAGGCGATGCGGGTGACGACCGAGTCGACGAGCAACGCCGTGTTCGCCTCCAAGCTGGACGCCTCCCGGCACGCGATGATGCAGGGCGGGGGCTTCTCCGAACCTCTCGCCGAGACCGAGCTGTTCCCCGGCGCGGCCAAGCAGATGTTCCGTGTCGGGGAGGAGACCGGCACGCTCGACGCTCAGCTGGAGATCGCCGCGATCTACTTCGACCGGGAGCTCGACGTGCGCGTCAAGCGCTTCGTCGGGATGTTCGAGCCGGCGATGATCCTCTTCGTCGGTGGGGTGGTCGGGTTCGTCGCCATCGCTCTCGTCCAGGCGATGTACGGCGTCCTCGGTGGGGTCAAGTGAGCACGCGGACGGAGCGTGGTGACGGGGGGTTCTCCCTCGTCGAGGTCACCGTCGCGGTCGTCTTCTTGGGGATGGCCGGGGTCCTCGTCCTCGGCGGGCTGTTCACCATCGTCCGCGCCTCACAGGTGACCAAGGACCAAGCCAAGGTCGAGGCGGTGCTCGCCCGGGCTGCGGAGAAGATCACGACGTGGAACTACATTCCGTGTCCCCTGCCCGCGGGGAGTGGCAGCTATCTCGAAGCGGCCCAGTCGGCGGCGACCGCCATCGGTTGGCCGGCCGGGACGGTGTCGGTCCTCGGGGTGACCTACCTCGATCCGGCGCTCCTGCCCGCCGGTCCGGGGAACCCGGGAAGCCCACGGCCGTGGGCCGCGTCGAACACCGCGGGTGGCGCGTGCGATCCCTCGCTGTCGTCGACCTCGGCGCGCACGGTGCAGAAGATCGTCGTGCGGGTCACGTCCCCGTCGGGTTCCTACTCCCGGCAGCTCGAGGTGGTGAAGAACAATGTCGCGACAGGCGCGTAGGAGCGGTCGCCGGCATCCCCGATCGTTGCGCGCACCGGGAAGCGATCGGGGGATGACCCTCGTCGAGCTCGTCCTCGCAGTGGTTATCGCCGGCTTCGTCGCCGGAGCGATCTCGATGTCGTTGATCGTCGTGCTCCGCTCCGAACAGCCGACGCGGGAGCGGATCACGGAGGCGACCGACGTCGCCTTCCTCCAGACGTACCTCCCGGTCGACTACTCCTCGGCGGTCAGCCGGTCGACCGAGCCGGGCGAGCAGCCGATCGCCGGCGAGACGCTCCCCGGGACGAACGTGCTGACGATCTTGCGTGATGTGCCGACCAGCGGATCGGGGACGAACCGGGTGATCGTCTCCTACCGCTACGTGCAGAGCGGATCGGATTGGCAACTCGTCCGCTACGAGTACGGCAACCCGGCCTACGGCGGGCGGCTGGTGAGCTCGGTGCTCGCCCATCAACTCGCCGTGCCGCCCCCCGACTGGAATCCGGGCGAGAGCCCCGTACACGCGATCCAGGTCACCTCGCGCACGACCCGCAACGGTCTCGAAGGCGACGACATGAGCGTCACGTTCCGCTCCGGGAACACGTTCTTCACCGGTGGGCGGGAGTTGTCCGTGGACACCTGGTTACCCACCGACTTCGACACCGTCGCGCATGACCCTGTCGCCTTGCGCAGCCGCTGCGGCGGCCGGGTGACGCTCGTCCTCGACGTCTCCGGGTCGGTGAAGAACGACATCCAGCAGGTCCGCAACGCGGCGACGGGGTTCATCGACGCGTTCACCGGAACCCCGACCGACGTCAACCTGATCAAGTTCTCCACGTCCGCGTCGACGGTCTATCCGGCGACCGCGGGCACCTACTTCAACGTGCTCACGCCGAGTTCGGCACAGATCCAGGCGGCGAAGACGGCCGTCGGCAACCTCACCGCGCTCGGGTGGACGAACTGGGACGACGCGCTGTACCGAGCCAGCCGGGACTCGAGTGGTTCGCCGTGGGCGTTGCAGCCGGAGCTGATCGTCTTCGTCACCGACGGCGACCCGAACTACGCGCGCAGTCGCTTCTATCCCTACTACGCACCGGTGAGCGAGAGCACGGCGACGCAGGCCGCGGTCGATGACGCCAACTTCGCCCGGCAGCACGGGGCGCGGGTGATCGGCATCCTCGTCGGTGGTGCGTCGCTGAACAGCTCCTCGGTCGGCCGCCTGAAGGCGGTCGTCGGCGAGACGAAGTGGGACGGGACGAGCGCGACCGACGTCGGAAACGTCGCCACCGCGGACTACTTCTTGCCCGCAGGAGGGGACTTCTCCCAGCTCGGCGCGGTGCTCAAGGCAGTCGTCGCCGGCGAGTGCGGAGGGACGGTGACGATCCAGAAGAAGATCGACGCCGGCGGCACGCTCGCCGCCGCCACCCAGCAGTGGACCTACACGACGAGCGTCGGCGAGCGGACGCTCGACCCCCGTGTGGACTCGGCGATCACCTTCGACTACGCGTTCGCCGCCGGAGAGCCGTCGAAGGCGGTGCAGATCGTCGAGACCCCGAACACCGGATACGAGCTCGATCGCGTCGAGTGCACAGGCAACGGGGCGCCGTTGGGACCCGACCGGGTCAGTCCCGCGCCCGGCGGAGAGAACGGGGTCGTCGTCACGATCACGGCGAACGAAGCGGTGTCGTGCACCTTCATCGGCGTGGCCCGATGATCTGCGCTCAGCGCCGGGTCGCGCCCAAGCGTGATCGCGCCGACGACGGGACGGTGCTCTTGCTCACGCTCATCCTCCTCGTCGTCGGGAGCTTGATCGTCGGCGGCTTGAGCACGCTGGCGATCGCCTCCCTGCGTGCTCTGCCCACGGCGAAGAGCCGCACGACGCGCATCGAGGCGGTCAAGTCGGCGACGCGGATGGCGATGTCCATCCAGCGCAGCGTTGGGCCGTCGGGATGCTTCGCAGGGATCACGTCCTGGACGATCGACGATCTGCCGGTCACGGTTACCTGCTCCACACTCGAGACCCACAGCACGGGCAACGAGCGCTACGCCCTGATCACCACGGCGACGACGGACAACGTCGTCGCCGTCTCCGGGCGTAACGGTGCCGGGTTCGTCAAGCCCGTCGAGGGCCGGCTGTTGATCAACGGGGGCCTCCTGTCGGGGTCGACGGCCGACATCCAACCGGTCAACTCGGTCGTGGAGATGTCCCGCTACACGAGCGCGGCATCACCGCTGGCTCGCTACCGAGCGAGCGGCGCATCGCCGGCGACGGGGTGCGACGACCCGGCGATCGCCGCCAGCGACACTTATGCACAGGACCAGCCGGACGTATCGCACACCCTGAGCTGCATCGACGACCCGTGGTGGACCCGGGCCGGCGATGTCCTCGGCGGTGTGCGCGAGTATCCGGCGCTCGCTCAGATCCCCACCTACGTGCGCGACGGCTCGTTGGCGACGATCGGGGGAAGCTGCAAGGTGTTCTATCCGGGGCGTTACACGAGTGGCGGCCCCCTGGTCCTCAGCGGTCGCAACTACTTCGCCTCGGGCGTCTACTACTTCGAGCGCCCGATCCAGGTCGCCGCCGGCGCGTCGGTCGTCTTCGGTGACGGGCGCTACCCCGGGTGCACCGACGATCCGAGCGCCGCGCTCGCCCCGACGGCGCCGAAGAGCCACGAGATCACCGGCCGCGGCGCGACGATCATCCTCGGGGGGTCGGCGAGCATCACGGTGGCCGGCGGAGCGGCGTTGACGATCAACCGCCGGATCTCCAGCCCGGCGACACGGGGAACGGAGGGGCAGGCGATCCATGTCGTCTCCTTCGGGGTCGACTCCCCGGCGGTGGAGGTCCCCGTCGATCAGGTCCGGCTCGCCGACGGATCGCTGCAGCCCGTCACCGCGCATCAGATCCACGTCGGAGGCAGCGGGCCCGCTGTCACGTACAGCGCGTCGACGCTGACCCCCAGTTCGGCGGCGCTGCACGTCGACCTCGGTCCGAACTCGAACGTCCTCGTCGACGGATACGTCTTCGCCCCCCAGGCGAAGGTGGTCGTCAACGGCAATCCGGGGGTGACGAATTACGGCCTCCGCCTGTTCGGCGGGATCGTCGCCTCGAACGTGGCGCTGAACGTGGCCAGCGCTCCGGCGACGACCTCGAAGTGGTTCGTCGGCACGCAGAGCGAGGTGATCCAGCGTCGGTTCTCGATGGTGGCCACCGCGCTCGTCGACGGGCACACGGTCGAGTCCCGGTCCTCGTTCGAGCTCCGCCAGGACGGCGACTACGCAATCAACTTCTGGAACGTCAGCGCGTGAGCGCCGAGGGACTGCTCAACGCGCCGCTCGCCGGGCTCGGCGCCGTCGCCGGATCGTTCTTCAACGTCGTCATCCACCGCGTCCCGGCCAAGCAGTCGGTGGTCGCTCCGCGCTCGCACTGCCCGAGCTGCGCCACTCCGCTGGGGGCGGTCGACCTCGTCCCGGTGCTCTCCTGGGTCCTCCTGCGCGGCAGGTGCCGGCACTGTGCGGCGCGCATCTCGGCCCGGTATCCGATCGTCGAGTTGCTCAGCGCGGCATCGTTCGCCATCGTCGGGTGGCGCGTCGGGCTCGTTCCCGCCCTTCCCGCGTACCTGCTCCTGACCGGCTTCCTCGTCGTCCTCTCGGCGATCGACATCGACACGACGACGCTGCCTCGCCGGCTGATCTACGCATGCTCGGTCGCCGGTGGGCTGCTCCTGCTCGTCGCCACTGCAGTCGACGGGACCTGGCACCGGGTGCGCTGGGCACTGGTCGGCGTGGCGGGCACCTACGCCGCGTTCCGCGCCCTGTACGCCGTGGCGCGGGGCGGGCTGGGTTACGGCGACGTGCGCCTGGCAACGATGCTCGGTGGGTACCTCGGGTGGTGGGGGATGGCCTACGTGCCGGTGGGGATCTTCACCGGGTTCGTCCTCGGCGCGGCGGTCGGCACGGCGTTGCTCGTCGCCCGCCGTGCCTCGCGGCGCAGCGCGCTGCCCTTCGGACCGTTCCTCGCCGGCGGCGCACTGCTGACGATCGTCGCCGGGTCGCCCCTCGTCGACGCGCTGTGGTGGGTCCGACCGTGACCGGCCCGTTCGCCGCGCCGGCCACCATGGTCGGAACCGTGGCCGCTTTCCTGCCCGCCCACTCGCCCGCTGTTCGGCGTCGCCCGCCGGCCCGAAGAAAGGCATAGATGTCATGGCGGTGCTCACCTCCATCGATTCGACGCTCGGTCGATATCTGCAACTGGTGTGGGATCGTGGCGCGTCGGATCTCCACCTCACCGCCGGCTATCCCCCCGTCGTGCGCGTCGACGGGATGCTCATGCCGATCGAGGGTGAGCCCAAGCTGCTCCCTCCGGACGTGGCCCGGATGATCCGCTCGCTGTTCACCGAGGACCACTGGCGGGCCTACCTGCAGGACAAGCAGCTCGACTTCTCCTTCTCCTGGCAGGGCACCGGCCGGTTCCGGGGAAACGCCTACCAGCAGCGCGGCGCACCGGCACTCGCCTTGCGCGGCATCCCCTTCTCGATCCGTTCGCTGGAGGAGCTCGGAGCCCCCAAGGGCATCCACCATCTGCTCAACCAGCCCTACGGCCTCGTCCTGTGCGTCGGCCCGACCGGCTCGGGCAAGTCGACGACCCTGGCGGCGATGGTCGACCGGATCAACGACAGCCGCGCCTGCCACATCTTGACCATCGAGGACCCGATCGAGTACCTCCACCGGCACAAGCGCTCGCTCGTCAACCAGCGGGAGGTCGGCGAGGACACGCCGTCGTTCTCCGACGGCCTGCGCGCCGCGCTGCGCGAGGACCCGGACGTGATCCTCGTCGGCGAGATGCGTGACCTGGATTCGATCCAGATCACGATGAGCCTGGCCGAGACCGGCCACCTCGTGTTCGCCACGCTGCACACCAACGACGCTTCCCAGGCCCTCGACCGGTTGATCGACGTGTTTCCCGCCGAACGCCGCGATCAGATCCAGATCCAGCTCGCCGGCTCGTTGATGGGGATCATCTCCCAGCGCCTGCTCCATGCCGTCGGTGGCGGCCGGGTTGCCGCGTACGAGGTCCTCGTCGCCAACGACGCGATCCGCAACCTGATCCGTGAGGGCAAGACGCGCCAGATCCGCAACGTGATCTCGACGAACCGGATCGAGGGGATGCAGACCCTCGAGCACGACCTCAACCGGCTCGTCGCTGCCGGGAAGATCTCCTACGAGACGGCGATCGACGTGGCCACCTACCCGAAGGAGATCGTCGCCCGCGGGCCGAACCCCGACCTCCTCGCGGCGATCGAGTCCAACCAACCGCTGGCCAACGGCTTCGGCAAGCCGCTGCCCCCGCCCGCCCAGGCGGGCAGGCGGTGAGACCGGCCAGCGCGCCGGCGGCGGGGCGTCGCCGGATCTGATCATGGCGCCGCGCCGGGAGATGCCCTACGTCACGATCGGCGCTGCCGTCCCGTGCGTCGCCGGATGGGCGGTGCTGTCGGGACGACTGCTCGGTGCCACCGTGCTCGCCGAGGAGCCGTCGACCGTTGCCCGCTTCGCCGACGTGCTCGACCACCGGCCAGCCTTCGTCGCGCTCGCCGTCGGTGCTCCGCTCGCCTTCCCCGACGAGCCTGTGGGGGGCAGGCGGCGCGCCGAGGACGACGCCGGGGACAGTCTCGGTTGGCCGCGCCGCCTCGCCCTCGACCCGGTGCCGTCGCGTGCCGCGTTGCACAGCGCGTCGTTCGACGAGGCGCGGGCGATCGAGCCATGGCTGACCCGGCTCGCCTACCGCAGGTTTCGCCACTACCGCGACATCGAGCGGGAGATCCAGCTCTACCACCAGCGCAAGGTCTTCGCCGCCTGTGCCGAGTTGACCTTCCAGATGCTCAACGCGGATCAGCCGCTGCCATCCTCACGACACTCCGTGGAGGGTCAGCGGGAGCGGTTGGCACTCGTCGAGGAGAGGATCCCGGGCATTTCCATGACGGTGACGACGGCGCGCCCGCGGGGAGTCGGGTTCCGTCAACTCGTCGAGCTTGCCGCCTTGCTGTGGACGGCCCGGCGCATCTCCGGGCGGGTGCTCAGCCGGGTCCCGACCGATCCGGAATGGACCGATCTCGGCCTGCGCATGGAGTACGTGCGCTGATCGGTGTGGTCCCGGTCGCGACGGGGCCGGGGCACCGCATCCCGAGCCGGTAGCGGGCGGACACCCGGCTCGAAACGTGGCACCCCGGCCCGTCGTACGGCCGGAGCCGTCATGTGTATTACGGAGATGTTACGAACATTGCGGTCGCATGTCAAGAGTCTTCGAACGTCTCCGCAAATCCTCAAGATCGTTGACGGAACGTGCTGGCAATTTCATCGAGATCTTGTGACGTCCTTAAATACAGAGAGTGCTTGATCAAGTACTCTATGCGTTGGGCGGCGGACGCCCGGGCGCTCCCACAAGGGTGCCCAAGGCATACAACACCACGAGATGCGGGAGGTCCCTGGTGGACATCGAAGTTGGCGAGGACGTTCGTCCGCAGCCGAAGAAGAGCGACAAGGGGTTCACCCTGATCGAGTTGCTGATCGTCATCGTCATCCTCGGCGTGCTGTCGACGGTCGTCGTGCTGTCGGTCGGTGGGATCACGAACAAGGGCAAGGGATCGGCCTGCCAGTCCGACTACAACGCGCTGGCGACGGCGGTCGAGGCGTACAACGCGCAGAACGGCACCTACCCGGCGGCGCAGAGCGACCTCGTCCCCGGCTTCATGCGCACCGAGTCGAGCAAGTACGAGCTCTCGTCCGACAAGGCCGGGGATGTCGACCCAGTGGCCGGTGGGGACTGCAAGTACGACCCGGATGATGGAGTCATGTCCAACGACTGACCTCACGCTGATCAGGCGAGGGATGGGCCGGCCCCGAGGGGGCCGGCCCAT
>CAZQEJ010000003.1:31524-43736 GCA_964592165.1 uncultured Ilumatobacteraceae bacterium | reverse complement strand
ACAACGCCCAGAACGGCGTGTACCCGTCGGCCCAGACGGAACTCGTCCCCGGATTCATGCGCACCGTGTCGACGAAGTACGACCTCGTCAACGACGGCAGCGGGAAGATCCTGATCCCCTCGGGAAGCGATTGCACCTACCTGCCCGAGTGATCCTCGGGCAATGAACGGACGTGGGCCGGTCGATCGACCGGCCCACGTCCGCGCCCGGGGTCCGATCGGCCCGCCCGGGCATGGCTCAGTCGATCGCCCGGCGGCCCTCCAGCGCCCGTCCCAGGGTGAGTTCGTCGGCATACTCGAGGTCCCCGCCGACCGGCAACCCGCTGGCGATGCGCGTCACCCGGACCCCGATCGGCTTGAGCAGCCGGGCGAGGTACAGCGCGGTCGCCTCACCTTCGATGTTCGGGTTCGTGCACAGGATCACTTCCTCCACACCGTCCAGGCGCCCGAGCAATTCGCGCACCTTGAGCTGTTCGGGCCCGATTCCTTCGATCGGGCTGATCGCCCCGAGCAGGACGTGGTAGCGACCGCGGTACTCCCCGGTCTTCTCCACGGCGACGATGTCCCGGGCCTCCTCGACGACGCACAGCACGGTGTCGTCGCGGCGCTCGTCGGCACAGATCCCGCACAGCTCGCCTTCGGCGACGTTGAAGCAGCGGCTGCAGAAGCGCACCCGGGCCTTGGCCTCACTGATCGCCCGGGCCAGGCGGGTGGCGTCCTCGACGGGCAGCTTGAGCAGGTGGAAGGCGATCCGCTGGGCGGACTTCGGGCCGATCCCGGGCAGCCGGCCGAGCTCGTCGATCAGGGCCTGGACCGGTGCCGCATAGGTTGCCGCCACTCAGGTCTCCTCGTCGACGAGCTCCGCGCCGGGGAACGCCGCAGCAAGGCGATCGATCCCGCGCAGGGCGGTCTCCGGGGGGGCGTCGACGAGCTCGTTCGGGTCGATCGGCTCCTCCTCGGCGTCCTCCACCGGCCGGGGGTGGCCGATCGGGTGGACGTCGGCCAACGGAGCGTCGTGCTCGCCGGTGAGCGCGCCGACCGCCGGGTCGGCGACCACGTCGACCGTCACCGACCGCCCGAAGTGAGCGCTCAGCGCTCGTTCGATCTCTGCTCGTTGTGCTTCGCCGCGGCGGCGCATCATCTCCGAGGGGAGGGCGAAAACCACCGTGCCGTCGCGGACGGCAGTGAACGCGCCCTCGCCGAGCACGGCCTTGGTCAACGGCCGGCAGGCGGCGATCGCCGCTGCGTGGGCGGCGGCGAGTTGCTCGACGGGCAGCGCCCCGCCGTCGTCGCCTGCTGCCACCGGGGACGGCTCCGGCTCCCCGCTGCCGACAGGCCGCAACGCCCGCCGGGGGGTGGGGTCACGAGGCTCGATCACGCTCGGGTGGGGAGTCGCCGCGGCCGCGGCATCTGCCGGCGGTGAACCGCGGCGGGCGCGCCCGCCGAGCACCGCCCGGCCCGTCGGCGCCTCGCGCGGTGGCGGGGCGGAGCCCCCGGCCGGTATCGCTGCTCCGCCCGCAGCGACGAGCCGCTCGAGCTTCTCGAGGCGGGCCGCGAGTGCCGCGGTGCCGCCGTCGGCGCCCGGGTTGGTCAGCTTGACGAGGGCGACCTCGACGAGTACCCGCGGGTCGGGCGAATGGCGCATCTCGGGCAACGTCGCGCCGAGCGTCTCGATCGCCCGCACGGTCGCCGCCGGACCGAGGCGCTCGGCCAGCATCCCGACCTGTTCGGCACGATCGGTGGGGAGTTGGACCAGCTCCGGGGCCATCAGGCACAAGAAGCAGTCACGCAGGTGGGCGACGAGCGATTCGGCGAGCACCCGCGCGTCACGGCCCTGGGTGATCGCCGCGGCCACCGCGGCGATCGCTCGTCCCGGGTCCTGCTCGATCAGGGCCTCGACGAACTCGTCGAGGGGTGTCTCCTCGGTGGTCGTGCCCCCGGAGGCGGCGACCAGTTCCAGAGCCGAGATCGTGTCGCGTGCCGAGCCGCCTCCCTTGCGCAGTACGGCGGGGATCGCCTCGGGATCGATGTGCAGCCCCGCGTCGGAGATCAACCAGCGCACGTGGTCCTCGAGCACGTCCATCGGCAGCAGCCGGAACTGGAGGTGCTGGGTGCGCGAGCGGATCGTCTCGGAAACCTTCTGTGGATCGGTCGTGGCGAGCACGAACACGACGTGCGGCGGCGGCTCCTCCAGCGTCTTGAGCAGCGCCGCCTCTGCCGCCTTGGAGAGCATGTGCACCTCGTCGAGGATGTACACCTTGTGCCGGCCGGGCGTCCCCAGCATCGCCTTGTCGATCAGATCGCGGATCGCTTCGACGCCGTTGTTCGACGCAGCGTCGAGCTCATGGACGTCGTAGCTCGTGCCGGCTTCGACGGCGAGGCACGACGCGCATTGACAACACGGCTCGCCATCGAGGGGGTGCTCGCAGTTGAGCACCTTGGCCAGGATCCGTGCCGAGGTCGTCTTCCCCGTGCCGCGCGGCCCGGAGAACAGGTAGGCCTGCCCCTCGCGTCCGTTGACGACAGCGTTGCGCAAGGCGAGCACGACGTGCTCCTGACCCTTCAGCTCGCTGAAGCGACGCGGCCGGTAGCGGCGGTACAGCGACTGAGTGGCCATCGACCCACGATGCTAGCCAGGGGGCGCCGCCCGGCCGTCGGGGTGGGTCAGGCTCCCCGCTGTGGACCGGCCACGCAAGTACCGTGACCGGGACATGCCTTCGCGACGTGCCGTCACGCTCGTGCTCGCGGTCCTTGCCGCGATCGGACTGTGGGCCGGCTCGGCGCGGGCCGCCACGGATCCGGGGCGGATCACCCTCAGCGACCTCTCCGAACCGAACGAGGGCCAGACGCTCGCCGCGTCGCCGGCCCAACTGTCCCTCGTGTTCAGCGCCGGCCTCGGATCCGCTCCCGGGGTCGTGCTCCAGGACGCCGCCGGTCAACCCGTGCAGGCGGTGGCCGCGGTGGTGCGGGGTGATGATGCACAGACGTGGTACCTCCCGCTCACCTCGACGCTTCCCGCCGGGAAGTACAAGGTCAGCTGGAAGGCCGGCGACAGTGCGGGGACCTACACCTTCTCGATCGGCAGGGCAACGAACCAGAGCACGGGCCCGGCGGTGTCGACGCCGGCCACCGTGCCCAGCGGCGAGACGGGCAGCGGGGCGACGGCTGAGCCCTCGCCGGGCGCCCCGAGGGAATCGGGCGGTTCCAGCCCCCAGACCCCGAAGGCCGTCAACGTCGTCGCCCGATGGGTCTCCTACCTGGCGATCGGCGCGTTGCTCGGTGGCCTCGTGCTCATCGCGGCAACGTGGAACGATGGCGTCGAATACGTGCTCACCGTGCGCCACTTCCGCCTCGCGTGGGTCGTCGCCGTCCTGGCCACGGCGCTCAACGTGGCCTGCACGCGCGCCGTGGCGATGGACGCGACGCTCGCCGATTCGCTCAACCCGTCGAGTTGGACCGATCTGACCCACGACGCCGCCGGCTTGGCGACGCTCGCCCGGCTGGGCTTCGTCGTGCTCAGCGCGTGGGTCGCCTTCGCCCCCGAGCGCGCCGTCGACGAGGCGACGCAGATCCCCGCACTGCTCGCGCCCTCCCTGGCGGTCGCGACCTTCGGCTTCACCCGGGCCACCGGCGGCATCGATCTGCTCCTCGTCCCCGCCGGAGTGGTTCACGGTCTGGCGTTCGCCGTGTGGATCGGTGGTCTGGCCCTGCTCTGGCGAGTCGTCCTCGCCGGCTCCGGAGGCGACGACCTCGTCGACGCGGTGCGTGGCTTCGGGCGCCTGGCGAACCTGGCGATGCTCTTCGTCATCGTCAGCGGGGTGCTGATCACCGTCAAGCTGCTCGGTGGTCTGGGTGAGCTCTTCTCCAGCTCATTCGGCCGGTTGCTGCTGCTCAAGGGGATCGTCGTCGCGGCGATGGCCTACGTCGGGGTGATCAATCGCCAGACGGTGCGCCATCGCCTGCGCGCCGAGCGGGAGCTCGGCGGGCGTCTCGCCAACCGCCTGCGCCGGGCGGTCGGATCCGAGCTGATCACCGGGGTCGTCGTTCTCGGGCTCACCGGATGGATGGTCGGCACCGTCCCCCGGGGTCTCGGGACCGCCGCGGCGAGCGGTGCTCACCGCCACCCGACGAGCGAGTTCGTCCTCGGCAACGACGGCTACACGGCAACCGTGGGGATCGGTCCGGCGACGGTCGGGACCAACGATCTGGTGATCGACGTGAGCAAGCCCGCCGCCGGGCTGGTCGAGCTCGTCGTCACCCTCGAGGCGGTCGATGCGTACACGATCGGGATCGTCGTCCCCGTCGGGGAGAAGTTGCAGGGCAAAGGACAGATGATCGTGCGCAACGTGCCGTTGTGCGCCGAGGGCCGGTGGCGAGCGACAGCGACAGCCCGCTCGATCTCCGGCGCCTTGGGGGAGACCCAGGCGACGTTCAGCGTCGGCGCAGGCAGCGGTGCGGGCTGCCCGCAGCCGGAGGCGGCGCCGGAGACGACGACCACGATCGCCGGCGGATGATCGCCCCTCACCGTCGTGGTTCGCTGCCGGGCGCCGGCGGGGGATCGGCGAACAGCGCCTCGAAGGCGATCGGTTCGGCGACCTCGAGCTGGTCGTAACGGCAGCTCCGGGGAGTCCGGTCGGGCCGCCAGCGGACGAAGCCGACCCCGTGGCGGAAGCGGCCGTTGGTCAGCTGACCGAAGGTGACCTCGGCGACGCGTTCGACGCGCAGCGGCGTCCACGACAGGTCCTTGCCCGCGTTCCACCGGCTGTGGCCCGCCGCGCTCGACCGGCGAGCCCCGTCCGCGGCGATCGCCGCCAGCCAGTCGCCCCACGGATGGCCGTCCGCCGCGCCGGCGCGCAGCGGCTCGAGCTCGGCGAGCAGATCGCGCCGGCGTGTCGCGCTGAACCCAGCGGCGACACCGACGTGGTGCAGCGCGCCGCCGTCGTCGTACAGGCCGAGGAGCAACGAGCCCACGCCGTGGCCGTCCTTGTGCACCCGGTAGCCCGCGACGGCACACTCCGCGCTGCGCAGGTGCTTGACCTTGATCATCGTGCGCAGCCCGGGCGTGTACGGGGCGTCGAGCCGCTTGGCGACGATCCCGTCCAGCCCTGCTCCCTCGAAGCGCCCGAACCAGCGGCGGGCGACGTCCACGTCGGGCGAGGCGGGGGTCAGGTGGATCGGGGGCCGGCACCCGGCGAGTACCGCTTCCAGCGCGGCGCGCCGTTCGGCGAAGGGTCGATCGAGCATCGCCGAACCGCCGCGGCCGAGCAGGTCGAAGGCGACAAACGATGCCGGGGTCTCGGCGGCCAAGCGGCGGACGCGGGATTCGGCCGGGTGGATCCGCTGGAGCAGGGCGTCGAAGTCGAGGCCGGTCGCACCGGGGACGACGATCTCCCCGTCGATCACGCACTGCTCGGGTAGTTGAGCGGTCAGCGGAGCGATCAGCTCGGGGAAGTAGCGGGTGAACGGACGCTCGTTGCGGCTCGTCAACTCGAGCAACGGTCCGTCGCGCACGACGATGCAGCGGAACCCGTCCCACTTCGGCTCGTACATCCAGCCCTCGCCGTGAGGGATCGACTCCGACAGCTTGGCCAGCATCGGGGCGATCGGCGCCGCGTTCATCATGTCATGATGCCCCGCGGGCAGGTCCCGTTGGGGGGTGCCCGCGGGCCACGGCTAGTTTCGCCCCGTGAGCGACAACCCGATGCAGGACAAGCTCGACGACCTCCATCAGCGCCGCCAGGAGGCGTTCAATGCCGGTTCGCCGCGCTCGGTGGAGCGCCAGCACGCGAAGGGCAAGATGCTCGCCCGGGAGCGGATCGACGTGCTCCTCGACCCGGGCTCGTTCCAGGAGCTCGACCTCCTCGCCCGCCACCGTGCTCACGCCGCGGGCCTCGAGGAACGACCGTACACCGACGGGGTGATCACCGGCTGGGGGACGATCGACGGGCGCAAGGTGTTCGTCTTCGCCCAGGACTTCACCGTGTTCGGTGGGGCGCTCGGCGAGGTTTTCGCCGAGAAGATCCACAAGCTGATGGATCTCGCCCTGAAGGTCGGCGCGCCGGTCGTCGGGCTCAACGACGGGGCCGGGGCGCGCATCCAAGAAGGCGTCGTCTCCCTCGCCAGCTACGGCGGGATCTTCTACCGCAACGTGCTCTCCTCCGGGGTCGTCCCACAGATCTCGGTGATCCTCGGGCCGTGCGCTGGCGGGGCGGTCTACTCCCCGGCGATGACCGACTTCATCTTCATGGTGCGCGAGTCGAGCCACATGTTCATCACCGGCCCCGACGTGGTCAAGACGGTGACCGGGGAGGAGGTGACCCTCGAGGAGCTCGGTGGGGCGATGTCCCACGCGTCGAAGTCGGGTGTCGCCACGTTCGTCTCCCCCGACGAGAAGGCCTGCCTGGAAGATGTCCGCTTCCTGCTCTCCTTCCTCCCCGCGAACAACCTGGAGGAGCCCCCGGCGCTCGACAGCGACGACGACCCGGATCGGCTGTGCGAAGCGCTGCGCGACATCCTCCCGCCGTCACCGAACCAGCCCTACGACATGAAAGCGGTGATCCGCGAGGTCGTCGACGACGGCGAGTTCTTCGAGTACTTCCCCCACTGGGCGCGCTCGATCGTCTGCGGCTTCGCCCGCATCAACGGCCGGTCGGTCGGCGTCGTCGGCAACCAGCCGATGGTCCTCGCCGGCGTGCTCGACATCGAGTCGGCGGAGAAGGGTGCCCGCTTCGTGCGCACCTGCGACGCGTTCAACATCCCGTTGATCACCTTCGTCGACGTGCCCGGGTTCCTCCCCGGTGTCGACCAGGAGTACGGCGGGATCATCCGCCACGGGGCGAAGCTGCTCTACGCCTATTGCGAGGCGACGGTGCCCCGGATCCAGATCATCACCCGCAAGGCGTACGGCGGGGCGTACGTCGTGATGGATTCCAAGTCGATCGGGTCGGACCTGTCCTACGCCTGGCCGACCGCCGAGCTCGCCGTGATGGGCCCCAACGGTGCGGTGGAGATCGTCTATCGCCGCGAGCTGCAGCAGGCCGCCGATCCGGTCACCCGCCGCGCCGAGCTCGTCGCCGAGTACACCGAGCGCTACGCCAATCCGTATGCGGCGGCGGAGCGGGGGATCATCGACGACGTCATCGACCCAGCCGAGACGCGGCGCAAGATCGTCGCCGGGCTGTCGATGCTGCGCACCAAGCGCGAAGAGCTGCCCAGCCGCAAGCACGGCAACATGCCCCTGTGAGGAGCGTCCGATGAGTTGGGAAGCACCGACCGGACAGATCCCTCGCCCGGCTCCCGCCGTGCTGCGCGGGCTGGACGTCTCTCCGCTGCCGAGCGACGAGGAGGTCGCTGCGATCGTCGCCGCGATGGAGGTCCTCTGGCCCCGCCCGGTCGCCACGGCGCATGAGCCACCGCCACGGGTCGCCGCCTGGCGTTTCGCCGGCCGGTGGTGGACACGCCCGGTCGCTGCCCGGCGCAACCGGCCCTGGCACTGAACGCGGATCAGCCGCCGAACAGGGCGCGGACGCGGTCTTTCGGCCGGCCGATGATGGCGACCTCATCGGTGACGATCAGCGGGCGCTGCATGAGCATCTTGTGCTCGAGGATCAGGTCGATGACCTGATCCTCGGTCGCCGCGTCGGAGTCGTCGAGACCGAGCTTGGCCCACAGCGCGTCGCGCCGGACGAGATCGGTCACCGGGTCCTCGAGCTTGGCGATGATCGCTTCCAGTGTCGCCCGGTCCGGTGGCGTCTTCTGATAGACGACGACGTTCGCCGCGACCCCCAGCTCCTCGGCGAGCCTCACCGCGTTGACCGACGCGCTGCAGTTCGGGTTGTGGAAGATCGTCACAGCCATGACCGGAACGGTATCGCCGCGCGCGAGCGGTGCCGTACCGTCCCGCTCCGACGCGCTCGGTACCGTGGTTCGCCGTGGAGTTGGTCGCAGTCTCCGATCACGATGCCGATCTGTACGACCGTGGTCGCCTGGAGCATGTCGACGGGCTCACCCCCGGCGCACCGCAGACCGTGCGCGAGCTCACGTTCGCGACCCTGCCCCGACCGCCGGGCGAGCTCCTCGCTCGCTTCGCGACGGTCAACGACGTGCACTTCGGTGAACTCGAATGCGGTCGCATCGACGACGACCCGCGTGGCCCGATCCGCCGCGCCGAGCCGGGTCAGCCTCCCTATACGACGACGATGAACGACGCCGCGGCGATGGAGATCGCGGCCGCTGAGCCGGACGCGCTGATCGTCAAGGGAGACGTCAGCGCGGACGGGACCGAGGAGCAGTTCGCCGAGTTCGAACGGTGCTACCGGGATCGCTTCGGCGACCGCCTGCACGTCGTGCGCGGCAACCACGACGCCTACCGTGGCCAGCACCGCTACGCCGGTGATCAGGTCGTGACCCTGCCCGGGATCACCGTCGCCGTCCTCGACACCGTGTGGCCGGAACACACCACGGGACGGCTCCTGCCCGATCAGCTCGACTGGTTGGACACGGTCGCAGCCGAGTCCGTGACGCCCGTGTTCGTCGTCGGCCACCATCAGCAATGGATCGAGGGGCCGCGCAGCGCGGACTACTTCGGCATCGATCCGGACTCCAGCGACGCGCTCGCCGCGGTGATCGAGCGGCGGCGGAACATCGTCGCCTACTCCGCCGGTCATACCCACCGGCACCGGGTCCGGCGCACGGCCCGGGGGGTGCCCTCGATCGAGGTCGGATGCGTGAAGGACTTCCCCGGCACATGGGCCGATCACTTCGTCTACGAGACGGGGATGGTTCACGTCGTCCATCGCATCGCCGAGCCGGCAGCGCTGGCCTGGAGCGAGAGCTGTCGCACGCTCTACCGCGACTTCGGAATCGACTACGCCGCCTACGCGCTCGGCAGCTTGGAGGAGCGGTGCTTCACGATCCGTTGGTGATCCGTGGCGGGTCGCGCCGCGCCGAGCAGGTCGCGCCGTTCCACGTGATGGCGATGGCGGCGCGCGCCGAGCAACGCCACCTGGCCGGGGGAGACGTCTTCCACCTCGAGGTCGGGCAGCCCTCGACTCCGGCGCCGGCTGGGGTGCGTGCTGCCGCGGCGCGTGCACTCGACGAGCACGGCATCGGGTACACGAACGCGCCGGGGCTGCTCCCCCTGCGGCGGCGGATCGCCGATCACTATGCCGACTGGTACGCGCGGGACGTCGACCCGCGCCAGGTGTTCGTCGTCGCCGGCGCGTCCGCCGGGTTCACCCTGGCCTTCCTCGCCTGCTTCGACCCGGGGGACCGGGTGGCGGTGATCGAGCCCGGTTATCCGTGCTACCGCAACGCGCTGAGCGTGCTCGGGTGCGAGGCGGTGCCGATCCCCGTCGGTCCCGAGACGCGCTGGGCGCCGACCCCCGAACTGCTCGCCGGGGCAGGTCCGCTCGCCGGTCTCGTTCTCGCCTCCCCGTCGAACCCGACGGGGACCGTCGTCGAGCTCCCCCCGATCGCCGAGCATTGCCGGGAAGCGGGGATCCGCCTGATCAGCGACGAGATCTATCACGGGATCAGCTTCACCCGCCCGGCGACCACTGCTCTCGCCTGCGACCCGGGAGCGGTTGTCGTCAACAGCTTCTCCAAGTACTTCTCGATGACCGGATGGCGTCTCGGGTGGGTGGTCGTGCCCCCGGAGTTGATCGGCGCGGTCGAGCGCCTCCAACAGAACTTGTACATCTGCGCCCCGACGCTGTCCCAGCTCGGCGCCGTCGCCGCCTTCGACTGCCACGAGGAGCTCGCCGGGCACGTCCGGCGATACGCGGCGAACCGCGAGCTGCTCCTCGGCGGGCTGGCGGCCGCCGGACTCGATCGGGTCGCCGCGGCCGATGGTGCGTTCTACGTCTACGCCGACGTCGGACACCTGACCGATGACTCCCTCGCCCTGTGCGGCCGGTGGCTCGACGAGCTCGGCGTGTGCGCGACCCCGGGCGTCGACTTCGACACTGCTCGCGGAGCAGGTTGGGTGCGCTTCTCCTATGCCGGCGACGACGCCGATCTGTCCGAGGCCTGCCACCGCCTCGCTGCCTGGAAGCCCTGACCCAGCGCGGATCAGCGGCCGGCTCGTACTGTGAGCACGGTGGAACGCCCCGAGGAATCGCAGGTGCGCCGGAGCCCGCTCGCGGGGCTGCGCGTCATCGACATCGCCACCGTCATCGCCGGTCCGAACTGCGCCCGCTACCTCGCCGACTTCGGGGCCGCGGTGATCAAGGTGGAGCGCCCCGGGACGGGCGACTCGTTGCGCAACCTCGCCTGGAGCGACCCGCGCGACGGGGAGGGGTTGTGGTGGAAGCTGGCCAACCGGAACAAGGCGACGATCGCCCTCGACTTGAAGGATCCCGAGGACACCGACGTGCTGCTCTCCCTCCTCGAGGACGCCGACGTCCTCGTGGAGAACTTCCGCCCCGGGACGTTGGAACGCCTCGGTCTCGGTCCGGACGTCCTCCTCGCCCGCCGCCCGTCGCTGGTGATCACCCGCGTTACGGGTTTCGGGCAGACGGGCCCGTACGCGTCACGTGCCGGCTTTGCCTCGATCGCCGAGGCGATGAGTGGTCTGGCCGCGATCAGCGGGATCCCCGGCGGTCAACCGTTGCTGCCGGCCATCGCCTTGACCGACGAGGTGACCGCCCTCGCCGCCGCGTTCGCCACGCTCGTCGCGCTGCGTTCCGGGGTCGGTCAGGTGGTCGACGTCAGCCTGCTCGAGTCGTTGTTCCAGATGATGGGCCCGCTCGTGTCGCTCTACGCGCTGACCGGGGAGCAGCAGTCCCGCCTCGGTGCCGGGCTCCCCTATTCGGTGCCACGCGGCACCTACCGCTGCGCCGACGGTCGATGGGTGGGGATCTCCACGTCGACCGACTCCGTCGCCGGACGCGTCCTCGGCCTGCTCGGCCTCGACGGCGACGAACGGTTCACCACCTTCGCGGCGCGGATGGCCAACCGGGAGGCGTTGGAGGACGAGATGGTCGCCTGGTGCGCCCGGCACGATCGGGACGCGGTGATCGCCGCGTTCGAGTCCGCCGACGCGGCGATCGGACCTGTTCTGGACATGTCCGAGATCGCTTGTGATCCCCATTTCGTGGCGCGCCAGGCGATCACCACCGTCGGTGACGTCCCCATGCAGGGGTTGATCGCCCGCCTGTCGGCGACACCCGGTGAACTGCGCTGGCCCGGCCGGGCAGTCGACGCGGACGGCGCGGCGATCCGCCGCGAGGGCTGGGCGGCGCTCGGGGACGCCTGATCCGGCGACGCCGGCGGTGGCGCGGGTGGCGCGGTGCGGGAGGGGCGGTGGGATCACCCGCCGATCACTGCGCCGCGCGAGCGACGCACGGCGTCGAGTTGTTGGAGCGGTCGCTCCAACTGCCGCCGGCGCGTCCCGTTGAGCTGTTCGAACTCGCGTTGGAACGCCTCCAACTTGCGCTGGGCAGCGTCGAGACCGGCGGTGAACTTGCCCCACTGCGTGTCGAACGCCCCGAGCAGGGCGAGGATCTCGTCGGTGGTGCGCTCGATGACAAAGTTGTCGAAGGCCTGGCGGATCACTCCGAGGAAGGCGAACAGGGTCAACGGCGAACAGACGACCACCTTGCGCCCGAGGGCGAAGTCGATCAGATCCGGGTCGTGCTCGTGGATGAACCCGCTGATCGCCTCGTTGGGCAAGAAGAGCAAGACGAAGCCGACCGCGGGACGAGAGGACTGCCCGGGATAGTCGCGTTCGGCGAGCTCCTTGACCCGCTCCCGCACGTCGCGCAAGAACACGGCGCGCTCGGTGCTCCGTTCGGAGTCGCTCGTCGCCTCCAGACAGCGCAGGTACGCGGGAAGAGGGAACTTGACGTCCATGAACAGGACGTGACCGCGTGGAAGCTGGAAGGTGAAGTCGGGTAAGGCACGGGCGCCCTCGATCGCCGTCTGCTTGACGTAGTTGACGTGCTCGACGAACCCCGCGGCACGCAGCACGTCCTCGGCCAATCGTTCGCCCCACTGACCGCGGTGCTTGGAGCTGGCCAGGGCCTCGCGCAACGCCTGCGTCGAGCTGGCCAGCGAACCGGCCAGCTCGCTGTGCGTGCGCAGGTTCTGCTCGACACGGCCGAGCTGCTCCGAGGAGCGCTGCCCGAGCTCGGCAACGATCCGCGTCAGCTGAGCGAGCTCGCTGCGCACGTCGGCGCGGACCTGGTCGACCTCGCGCTGGTGCCCGGCGAG
>CAZQEJ010000003.1:0-31424 GCA_964592165.1 uncultured Ilumatobacteraceae bacterium | reverse complement strand
GGTGGTCGGGTGATCCCCGGATCCTCGAACGTTGACCAAGACCAGCGTGACCGTTTCCCCCGGAACGCTCACGGAGCGTCTACCGTTCCGGGGGTCGTACCGCGTCGCGCGTTCGTGCGGCGCCGGGCCGGCGCTCGGGCCTGCCGGTGTCTTGACCACTTCGGTGTCTCGACCACGCCGGTGGACGGTGATTCGGAGGAGTGAGGCGAGCATGACCCTGCGTGTGATGAGCATCTTCGGGACCCGCCCGGAGGCGGTGAAGATGGCCCCGATCATCGGAGCCCTCGCCGGCGACGAACGGTTCGAGCCGACGACCGTCGTCACCGCCCAGCACCGGGAGATGCTGGACCAGGTCAACGAGTTGTTCGGGATCGTCCCCGACGTCGATCTCGACCTGTGCCGCGACGGCCAGACGCTCGCCGGGCTGACGGCGAACATGGTCACCGGACTGAGTGCGGTGATCGCCGAGCGGCGGCCCGACGTCGTCCTCGTCCAGGGGGACACGACCTCCACGTTCGTCGGCGCGCTGAGCGCGTTCTACGAACGCGTCCCGGTCGCCCACGTCGAAGCCGGTCTGCGCACCGGCGATCTGGCCAGCCCGTTCCCCGAGGAGGCGAACCGCAAGCTGGTCTCGGCGATCGCCGATCTGCACCTTGCCCCGACCCCGGTCTCGGCGGCGAACCTGCGGCGCGAGGGCGTCGACCGGGGCCGGATCGTGATCACCGGGAACCCGGTGATCGACGCCCTCGACCTGGCCTTGGCGCGCCACCGGACCGAGCCCGAGGTGATCGCCGATCTCACGGTGGACCGCCGTGTGGTGCTCGTCACGACCCACCGGCGCGAGTCATGGGGCGAGCCGATGCGCGACACCGCGCAAGCGATCGCCGAACTGGCCCGCGCCGAACGTGACGTCGTCGTCGTCTTCCCCGTGCACCGCAACCCGATCGTGCGCGCCGCGGTGATGCCGGCGCTCGCCGGCTTGGGCAACGTGCGCGTCGTCGAGCCCCTCGCCTACGGGGACTTCTGCCGGGTGATGGCCCGCTGCGAGCTGGTGATCACCGATTCGGGCGGAGTGCAAGAGGAAGCGCCGCGCCTCGGCAAGCCGGTGCTGGTGATGCGCGACACGACCGAGCGTCCGGAGGCGGTGGAGGCGGGGACGGTTCTCCTCGTCGGAACCGATCGGGCGCAGATCGTCTCCCACGCCCGGCGCCTGCTGGGTGACGAGCTCGAGTATGCGGCGATGGCCGCAGCGGTCAACCCGTACGGGGACGGGCGCGCCGCCGAACGAACCGTCGCGGCGTTGTGGCATCGGTACCGCGGCGGCCCGGCACCCGACGAGTTCGCCGGGGATCACGCAGCCGTCGCGGCGAGGGGATGAGAACGCAGATGTACGTCCTGGCAACGGGTGTCGTCGGAGCCGGCGCGGCGATCGTCGCCGACGCCCTCGGCCTTCCGTCCCGGCTGTCCACCGGGGGCACGGTGCACCACGTCCTGCGCTGGACGATCGCCGTCCTCCTCGTCGCCTGGGCGGTCGCCTTCGCCCATGCCGCGATCGTCGTCGGCCGGCGCCGTGCGGCGATGCTCCGCCACCACCCGGCGACGGTCGATGGCGGTGAACCCACCCGGGAGTGACCACGCCCGCCAGACTGGTGCTCGATGTCCCAGGTGGTGCTCGACCTCGACGACGACAGCGATCGGACTCTCACCGTCGCCCAACTCGCCCAGGCGATCAACGCGACCCTGCGCGACCGCTTCCCTCAGGGCGTGTGGGTGCGCGGCGAGATCCAGGGTTGGCGGGAAGGACCGAACGGGCATGCCTACTTCGTCCTCGCCGACGACGGCGGTGACGGTGCGAAGGCAACGATCGCCGTGCAGTTCTTCGTCAACGCACGCCGCCGCTTGCAGCCCGTGCTGTCCCGGCACGAGCTGCGCCTGGGGGACGGGATCAAGGTGCGCATCCAGGGGGTCCCCGACCTCTACGCACCGAGCGGGCGCCTCGGGCTGAAGATGATCGGGATCGACCCCCGGTACACGCTCGGGGAGATCGCCCTCGCCCGCGACGAACTGATCCGCCGCCTCGTCGCCGACGGAGCATTCGATGCCCAGCGCCGGCTCACCTTCCCCCTCGTCCCGTTGCGCATCGGGGTCGTCACCAGCGTCGGCAGTGCCGCATGGCACGACTTCTCCGAGGAGCTCTCCGCCTCCGGGATCGGCTTCCGCCTGAGCGTCTGCGACGTGCGCGTCCAAGGCGAGCGCGCCGTCGAGATGGTCGCCGCGGCGATCCGGACGCTCGATCGCCAGGTCCTCGACGCGATCGTGGTCGTGCGTGGGGGCGGCTCGCGTGCGGACCTCGCGGTGTTCGACGGCGAACCGATCGCCCGGGCCATCGCCGGCAGCCGGACCCCGGTCCTCACCGGGCTCGGCCACGAGATCGACCGTTCCGTCGCCGACGAGATCGCCCATCGCGCCCTGAAGACCCCGACCGCCTGCGCCGCGGAACTGATCGACGCGGTGCACACGTTCGGTCGCCGGACCGAGCAGGCCTGGGCGGAGATCCGGGCCATCGCCCCGCTGACCGCCGACCGGCACCGCCAACGGATCGAGGAGATCGGCCGGCGGATCGCCGGCCGGACGCGCACGGCCCTGGGGATCGCCGGTGAGCGCCTGGACAGCCGGGCTCAGCGCGCGGCGCGCGCCGCGCGAGCGTCGCTCGGCGGCGAACAGCGCCGGATCGAACGCAGCGCCGGGCAACTGGGGGCGGAAGCGCGGCGCCGGTTGGCCGCCGCGGACGTGGTCCTCACCGGGTTGGAGGGGCGGGTGAGGCTGCTCGACCCCGCGGCTGCGCTCGCTCGCGGCTGGAGCCTGACCCGTCGCGCCGACGGGGCCTTGGTCCGTTCCGTCTCCGACGTCGCTCCCGGTGACGAGTTGTCCACGTTGATCCACCGGGGCGAGATCCTCAGCGTCGTCCGCCGAGCCGAAGGGACCAGATGATGACCCAGGACAGTGAGATCGACTACGCCGCAGCGGTGAACGAGTTGGAGGAGATCCTCACCGCCTTGGAGCGGGACACCGTCGACATCGACCACCTCGCCGAGCGCGTCGGGCGGGCTGCGGCCTTGATCGGCGTCTGCCGGGCGCGGATCGCGGCCGCGGAGATCGCCGTGGAACAGGTCGTCGCCGATCTCGACGGGCGCTCGTCTGGCGGCGGTGAACGCTGAACGCGAGGAGATCGTCTCCTTCGGTGGCCTGCCCTCGGCAGCCTCCCACTCACTAGCCTGCCCAGGGTGCCCGTCGCCGAGTCCCGCTCGCAGATCGCCGATCCGGTCGAGCAACGTCTCGAACGGTTGCTCGCTGCCGAGACGCAACGCTGGCAAGCGCTCGACCCCGAGCTCGGCGCTCCCCTCGAGGCGCTGCGCGTCCTCGTGCGTGCCGGTGGCAAGCGGCTTCGCCCGCAGTTCTGCGCCTGGGGGTTCGTCGCCGCCGGCGGTGATCCCGCCGATCCGCGGCTGGTCGACGCCGGTGCCGCGTTCGAGCTGCTCCACGCGTTCGCCCTGTTCCACGACGACGTGATGGACGGCTCCGCGCTGCGCCGCGGGGTGCGCACCACCCACCTCGCGTTCGGCGACCGTCACGTGAACGGCAACTGGCTGGGCGAGGCGCGTCGTTTCGGGGAGGGTGTGGCGATCCTCGTCGGTGATCTCGCCTTCGTCTACGCCGACCGCTTGTTGACGGGGGCGCCGAGCGCGGCGTGGGACGTGTGGAACGAATTGCGGATCGAGCTCAACATCGGTCAGTACCTCGACCTGGTCGGCACGGCGCGGGGGGAGCGGGACGACACCCGAGCGTCGATGATCACCCGTTTCAAGAGCGGGAAGTACACCGTGGAACGCCCGCTGCACCTCGGCGCGGCACTCGCCGCTCCCGAACGCAGCGCGGAGATGCAACCCGTGCTGTCCGCCTATGGGGTACCCCTCGGCGACGCGTTCCAGTTGCGCGACGACGTCCTCGGCGCGTTCGGCGACGAACGGTTGACGGGGAAGCCCGTCGGTGAGGACCTTCGCGAGGGGAAGCCGACGCCGCTGCTCGCCCTGGCCTGGGCCGCCGCCGATCCTGCCCAGCGCGCCGTGTTGGACCGCGTCGGCTCGGACGAGCTCGCCGCCGATCCTGCCGGCGTCGGCGCGATCCAGGAGGTGCTCGTCGAGACGGGGGCGCTCGACGCGCTCGAGGAACGGATCCGCCGCTTGACGGCCGAGGCGATCGATGCGATCCGCAGCGCGCCGTTCGCCCCGGCAGTGCGCGAGGGTCTGGTCGCCCTCGCCGGCGAGGTCGCCTTCCGCGACGCCTGAGCGCGCCGGCGCGGCTCCCGTCAGGCGGTGGCGTACATCGCCAGCGCGCTGGCCAGATCGCCGATGAGTGCCGCGGGGTCGTCGGCCACCGCGGCCAGCCAGGGCGGGCGACGCCGGGCGACGACGGTCACCGGCTCGTCGAGGCGAGAGCGGGCGACGGCAAGGCGGAGCATGGTCAGCGCGTACTCCGGCGGGCGCACGTCACGGGCCAGTTCGAACAACGCCCAAGGATCCGGGGTCGCTCCTGCGCCGACCCCGAACGCGCGGGCGGCGACCGGTGAACCTGGTGCCGGTGACCCGCCGGACAGGCCTGGGCCGTCGTCGATGATCAGGCCGCGGACCAGTTCCGGGCGTGCAGCGGCGGCGAGCAGCCCGACGTAGCCGCCGAGCCCCCTGCCGTAGACGGTCGTCTCGCCGAGGGCCGCCAGCGCGGCGTCGGTGTCAGCGATGAGCAACTCCGCGGTGTAGCCGCCACCGGTCGGCACGTCGGAATCACCGTGGCCGGTGAAGTCGAGGCCGTGGATCGGTCCGGGCCACTCGGCGAGCCACGGTGGGATGGCCGCCGGTGTCGCCTCGCCGAGCCCGTGAAGGATCAACAGGCTGCGTCCGTCTCCGGCGCGCAGCGTGTGCAGCGCCAACCGGATCCGGTTGTGCACGACGTGCCGCGCAGCGTCGCGTCCGTCGCTCATCTGCTGGTCTCGCCGGTCATCGCAGGAAGTCCAGGACCATTTCGGCGACCTCCACCGGGCGTTCGATGTGCAGGAAGTGACCGGTGTCGGGGAGGACCTCGAGGCGAGCCCCCCGGGGCAGGTACTGCTCCACGTCGCGCGGGCGCGTCCCCCAGCCCATCGGCTCCGGCTCGGTGACGAGCACTCCGAGGACGGGGACGACGAGTTCCGTGAGGTACTGGAGCATCCACTCCGGTCTCCACGGCCCGAAACCGCCGAAGCGCAAAGTCGGGTCGAGCTTCCACCGCCATCCGTCGGGGTCGCGCCGTGCGCCGACGGTGACCAGGTAGCGCAACCACTCGATCGGCAGCCGGGGGTTCATCCGCCGCCTCCGCTCGGCGAGTTGTTCCAACGTGCCCGGCTTGCGCTCCCGCGTCGCCGTCGAACGGCGGTAGTCGAGCCACTCGCTGGCCTCGGTGCCGACCATCTTCTGGCGCTCCCGGTCGGAGACGTCGGGCATCGGCTGGCGCGAGGGCATCCCGTCGAGGGTGACCACATGGGAGAAGCGCGCCGGGAACGCGTTGGCGACCTGCAGGGACAGCCCCCCACCCTTGGAGTGGCCGACGATCGGTGAGCGCCGGGAGGTGGTCGTCTCGCTGATCGCGGCGATCACAGCGAGCGCGTCGCGCACGTCGGCCTCCCAGCTGTACAGCGCGCTGTGGTCGCTGTCGCCGTGGCCACGGTGGTCCCAACTGACGACGCGCCATCCAGCCGCGGCGAGCAACGGGGCGAAGACCGAGAAGGTCCGGGCAAAGTCGAACCCGCCGTGGAGCAAGAACAGTGGGGGTGCATCGGCAGATCCCCACTCGTGGACCGCGATCGCCACCCCATGGGCGTCGACGCGCCGGGCGCGATCGGGGGCGACGGCTCCGGGGAACGCTCCCGGGTCGGGAGTGGCGCGGCCGGTGAGATCCCCTACGCGGTCGTCGTCCACGGGGCGAGGATATGGACCGGAGGTGGTGATGCCGGAAATCGGGCGGAGGATCACCGCTCGCTCGTGGTCCGACCGCTAGCGTCCGGCTCGGGGAGCATGAGCGGCCACGCGAGGAGGGACATGCGCCGGTTTGTCGCTGCGGGGATCGTCGCCGGCGCGCTGGGCGTGCTCGGCGCGTGCGAGCCGAAGTCGGGACCGTCCGCTCCGACGACCTTGCCGGCGATCACGACGACGGTCGCTCCGCCGTCGACGACGGTCACCCCACCGACGACGATCGTCGGCTCCTACGTCGTGGTCGGCGGTGACACCCTGTCCGCGATAGCGCACAAGTTCGACGTCTCGGTCGCCGATCTCGCCGCGTTCAACGAGATCACCAACATCGACGCGATCCAGGTCGGCCAGGAGTTGAAGATCCCGCCTCACCGGCCAGCGGTGTCGACGACGCCGTAGGAGCAGATCCTAATCTCGCTTTCTGTGAATGGGCACTCACGTTGTGCGTGATCCTTCCGCCCCATCCTCTCAAGAAACGCCGATCTATGCTGCGCTCCGCGGCAGACTCAGCACAGTTCGTCAGGTGGGAAAGAAGGCGGCTCGACGGGGATGCAGGACCCAGCATCAATTCGGTCCGAGGAACTCGCCGAGCTCGCCGTCGTCGGCCTGGCCACCCGCGATTACCGGGCGCTGCGCGCAGTGGGGGCCAGTCACGCCGAGGTGATGGAGGCCTTCGTCCTCGGAGCGGATCTCGCTGCCTATGCCCTGTTCCGTACCGACCGTGCTCACCGCCGGGCACTCGACGAGGCGGGAGCCCCCGACTCGCCGACCCACCTCGAAGCGGGTCGTCTGGGCGTCTCCGACGCCGAGTTGGCCGAGGTCCGTGCGGACCATCGCGGCGTGGTCGAGGCGTACTGGGTGGGTCTGACGGAGGCGCCGGGCAACGTTCCCAGCGTCCCTCGGGTCCCCAGCGTCGCCGACTACCTGACCGCCCGCCGCGCCGGGCTGGGTCACGGTGACGCGCTCGCCTTCGCTCGCCAGGTGACGAGCGCCACACCTCGACCCGGTTCGCGCGATCTCGTGGTGTGGGCCCGCTGCCGGGCCGCAGGGCTGGGTGCCGACGACCTGTTCGGGGGCCCGGCCGGCAGGGTGCGCCTCGCCGGGACGCAGCTCGACGTCCTCTACGCGCTGCTCTTCGCCCGGCGCGCCTTCGAGGTTCCTCCGATCGGGATCCCGGAGATGCTCTGGGTCGCGGCGCGATCGGGGGAACGAACCCTCGACGTGCACGCGTACCTGGAGCTGCGGGCCGGGCAGTGCTCCCGGCGGCGGGCCTTGCGCCGGGCGCGTCGGGTCGTCAGCGCTCGATCGGTGGACGGGCGCGAGCCCTCCGGCGGTCGGCGGCGAGGTCGGCGATCTCCCCGATGATCCGGCCCAGCGCGTAGTCCTTCGGCGTGTACACCGCGGCCACACCTTCCTCGCGCAGGACGGTCGCGTCGTCGGTGGGGATTATCCCGCCGACGACGACGGGGGCGTCCACACCCGCCTCGCGCAGCCGGGCGAGCACCTCGGGAACGAGGGACAGGTGGCTCCCGGAGAGGATCGACAGCCCGACGACGTCGGGATCCTCGTCGCGCGCCGTCGCCGCGATCTCCTCGGGTGTGAGGCGGATCCCGGAGTAGATCACCTCCATCCCCGCGTCGCGTGCCGCGACGGCGATCTGCTCGGCACCGTTGGAGTGACCGTCGAGGCCGGGCTTGGCCACGAGCAGCTTCGGCGGCCCACCGGGCAGGGCCTGGGCACGTGCCGCGATCTCGGTGAGCTGATCACCGCGATGGCCGACGGCCGCGGCGACGCCGGTGGGGGCGCGGTACTCGCCGAACACGGCACGCAGGACCCCCGCCCACTCGCCCGTCGTACCTCCGGCGCGGGCCAGGGCGATCGTCGCCGGCATCACGTTGCCGCCCTCGGTGGCGACCCGGCGCAGCTCGGCGAGACAGCCCTCCACGGCTGCCTGGTCACGCCCGGCGCGCCAGGCGATCACGTCGGCGATCATCTCCGCCTCGGTCGCCGGATCGACGCGCAGGACCGCCTCCGCGCCACCGAGTGGCGACTCGGCGCTCTCCATGAACCGGTTGACCCCGACGACGACCTGCTCGCCTGATTCGATCCGCTGTGTCCGCTCGGCCATCGAGGTGACGAGGCGGCCCTTGAGATCGTCGACCGCGGCGAACGCCCCCCCGGCAGCGAGGATCCCGTCCAGCTCGTGGCGCGCCGCGTCACGCAGCTCGGCGGTGCGGTGCTCGATCACCTGTGATCCGTCGAAGAGGTCGTCGTAGTCGAGCAGGTCGGTCTCGTATGCAAGAACTTGTTGCATGCGCAACGACCACTGTTGATCCCAGGGGCGGGGCAGGCCGAGGGCTTCGTTCCACGCGGGGAGTTGGATCGAGCGGGCACGGGCCCGCTTGGACAGCGTCACGGCGAGCATCTCCAAGACGATGCGCTGCACGTTGTTCTCCGGTTGGGCTTCGGTGAGGCCGAGCGAGTTGACCTGCACCCCGTAGCGGAAGCGCAGCGCCTTGGGATCGGTGACGCCGTAGCGTTGCTCCCCGATCTCCGCCCACAGCTCGCCGAAGGCACGCAGCTTGCAGATCTCCTCGACGAAGCGGATCCCGGCGTTGACGAAGAACGAGATCGAGGCGAAGACCTGGGTGAAGCGCTCGGCGGGGACCTGCCCCGAGGCGCGCACCGCGTCGAGCACCCCGATCGCCGTGGCCAAGGAGAAGGCGATCTCCTGCACCGGCGTCGCCCCCGCTTCTTGGAGGTGGTACGAGCACACGTTCATCGGGTTCCACGAAGGTGCATGCTCGGCGCACCAGGCGATCATGTCGACGATCAGTCGCCTGCTCGGCTCGGGGCCGAAGATGTACGTGCCCCGGCTGAGGTACTCCTTGACGATGTCGTTCTGGGTCGTGCCGCGCAGTTCGGTGGTCGGTACCCCCTGCTCGCTCGCATTGGCGACGTACAGGGCGAACAGCCACGCCGCGGTGGCGTTGATCGTCATCGAGGTGTTCATCTGCCCGGGCGGGATGCCCGCGAGCAGAGTGCGCATCTGACCGAGGTGGGCGATCGGCACGCCCACCTTGCCGACCTCGCCGTGGGCCAGCGGGTGATCCGGGTCGTATCCGGTCTGGGTCGGCAGGTCGAAGGCGATCGACAGGCCGGTCTGGCCCTTGGCCAGGTTCGTCCGGTAGAGCTCGTTCGACGCCGTTGCCGACGAGTGACCCGAGTACGTGCGCATCAGCCACGGTTGGTCCATCAGCGCAGTGTGCTCCGTGCCGGTGGAGGCGTCCAGACGGGCCGCGGGCCGGCGTGCTCGCGGGGCGGACCTGGGCCGAACGATCCCCGCCGCACGGACCATTCGGGCCGGCTCGCCGTGAGGTCCGGTCCATCGCCATGGCCGGCCACCCAGGGTCCGGGACCATGGAGCAGAACCACGACAGCAATGGTGTGCGCCGCGGCGTGCGCTGGATCTGACCCTTCCCGGCCCGCCGCGTGATGCGGCGAGTCCTTCACGGACGATTGGCGGCGGCCGCTGGACGTGACGACGTCGGCGTCGTCACTGCTGCCGCCAATCGTTCGAGGTACTCGCCCCGGGGGACGTCGCGCGCCCCGAGGGAGACGAGGTGGGGCGTCGTCCACTGGACATCGAGCAGCGACGCACCGTCGGCGATGAGCAGTTCGACGAGATGGACGAGGGCGACCTTGGAGGCGTCGCGCTGGAGGTGGAACATCGACTCGCCGGCGAACAACCCGCCGACGCGCACCCCGTAGAGCCCACCGGCGAGCGATCCACCGTGGTCGTAGACCTCCACGGAGTGCGCCCAGCCGATCCGGTGCAAGCGTTCGTAGGCGTCGACGATCGCCGTGCTGATCCAACCGTGAGGGCGTTGTGGGTCCCCGCAGTGGACGACGACGTCGCGGAAGCAGGTGTCCGTCCGGACCTCGAACCGGCTCCGGCTGCGGCGCAGGGAGCGGCTCACCTTCAATCCGTCGAGGGGGATGATCCCCCGCGGATCGGGTGACCACCAGCCGATGCGACGGCGGCCGACGGGCATCGGGAACAACCCCTGGCGGTAGGCGGCGAGCAATGTTCCCGGCTCGAGGTCGGCGCCGACGGCGACGAGCCCTGTCCGGTCGGCTCCCCCGACGGCGGGGAAGATCCACGGCGACGGCGCCGGCTCGACAGGTTCGCTGTCCCAGCCCATCGGGCCATCATGCCGCGTCACCGCTCCGCGCGCTCCGGGCGGGACGAGTGGCGGGGCTGCTCAGGACCCCACGCCCAGGCGCTCAGTAGGCGAAGAAGCCCCGCTTCGTCTTCCGCCCGAGCCGGCCGGCGGCGACCATCCGGCGCAACGTCGGCACCGCCGCGTAGTTCGGGTCACGGAACTCGTCGTACAGCGCGTCGAGGATGCTCAGCGAGGTGTCCAAGCCGACGAGGTCGAGCAGCGCGAAGGGACCCATCGGGAAGTTGCACCCGCCCTTCATCGCCACGTCGATCGCCTCGATCGATGCGGTCCCCTGCTCGTACATCCGCACTGCGTTGTTCAGGTAGGGGAAGAGCAACGCATTGACGACGAACCCGGCGCGGTCGACGACCTCCACCGCGTCCTTGCCGCAGCGTTCGGCGAACGCCGTCGCGGTGGCGATCGTCGCATCGTCGGCGGTCAGCGGACGGACCACCTCGACCAGCTTCATCGCCGGTGCGGGGTTGAAGAAGTGGATCCCGCAGACTTGCCCGGGGCGTCCCGTGGCCATCGCCAACTCGACGACGGGCAATGTCGAGGTGTTCGTCGCGAGGATCGCCTGGGGAGCGACGATCGCGTCGAGCTCGGCGAACAGGGCTCGCTTGACGGCCAGGTCCTCGACCACCGACTCGATCACCAGATCGCACGTGGCGAGTGCGCCGAGGTCGTCGGTGGCAACGATCCTGCCGAGGATCGCCTCCCGCTCCGCCGGGTCGAGCTTTCCTCGGTCGACTTGCTTACCCAGTGCCGTGCCGACCGCGGCGACCATCGCCGTCGCCGTCGCTGCCCGTCGGGAACGAACGATCACCGAGTAACCGGCGCGTGCCGCGACTTCGGCGAGGCCGGAGCCCATGATCCCCGAGCCGACTATTCCAACAGTGGCGGTGTCGTCGTCTGTCATGACGCGACGTTACTCATCGGTAACCGGGGGACGAAAGTCACCGCGGCGTGCCCGGCGCCGGGTGGGCCCGCGCCGCCGGGTGCGCGATGCTGGCCGCATGCCCGGACCGCTCGCCCTCTTCGGTGGTGGAGAGTTCACCCCCGCGAACGACACCCTCGACCGCCTCCTGCTCGAACGAAGCGGAGCGGGGGAGGTGCTCATCGTGCCCACGGCCGATGCGTTCGAGAACCCCTCCCTCCTCGTCGCCTCCGCTGAGGAGTGGTTCGCCGGCCTGGGGGCCGCGGCCGTTGCTCTCCCGCTGTTCACCCGCGCCGACGCGGCCGACCCGGCGATCGTCGCTCAGCTCGGCGCGGCCCGCTTCATCTATCTCGCCGGGGACTCCCAACTGCACCTGCGCGCCGTGTTCAAGGATTCGCCCGCGTGGCAAGCCGTGCTCGACGCCTGGGAGGCGGGCGCAGTGATCGCCGCGGCCGGTCCGGCGGCGACGGGGATCTGCGACCCGATGCTCGATTCACGCAACGGCGCGGTGACCTTTGGGCTGGCGATCGTCGAGGAGCTGACCTTCGTGCCCCGGGCCGAGCAGCTCCCCGAGGAGCTCCTCCACCGGACGCGTCAGCTCGTCCATCACGGCGCGGTGGCCGAGGTGGCCTCCGGGGGCGCATTGCTCCTCGACGGGGGCACCTGGCAGACGTTCGGAGACGTCGCCGTCCACGGGGAGCTCCCCGTGCTCAGCTCTCGGTGACCGTCACCTTCAGGATCTGGATCACGCTGCTCGGCGCCTCGCTCGGCGTAGCCAGCGCGTTCATCGCTCCGAGCACCGAGAGGCTCGACGTGTCGGCCACCTTGCCGAACAGCGTGTAGTCCGGGCCCGGCAGCTTCGCTCCGCCGGTGTCGGAGGTGACGATGAACCACTGCGAACCCGACGAATCCGGGCGCCCCGTGTTGCCCATCGCCACCGCCCCCTTGACGTACGCCGCCGCGCTCGCAGGGAGCTCGTCGGGGATCGTGTAGCCGGGGCTTCCCGCGGTCGTCCCGTCGGGCGTGCCGCACTGGACGACGAAGTCGGGCACGGCCCGGGGGCACACCGTGCCGTCGAAGTACTTGTAGCGGGCGAGGACGACGAAGTTGTTCACCGCCAACGGGGCAGCGGTGGCGTCGAGGGCGATGGTCAGGTCGCCGAGGTTCGTCTCCACCTTGGCCGAGTACGTCCGCGACGGATCGATGCACATCGGCGGGGCCTGTTCGAAGTGGATCGTGCGTGGCGACGAACCGTCGTCGGCAGGGCAGGCGGTGGCCCCGGTGATCGACCGGCCCGGTTCGCTTGTCGCCGTCGTCTCCGAGCTCGGCGCTCCGCTGCTGGTCACCGTCGATCGGTCGGCGGTCGTGGTGCTCGTCGTCGACGGGCCCGATGACTTGTCCTTGCCGCCGAAGATGGCAAACAACAGGGCGATGACCACGGCGGCGGCGACCACGGCCACGGCCTGCACGGTGCGCTTCTTCGTCTTCGCTTTGTGCTGCTCCTTGACGAGTTGCTCCAGGCGAGCCTGTCGGTTCGCCTTCTGACGTTCCCGCTTGTCCGTTCCCACGAGGGCCGGAGGCTACCGAACCGCTGTCCGTGCCGTGTACCGAGGATCGCCCACCGCCCGGGCGGTAGGATGCAGCGCCCGTGGCCCTGATCGTCCAGAAGTACGGCGGCACCTCCGTCGCCGATCCCGACCGGATCCGCGCTGTCGCCGAGAACGTCGGGTTGACCCGGGGGCGGGGCAACGACGTCGTCGTCGTCGTCTCGGCGATGGGCAAGGCGACGGACAACCTCATCGCCCTCGCCGATTCGGTCTCCCGAACGCAGCCCGGCCGGGAGATGGACATGCTCTTGACGACCGGGGAACGGGTCACCGCCGCGCTGATGACGATGGCCCTCGCCGACATCGGCGTCGACGCGGTCAGCTTCACCGGCAGCCAGGTGGGGATCATCACCGACACCGTCCACCGCAAGGCGAAGATCCTCGAGGTGCGCGGTGACCGAGTTCGTGACGCGCTCGCCGCGGGGAAGGTCTGCGTCGTCGCCGGCTTCCAGGGCGTGTCCACCGCGAAGGAGATCACCACCCTCGGGCGGGGCGCCTCGGATCTCACCGCGTCCGCGCTGGCCAAGGCCCTCGGCGCCGATGCCTGCGAGATCTACACCGACGTCACCGGCGTGTTCACCGCCGACCCACGCATCGTCCCCCAAGCGCGCAAGTTGCAGCACGTCGACTTCGACGAGATGTTGGAGATGGCCGGGGCAGGTTCGAAGGTCCTCGCCTTGCGCTCGGTCGAGTTCGCCCGCAACCACAACGTCCCGCTCCACGTCCGCTCCAGCTTCACCTGGGAGCAGGGCACGTGGGTCACCGCCAAGGAGCATTCCGTGGAAGATCCGATCATCTCCGGCGTCGTCCACGACGCGAGCGAGGCGAAGGTCACCGTGCAAGGGGTTCCCGACCGTCCGGGGATCTCCGCCACGCTGTTCGAACCGCTCGCCGCGGCGAACGTCAACGTCGACATGATCGTCCAGAACACCTCGACGCTGGGTCACACCGACATCTCCTTCACCGTCCCCAAGGCGGACATGGGGGTCGCCGAGACGATCGTCGCCAAGATCGCCGAGGAGATCGGCGCGGCGGGGGTGACCCGGGCCAACGACATCGCCAAGGTCTCCCTCGTCGGCGCGGGGATGAAGACCAGCCCGGGGATCGCGGCGAAGATGTTCCGCGTCTTGGCCGACGAGGGGATCAACATTGAGATGATCTCGACCTCGACGATCCGGATCTCGGTCGTCGTCGCCGGGACCGACATGGAGCGGGCCTGCCGTTCGCTGCACACCGCGTTCGGCCTGGACAGCGGGGAGTCCTACGGGGCGCCGCTCCCCGAGCGGAAGTAGCCGGGGACGATGGCCCGTCGCCGCCCGCAACTCGTCCCGTGGCGCAACGCAGGGCGAGTCGCCGAGTTGCAGACGTCGGCCGACGACGTCGTCCGCTCGACCGGTTGGGTGTTCAACAACGAGACCGGTCAGAACGTGACCCTCGCCGAGTTCGTCGCCACCGGGACCGAAGAGGTCGGGTACTACTGCCACCATCTCGGCCTGCACTGGGGTGAGCACGCCCGGGACAAGACGTTCGTCGAGATCGGGGCGGGCATCGGGCGGATGACCGCGGCCCTGACGCGGCACTACTCGAGGGTCGTCGCCTGCGACCTGGACAACGCGTTCTTGGAGCAGTGCCGGGACACCGTCGCCCAGTTCGGTGACGTCGCCCGCCTGCAGACCGTGCACGTCGCCGACGGGCACACGCTGGCCATTCCCGACGCGAGCGCCGACGTCGTCTTCTCCTACATCACGCTCCAGCACTGCACGAGCGAGGATGCCCTCGCCCTCGTTGCCGAGGCCTGCCGGATCGCCCGCCCGGGTGCCCGGGTGGCGCTCAACTTCCGTGCCTGGACCGCACCCGACGTCGCCCTCGTCCCTCTCGGCAAGCTCGTCCGCACGATGTGGCGGGTCGTGCCCGCACTCGCTCGTTCGCCGCGCCTGGTGACCCGCTTCGGGTGGCAGGCGAACCGGCTCAAACCGCAGGACGCGATCGACCAGATCTACCGCAGTGCCCCCGACCACGCGTCGTTGCTCGTGTTCCAATCGGACAAGCGTTCCGGGCAGTTCCCGGCCACGGTCACGGTCGAACGCTTGAGCGGCATCCACCCCGGCCACTACTGGCTGGTGATGACCCGCTGAACGCACGCCGGGCGCGGCGCGGGCCGCAATTCACCCCCGCGCCGGTGAGGGGCGTCGGTAGCGTTTGGCGGGTGAGCGCCGCAGCAAGTTCCCGTCCCGTTCGTCTCGCCGTGGTCGGTGCGACCGGCCAGGTCGGCGGGGTGATGCTCACCCTCCTCGCCGAGCGCAAGTTCCCCGTGCAGTCGTTGCGCCTGTTCGCCTCGGCCCGCTCGGCGGGCCGCACGCTGACCGTCGGCGGGACCGAGATCGTCGTCGAGGACGCGGCGACAGCGGACGTCTCGGGGATCGACATCGCCCTGTTCTCCGCGGGGGCGACGTCGTCGCGCGAGCTTGCCCCTCGGTTCGCTGCCGCGGGGGCGATCGTCGTCGACAACTCGTCGGCGTGGCGGATGGACCCCGAGGTTCCCCTCGTCGTCAGCGAGGTCAACCCCGAAGCGCTCGGCTCCCTGCCGAAGCGGATCGTCGCCAATCCGAACTGCACGACGATGGCCGCGATGCCGGTGCTCAAGCCGCTCCACGACTTCGCCGGTCTCGTCCGCTTGATCGCCTCCTCCTACCAGGCGGTCTCCGGCGGCGGGTTGGCCGGCGTCAACGAGCTCGACGAGCAGGCGCGCAAGGTCGCCGACGGGGCGGCCGGGTTGACCTATCGCGGTGACGCGGTCGAGTTCCCCGCACCGCACAAGTTCGCCCGCCCGATCGCCTTCAACGTCCTCCCCTTGGCCGGCAAGCTCGTCGACGATGGCTCGGCGGAGACCGACGAGGAACAGAAGCTGCGCAACGAGAGCCGCAAGATCCTCGGCATCCCCGAGTTGCGCGTCAGCGGCACGTGCGTGCGGGTGCCGGTGTTCACCGGCCATTCGCTGTCGATCCTCGCCGAGTTCGCCCGTCCGATCTCCGTGGACGAGGCGACCGGACTGCTCGCTGCGGCCCCCGGCGTCGAGTTGGCCGAGATCCCCACGCCGTTGCAGGCCGCGGGCCACGATCCGAGCTACGTCGGGCGGATCCGCGCCGACGGCCCGAACGCGCTGGCCCTGTTCGTCAGCAACGACAACCTGCGCAAGGGCGCGGCACTGAACACGATCCAGATCGCCGAGGTGCTCGTCGAACGCGGGATCGTCGCCGCGCGCTGACGCGTGACCGCGGTGAGATTCAGACCACTCATCGTGAGGATCATCCGGGAATCCCACTGATAGTGGTCCTGTCGGCCCAATCACCGATTCCGACAGGGGTCGCCGGTCACCCGAGCGGAGGTCCCGACTATCCTCGCCCTCAACCCAAGGTGGACGTGGCGGCCGGTGATGCGGCGGAGCGGGAACGTCCTCGATCGTGAGGGAGAGCGATGCCCAGTCGTGGACTTCGCCGGCGTGTGCTCACGCTGGCCCTGGCAGCGGTCGGTTCCGTGTTACCGCTTGCCGTCGACACACCCACCGCCTCGGCCGCCGACGTGACCAACGTCGGCACGACCGTCGTCTCCGGCTTCCACCACTCGTGCGTGCTGAAGTCGGACAACACCGTCGCCTGCTGGGGCCGCAACCAGAGCTTCCAGGTCGGGGTGAACCCCGGAAACCATCCTTTCGACGCGGTGACCGATCCGAACGGTCCGTTCCAGTCCGTCCCGGCGACCGTTCCCGCCCTGACCAACGTCGCTTCGGTCAGCGCCGGCGACGAGCACAGCTGCGCGCTGAAGACCGACGGCACGGTGTGGTGCTGGGGGAGCAATCAGCACGGTCAACTCGGCCAGCCGCTCACGGGGGGCGGAGCGATCTTCCCGGACACCCCCAACGCGATGCAGGTCCCCGGGATCACAACAGCGGTCGGTGTGACGACGGGCTCGTTCCACAGTTGCGCGGTGCTCAAGGACGGCACCGTGCAGTGCTGGGGGCAGCAGAGCGTCAACCAGGTGGGGACGACCGTCGCCACCATCATCGATCCCGACGGCGCGGGACCGGCCGACGCGCGCCCCGTGGTTTCCACGCCGACGACGATCGCCGGGCTCGCCAACGTGCTCGCGATCGACGCCGGTGCGTACTTCACGTGCGCGTTGATCGCCGATGGCACGGTGCGCTGCTGGGGCTCGAACATCAGCGGCGCGCTGGGTACCGACACGGCCCTCGGGGCCTCGACCGGGGTTCCCCAGACGGTCGCCGGTCTGGACCGGATCAACGGGATCACCGCCGGGTTCGCCCATGCCTGTGCACGCAAGACGAGCGGGGCGGTGCTCTGCTGGGGCGCGAACGACAAGGGGCAACTCGGCGACGGCGGCGATGGGCCGACGAGCCAACCCCAGCCGGTCGTCGGCCTCACGAGCGGCGTGACCTCACTCGTTGCCGGCTACTACCACAACTGTGCGGTCCGCCAGGACGGGACGGCTGCGTGCTGGGGGGAGAACACCCACGGTCAGCTTGGCAACAACTCGACGACGAGCTCGAACGTCCCGGTGACCGTTACCGGACTGACGAACGCCTCGGCGATCGCGCCCGGATTCGCCCACACGTGCGCGGTGCGTCTCGATCAGAAGGTCGCCTGTTGGGGTGGCAACCAGTACGGCACGGTGGCCGACGACGCATCCCCGGTGGACAGCCTCGTGCCGAAGATCGTCGCCGGACTCGTGGCGATCAACACTGCACCGGCGGTCACCCCTCCCGGCGGTGGATCGGCACCGACCCCGGCTCCGGTGGTGACGGATCAGCCGTATCGGTCGTTGGTGCAGCCGGAGCGTGTGTTGGATACGCGTGATGCGGCGACGGTTGATGGTTTGATGCGGAATGTTGGGTTGGTTGGTCCGGGTGTGGTGGAGGTGCCGGTTGCTGGTCGGGGGTCGACTCCGTCGGGGGCGGCGTCGGTGTTCGTGAACGTGACGGTGGTTGATCCGCGGGGTCAGGGGTATGTGACGGTGTATCCGTGTGGTCAGGTGATGCCGAGTTCGTCGAACGTGAACTTCGTGGCGGGGCAGAACGTGGCGAATGCGGCGGTGTCGCGGGTTGGTGATGGTGGGAAGGTGTGTCTATATGCGTCGGTGGCGACGCACCTGGTGATGGATGTGGCCGGGTATTTCCCGGACTCGACGTCGTTCTCGCCGTTGGTGAAGCCGGTGCGGTTGTTGGACACCCGGGTGGGAGGCTCGACCGATGATCATGCTGATCAGGGTGTGGGTCGACAGTCGGGTGGTTCGGTGTATGCGTTGCAGGTGTCGGGTCGGAGCCCGTTGCCGGGTGGTGTGGCGAGCGTGGCGTTGAACGTGACGGTGGACAACGCGGCGGATGCGGGGTACTTGACGGTGTATCCGTGTGATCAGGGGATGCCGAACGCGTCGGTCGTGAACTATCAGGCGGGGCAGACGATTGCTGGGTTGGTGGTGGCCAAGGCGTCTGCGGCGGGGACGGTGTGCATCTTCACGAGTGCGGCGGCTGATCTGATCGCGGATGCGTCGGGGTATTTCGCGACGGCGGTGTCGTACACGCCGTTGGCGAATCCGGTGCGGTTCATGGAGACCCGTGCGGGTGCGCCGGACACGCCTGATCATGTGGCTCATGGTGAGGGTCCGCGTGCGGGTGGTTCGACGTACAAGTTGACCGTTGGTGGTCGGAATGGGATTTCGGCGACGGCGGGCGCGGTGCTGTTGAGCATTGCGGTTCCGTCGCCGCAGCAGGATGGGTTCGTCACGGTGTATCCGTGTGGGACGTCGCGTCCGGAGTCGTCGAACCTGAACTATCAGGCGGGGAAGACGATCGCGAACACGGTTGCGGCGGGGATCGGGTCGGCGCGTCAGGTGTGCATCTACGTGTATGGCACGACCGACGTGATCGTCGACGTCGCCGGCACCCTCGCCTGACCCACGCCCTTCGGTTCACATGAGGGGGCTCGGTGGAAACGCCGAGCCCCCTCGGGCGTTCCTGCGACCGTCAAGCGCGCTATGGGTCTGCTGGCTCATGTGTGTGTCGAGGTGACCGCGGTTAGCGTCGATCGCACACGGAGCGGTGCGGACCGGTGTGCCCGCACAGCGCCTTCTGGCTCCCTGCACAAGGCGGTTGAAACGAATGGGGAAGTGGCGGTATGTCCTCGTCGCGGTAGCGACGCTCGTACTCGGGTGGGTCCCGCTGGGTGCGCAAGCTGCGCCCGCCGCGGCCGCGGTCGACGTCTCCGCGGCGGGCATCACCGTGGTCTCCGGCTTCCACCATTCGTGCGTGCTGAAATCGGACAAGACCGTCGCCTGCTGGGGTCACAACCAGCGCGGCCAGGTCGGCTCGAACTCGGACAACGCGACGATCCCCGATGCGGACCGGTTCAGCGCATCTCCCGTCGCGGTTCCCGGACTGATTGACGTCGCATCGGTCACCTCGGGTGACACGCACACCTGCGCGTTGAAGATCGACGGCACGGTGTGGTGCTGGGGGGAAGGCGCCGATGGTGAGCTGGGCAAGGATCCGCTGACCCTCGGTGGCTCCGACGAGGCCCGCTACCGTCCGGCCGCGCAGCAGGTGTCCGGGTTGCCTGCGATCGTCGCGATCAGCGCGGGTTCGTTCCACACCTGCGCGCTGAGCGCGGCGAACGAGGTCTGGTGCTGGGGCCTGAACTCCTCGTTCCAGCTGGGGACGGCGGACCACACCCTGCACCGGGACAACGTTCCCCTCCCCGACCCACCTGGTGGGACGACGACGAACTACTACGTGTACACGCCGACCAAGGTCGCCGGGTTGTCCAACGTGATCGCGCTCGACGCCGGTTACGACTCGACCTGCGCCGTGCTCGCCGACGGAACGGCGCGCTGCTGGGGCGGCAACGCTTCCTATCAACTCGGCAACGGATCCCAGGCGAACAGCGCGGCGCCCGTCGCGGTCGCCGGCCTGGAGCGGGCGACGTCGATCTCGGTCGGGTTCGCCCACGCCTGCGCCCGGCAGACGAGCGGCACGGTCCGTTGCTGGGGGTCGAACGACCACGGGCAGCTGGGCAACGGTGGTGTTCCCGACGCCTCGATCACCGGGGTGACGGGACTCACCGATGCGACGTCGGTCGTCGCCGGGTACTACACGACCTGTGCGGTGCGCACCGGCGGCGCGGCGGTGTGCTGGGGCTGGAACGGGGACGGCCAACTCGGTGACGGGACGACGACCGATCACTCCCTGCCGACCGCGGTCAGCGGGCTGACCGACGCACTCGCCGTCGCTCCCGGGTACGGGCACAGCTGTGCCGTGCGCAAGGACCTCTCCGTCGCCTGCTGGGGGGACAACAGCTTCGGCGCCCTGGGTGACGGTCACCGGCCGACGAACCGGCTCACGCCGGAAGTCGTCAACGGGGTGACAGCGATCGACGTCGCCCCGCCGACCGCGACGCCTCCCGCGGTGCAGCCGGCTCCGGTGGTGACGGATCAGCCGTATCGGTCGTTGGTGAAGCCGGAGCGTGTGTTGGATACGCGTCCGGGTGCGCAGACGATCGATGGTCCGGTGCTGGCTGGTGGGCTGGTTGGTCCTGGTGTGGTGCCGGTGAAGGTGGCGGGTCATGGGTCGACTCCGTCGTCGGCGGCGTCGGTGTTCGTCAACGTGACGGTGGTCGGTCCGCGGGCTCAGGGGTATGTGACGGTGTATCCGTGTGGTCAGGCGGTGCCGAGCTCGTCGAACCTGAACTTCGTGCTCGACCAGACGGTGGCGAACGCGGTGATGGCGCGGGTTGGTGATGGTGGGCAGGTGTGCCTGTATGCGTCGGTGCCGACGCATCTGATCGTGGACGTGGCGGGGTACTTCCCGGATGGGAACTCGTTCTCGCCGTTGGTCAAGCCGGTGCGGGTGCTCGACACCCGGGCTGGTGGGTCGACCGATGACGGTCGTGATCAGGGTGTGGGTCGCCGTTCGGCGGGCACGGTCCACGAGCTGACGGTGTCGGGTCGGAGCCCGTTGCCTGGTGGTGTGGCCAGCGTGGCGTTGAACGTGACGGTGGACAATGCGTCCCAGCCGGGGTACTTGACGGTGTATCCGTGTGACCAGACGATGCCGGAGGCGTCGGTGCTGAACTACCAGGCTGGGCAGACGATCGCTGGTCTGGTGGTGGCCAAGGCGTCAGCGGCGGGAACGGTGTGCATCTACACCAGTGCGGCGACGGATCTGATCGCGGACGCGTCGGGGTACTTCGCGACGACGGTGTCGTATGCGCCGTTGGCCAAGCCGCTGCGATTCATGGAGACGCGTGCCGGGGCGCCGGACACCCCGGATCACGTCGCTCATGGTGGTGGTCCGCTGCCCGGTGGGACGACCTATGAGTTGCTCGTCGGGAATCGGAACGGGATCTCAGCGACGGCGGGTGCGGTGTTATTGACGATCGCGGTGCCCTCACCGCGCCAGGACGGGTTCGTCACGGTGTATCCGTGTGGGACGTCGCGTCCGGAGGCGTCGAACCTGAACTACCAGGCGGGGAAGACGATCGCGAACACGGTCGCCGCGGGGATCGGTGCGGGGCGCAAGGTGTGCATCTACGTGTACGGCACCACCGACGTGATCGTCGACGTCGCCGGCACCCTCGCCTGACCCACACCGACCGACGTCTGCCCGGGCCGATCCTCGATCAGCCCGGGCAGGCGCACGGCAGGGAGGCGCACTTCGGGCACCCTGCGGCGTAGCGCTGCAGCGCCTCGTCCAGATCGATCCCGACGAGGTTGGCCAGCGTGGCCACCCACGCAACGACGTCGGCGAACTCGTGGCGCTGCTCCTCGGGAGTGCCCTTGCGCACGGCCTGGGCGAGCTCCCCGAACTCTTCGGCCAACCAGGCGACGGCGGCCGGAACGCCCCGGTCGCGATCACGGGTCCCGTACGTCGCCTCGATCATCCGTTGCAGTTCGCCGAGCTCCACCGGGCCCGACCCTACCGACACCGCGGGCGTTCGGTCGGCGAGCGGTGAATAGACCCCCGGAGGCGACACGACCCCTGGTCCGGACCGCCCTCGCAGGCTCGTGACCAGGGGATCTTTTGGTCGGGGTGGGGAGATGTGAACTCCCGGCCTCCACGTCCCGAATGACGTCCACTTGTGACCAGTTCTTCGAGGCCGTCCCCCGACTGGATCGCGATCGTGCGCGACGACGTTGACCCGGACCACCTCACCCGCTACGAACTGATCCCATCGACCACCGTCGCCCACGCGATCCGCGCCTGCCGCGAAACGGTCATGTCGGAACGTCTTCTCACAACCGTCACCGACGCACGCCGTGAAGGACTCATCACCCGCCACCGAGGAACGCGACCTCCGCAACGAACTCCGAGGCGCCGCATGAGCACACCGGCCTACCCGACGCCGCCGCCCAACCGCGCCTCGCTCGAACAGCGGCTGCGCAACATCTGCCGCGCACTCGGCGTCAACGAGCTCCGCACGCGCACATCGCTCGCCCACACCGTCGTCGCCCAGATGCTCCCCGCCGGAGTCGTCAAGGGTGGCGCCGCGATCAAGCTGGTGTGCGCTTTCCGAATCACCGGCCTCGCCCGTTCCAGTACGGAGACTTCGCGCCCAGCCGGCCAAGCGATCTGCGATCTGGCGGTGCTCGTCGGAGGAGACCCCGTACTGGGCGGTGCGCGCTGGGCTCAGCTTCGCGAACCGTTCGCGATTGTCCGCGAGCACGGCCCGGCTGAAACCCGCGTCGTACTCCTTCGCCAGTTGGAGAAGGTCAGCCTCGTCGAATCCTGCGGACTGGCGGATCGAGTCGACGTCGAGGAGGTCGCGGACCTCGCCGCGCGAGAACGCGGTCGCGGTCTTGCTGCCGACCGCGTCCCGGAGCGACAGCACCGGACCTACGTCAAGTCGGACGGGCGGCTCTTGGCGCCAGTCGACACCGAGGTCGACCTCGATCGTCTCCCCGTCGGGCGACTCCACGAGCAGCCGGGCGAACAGCGGTGCGGATCGAACGACGATGACCTGAAGGCCGCTGTCGATCAGTGCTCGCGTGCCCGTCTGCACGGCGGTCGCGAAGGCTGGCTCGCTCAGGGTCGACGACGCGAAGAGATCGACGTCGTATGTCGGCCGGGGGGTGATGCCGTGGGCGCGGATCGCGCCGGCGCCAGCCAGGACGAAGCCAGCGTCGTCGATCGCGGCGAGCAGCACGGTCGTCACCCGCGTCTGGCGCGAGTCGTCCGAAGCCACGTCGACCGTCTACCCAATGAGTTCCGGAAAGCGCGACTCCCACACCACTCGGCACCGCTCGGGGAGAACGAGGTTTGACCACACCATGCGGAGCACGTGCTCGTTCAAGAGCGCCTCTTGAACGTCGGTCGTGCCCTCGCGCACGAGTGCCTGATACGCAGACTCCAGATCGCTTGGGTCGCCGAGGTCGTAGGCACGTTGCGGCCCCCAGTGAACACTGAGCGGCAACTCCAGGATGCCGTTACCATGGCCTCGTAGGGCGCGTAGCGACGACGGCGTGTCGTACGGGATCGTGTCCCTATGCAGCACCTTGTTCATCGAACACTCCCTCTCGCCGCGGCCGTCGGGCGTGTCCCAGTCTACGGGCGGGTGTTTCGTGCCCGGGCACGCCCCCTCGGCGCCACGGCCTTGCCGCTCGGCTTCCACGGACTGAGGCCCAAGACCTTTGGCTTGCGTCGGCGATAGCCGCCGTTGGCCAGGCTGGTCTTCGGTTCCTTGATGACGAGAGTGGACGCCGGGGTCGACGATCGGCGATGCGCTACCACCGCTCAACGAACGCCGTCGCGACGGGCGGTGATACGCGTTGCCGAAGAACCCTATGTGCAGGGGCCGTGCGGCAGCGTCCGATGGTGTCCGATGGGATGCGTCCCACACGCCATGAAAAATGTAAGAACCCCTGGCCCGGTCCGCTCTCGCAGGTACCGTGACCAGGGGTTCTCGTGGTCGGGGTGGGGAGATTTGAACTCCCGGCCTCCACGTCCCGAACGTGGCGCGCTAACCAAGCTGCGCTACACCCCGAATCGGCGGACGAACTCTACCCGCTCGCCATGCTTTCGCTCTCCGCGACGTCCACCGCACTGTCCAGGTCGATCGCTCCGAGCTCGACGAGCGGCGGTTCCCCGGGGACCGGGGGGACACCCTCGACGTACGTCCCCCCACCCGTCACCGCCCGCGCCGCCCGGCGCAGGCGCAGAGCGTCGAGAGGCTTGATCAGCCAACCGTCAGCCGCGGCTCGGCGGGCGAGGTGGATGTCGGCGATGCGGTCGAGGAGGATCAGCACTGGCACCCGGGGCAGGCGACCCGACGATTCGTCGAGACGCAGCTGCATCGTCACCGCCATCCCCCCCATCGAGCCACTCTGGGAGTCGGCGACGACGAGATCGGGCGTCCGCGCCGCGACCGCATCGGACACCGTCCGCCCGTTCGCGCACCAGGTGAACGTCGTACCCGGCTCCTCGAGCGCGGCGCGCAGCTCCTTGATCACCCAATCCGCGTCGGTGGCCACCAGGATGTGCACGGTGACGACGTTACCCGGCAACGCTCGTCCCGGCGAAGAGCAGGTGAGCGACCTGTTGCAAGCCGTTCAGGTCGTGGACGTCACCGACGAGCAGAGGGACCGTCGCGGTCAAGGGCCGCGGTTCTCCCGGGGGTCCACCGTGGAGCAGCGGGGCGAGGGCCAGGTCCTCGGCTTCGGCGATCGCGGTCAACTCGGCGAGGTTGCGCAAGGCGGGGGCGAGCGGTTCACCACGCTGTTCGGCGGCAGTCGCGATCGCCTCCAGCTCCGCCGCCGGTCGGGCCTCGAAGCGGGGGTGACCACGGTTGACGACGACCGCGGCGACGCGGTTGCCATGGTCGGCGAGGCGTTCGGCGAACCAGCGCGCCTCGCGGATCGCCTCCCATCGAGGACTGGTGACCACCACGTAACGGGTCGCCGGTGAGCGGAGCAGTCCGGTCACCGCCGCGGAACGGTGGCGGAACCCGCCCTCCATGCCGTCGAAGGCCTGGAAGAACTCGATCGCCTCGTGGATCACGGCGCCCCCGACGACCCGGCTGACCGTACGCAAGAACGTCTGCGCGGCAACGTTGACGACGCGCAACCCGACCCGGCTGGGCAGCGTGAGGGCCTGGTACAAGCGGTGGTCGAGGAAGCGGCTGAGACGTTCGGAGGCATCGAGGAAGTCGAGTGCCTGGCGGGCCGGGGGGGTGTCGACGACGACGAGGTCGAAGCGTTCGTCCTCGTGCAGTTCGTACAACTTCTCCGCGGCCATGTACTCCTGGGTGCCGGGCAGAGCTCCGGCGATGTTCCGGTAGAAGCGGTTGGAGGTGATCCGTGCCGCCTGCTGAGGGCCGGTCGAGTAGCGGGCGACGACCGCGTCGAACGTCGCCCGTGTGTCGAGCATCGTCGCCCACAACTCCCCCGCGGGCGCGGCCGACCGCGGCCCCCGCCGGGAACGAAGAGCGATCCGGCGTGGTTCGTTGGACAAGCCCCCGGCCAAGCCGAGCGCGTCGGCGAGCCGTCGTGCCGGATCGATCGTGACGACGACCGCCCGGCGGCCGCGACGTGCCGCTTCGAGGGCGAGCACCGCGGAGGTCGTCGTCTTGCCCACCCCTCCGGGGCCACCGCAGACGATCACCGCGGCCGTCTCGACCAACGCACCGAGGTCTGCCGGGGTGACCCCCGCCTCCCCGCCCCGCGGGTGCGGCGCGCCGCGCTCGGTCATGGCAGGGTCCCGATCCCGTCCAGGAACGAATCGATCAGCGGTCCGAGGGCACCGGGGCCGAGCCCGTCGGGTGCATAGGGGAGCACGATCCGGGGTAACGGCAGGGTTCCGGCCAGGCGGGTGAGCTGGGCAGTCTCCCCTTCGGCGCGGCGCAGGCGGAACTCGGCCGCCGCGGCCAGCGGCCCGGAGGGGAGTCCAGGAGCGATCTCGGCCAACCCGGGTGGCGCGCCGAGCACGGCGTTGACCACGACCGGGGCGAGTGCTACCCCGACCCGGTCCTCGAGGGCGAACGACGTCTCGATCAGTTCGTTCACCGGTGTCTCCTCGGCGAGGGTGACGAGCAGGACCTGACATCGGCCGGGATCGGCGAGCATCTCGGCGACCTCCCGCGCCTGGGTCCGGATCGGCCCTCCGTCGACCGTGTCGAGCAACGTCGCCGCCGCCTGGAGAAAGGGGATCGCGTGGCCAGCGGCGGGAGCGTCGAGGACGATCAGATCGTGCTCGCCATCGCGTTCGAGTTGCTTGACCTTGCCGAGGACGAGCAGGTCCTCGATCCCTGGTGCGGCGGTGGCGACGACGTCGAACACCCCGCTGCGCGCCAACCGGCGGGTCAGGCGACCGAAACCCTGCGTGCCCAGGTACTCGGCGAGTGCCCGGCCGGCCCGGATCGACCGCCCTTTCACGGTGCCCGGCCCTGGTTCTCCGGCGAGGACACGTTCCTCGAAGTCGAGCACCTCTTCGGCCTCGCCGCCGAGCAGGCCGGCCAGACCGGGGCGGCCCTCCACGTCGACGACGAGGACGCGCCGGCCGTGACGGGCTGCGGCGCGGGCGAGGACAGCCGTTACCGTGGTCTTGCCGACCCCGCCCTTCCCGGCGACGACGACGAGCCGAGAGGCGGCGAAGAAGTTGTTCGGGTCCACGCTTCTCCCGGAGGCCTTCGACGTGCGCAGACTAGTCATCGCCCTTCTCGCGGCCGGGGCCGCGCTCGTCTCGGTGGTCTCCCTGGCCGGCGGCGATCCGGCCGCGGCGAGCTCTCCGTCGACGACCCCTCCGGCCGCTGCGGGCGGTGCGTTGAGCGGTGCCGACCTTCCTCCGGTCGATGTCTTCGAGGTCTCCGGGATCGTCGACGAGATCGTCGTCGACGAGATCGGCAAGGCGATTGAGCGCGCCGCGACCGACGGGGCCCAAGCACTCATCCTCCAGCTCAACTCGAAGCGGGCGGTCGTCTCCCGGGAGGAGATGGCTTCGTTGGCCTCCGCGATCCGCGCCTCGGCTGTCCCGGTGGCGGTGTGGGTCGGGCCTTCCGGAGCCCGGGGTTACGGCCTGCCCGGGCAACTCGTCGGCGCGGCGGTGATCTCCGGGGTCGCCCCGGGGGCGCGCATCGGCAACTTCGGTGACGCGCTCGTCGTCGACGGGGAACCGCTGAGCTTCGGCGGCAACGCCGAACGCCTGGCGACGACGACGAGTGGGTATCTGGAGGCCCGCCGTGAGGGGGCCATCTCCCTCCCGAACGGCGCGCCGGACGCGTTCGTCCTGCGCGACGTGGTCCGCGCCCTCGACGGCCTCGAGTACCGGGGGACGACCCTGCACACGATCGTCGAGGTCGTCGGCGCCGACGACAACGTGGAGACCAACGCGACGACGCCGCGCTTCTTCAAGCTCGGCCTGGTCCCCCGGCTGTTCCACACGGTGGCCAGCCCCCCGGTCGCCTACCTGCTGTTCGTCATCGGTGTGGTGCTCCTCGTGTTCGAGTTCTTCACGGCCGGCGTCGGTGTTGCCGGGGTGAGCGGCGCGGTCCTCGTCGTCCTCGGCAGCTACGGGCTGGGGGCACTACCCGTCCGGGGGTGGGCCCTCGGACTGGTGATCCTGTCGATCCTCGCTCTCGCGGTCGACGTCCAGGTCGGCGTGCCCCGGTTCTGGACCGGGGTCGGGATGCTCGCCTTCACGCTCGGGTCGGTGGTGCTCTACCGCGGGGGGATCCACCTGTCGTGGATCACCCTCGTCGTCGCCATCACCGGGATGGCGGTCACCTTCGCGTTGGGCATGCCAGCGATGATCAGGTCGCGCTTCGCCACGCCGGTGATCGATCGGGGATGGTTGATCGGCGAGACCGGGCGGGTGACGACGAGCGCCTCCCCGGAAGGGATCGTCGAGGTGCGCGGCGCGACGTGGCGGGCACGCCGCGCCGGGTCGGGGGCGATCGCCGCCGGGGAGGTGGTCAGCGTCGTCGCCGTCGACGGGGTGACGCTTGAGGTCGAGCGCGCCGCCGGTCCTCCCGGCTGACCGGTACGGTGGCCGGGGATGGTCGCCCTCCTCTTGCTGGTCGTCCTCCCGATCGTCGAGCTGTACGTCTTCGTCCAGGTGGCGAACGCGATCGGGTTCTTCAACGCGCTCGGTCTGCTCGTCGTCGTGTCGATCGTCGGCGGATGGCTCGCCAAGCATCAAGGGCGGCGGGCGTGGGCCCGGTTCAACGATCAGGTCGTCGCTCGCCGGACGCCGTCGAAGGAGGTCGCCGACGGGCTGCTGATCCTCGTCGCTGGGGTGCTGTTGTTCGTCCCCGGCTTCGTCACCGGGGTGCTCGGCCTGCTGATCCTGCTCCCCCCGGTGCGTGCCGCGCTGCGGATGATGGTCGTCCCCCGGATCACCCCGACGTCGACGGTCATCCGTTACGGCACGACTCGCTTCGGCGGCACGGTCCTCGACGTGACCAGCCGCGACCCCTCCGACAAGACGCCGCCTCCCCCGGGCCCGGGCGAGCTGGGACGATGAGCGGCGAGCGGGGCCCGGCCGGGGACACGGTGATCGGCGAGGTCGATCCCAAAGACGTCCCGGTCCGGCCGGCGGCGACGGTGATGCTGGTGCGCGACGGGCCCAGCGGGATCGAGGTGCTGATGCTCCGCCGCACGACCACGGCGGTGTTCGCTGCCGGAGTGCATGTGTTCCCCGGCGGGCGGGTCGATCCGTCGGACGACGCGGAGGTCCCCGGCGCCGGGGAATGGCGCAGCGGCCTCGACCCTACGGCCGCCGACGCTCGCCTGGCGGTGCCCGCGGGGGGTCGGGCGCACTGGGTCGCCGCCCTGCGCGAGTCGTTCGAGGAGGCCGGGCTGCTCATCGCCCGGCGTTCCGACGGGGCCCCGTTGACGTTCTCCGATCGCGCCGAAGCGGCGCGCTTCGCCACCTACCGGCAGGCGGTGCACCGCGGCGAGCTCGCCTTCGGTGAGCTGTGCCGACGGGAGCGGCTTGTCCTCCCCCTCGACGAACTGCGCTACGTCAGTCACTGGGTCACTCCCGTCGGTCCGCCGCGACGGTTCGACACCCGCTTCTTCGTCGCCCGCGCGCCGCAGGGTCAGGATCCGGCCCACGACGACAGCGAGACGATCGCCAGCGAGTGGCTCGCCCCCGACGCCGCCCTCGAACGGCACGAGGCCGGGGAGATCGGGCTGTTCGCCCCGACGATCGCCAACCTCGGCTTCCTCAGCGTGCACGATTCGGTCGACGCCGTGCTGCGCACGGCGGACGGTCTGGGGACGGTCCCCCGGCGTCGGTAGCCTCCCCGATCGTGCAGCCGCTGAGGATCGGACCGATCACCCTCGCGGCGCCCGTCGTGTTGGCCCCGATGGCGGGCGTCACCGATGCCCCGTTCCGCGCTCTGTGCCGCCGCTACGGGCCGGGGCTCGTGTACACGAGCGAGATGGTCATGGCGGTGGCACTGTGCCACCGCAGCTCGAAGACCGAGGCGATGGCCGCCTTCGCCCCCGGTGAGTACCCGCGCAGCCTGCAGCTCTACGGGAGCGACCCTCACTTCGTCGGAGAAGCCGTGCGCCGGCTGGTGGGGGAGGACCGCGTCGATCACATCGACCTCAACTTCGGATGCCCGGCGGCGAAGGTCACCCGCCGCGGCGGCGGCGCGGCGGTCCCCTTGAAGCGCAACCTGATGCGTGCCATCGTGCGTGCTGCGGTCGCTGCAGCCGCACCGGCGGGGGTTCCGGTGACCTGCAAGTTCCGCATCGGGATCGACGACGAACTTCTCACGTACCTCGACACCGGCCGGATCGCAGCCGACGAGGGGGCCGCGGCGATCGCCCTCCATGCGCGCACCGCGACCCAGCACTACGCGGGGCCCGCCCGCTGGGAGGCGATCGGCGAGCTGAAGGCCGCCGTACCGGAGGTCCCCGTGCTCGGCAACGGCGACATCTGGGAAGCGTCCGACGCGGTGGCGATGGTCGCGGCCACCGGGTGCGACGGTGTCGTCGTCGGGCGCGGCTGTCTTGGCCGGCCGTGGCTGTTCGGTGATCTGCTCGACGCGTTCAGCGACCGCCAGATCCCCGCCCCGCCCTTGCTCGGGGAGGTCGCCGCGGTGATCGCCGAACATGCCCGGCTGCTCGTCGCCCATGCCGGCCCACATGGGATCCGCCAGTTCCGCAAGCATGCCAGTTGGTACGTGACCGGGTATCCGGTCGGGTCGGAGGTCCGCCGGCGCCTTGCTCAGATCGGCAGCCTGGGGGAGCTCGACGATCTGCTCGCCACCTTCGATCCGGTCGCCGGACTGGTCCCCGGCGGGGAGCGGATCGTGCGTGGCCACGCCAACGGACCGATCAAGGTGACTCTCCCCGAGGGGTACCTCGACCACCTCGACGACCTCTCCGCCCCCGACGAGACGACCGTCGGCGCCCTGTCCGGAGGCTGACATGACCGAGCACGCCGCGCCTCCCACCGGTCCCGGACCGCGGCTCGTCCTCGGGTCGAGCTCGGCCCGCCGGGTCGAGTTGCTCGGGACGTTCGGCGTCCCCTTCGAGCAACGCTCCCCAGAGATCGACGAGTCGGTCGCCGAGGGCGAGGGTCCCGTCGCCTACGTCGAACGGCTGGCCCGGGCCAAAGCGGCGGCCGTCGCCGCTCTCGAACCGGAGGGGAGTGTTGTGATCGGGGCCGACACGACCGTCGAGCTCGGCGGGGTGATCTTCGGCAAGCCGCTCGATGGTCCCGACGCGCGGCGGATGCTGATGGCCCTCAGCGGGCGGGTCCACCACGTGCACAGCGCTGTCGCCGTCGCGGTCGGGGAGCGGATCGACAGCGTCGTGGTCAGCACCGCTGTCGAGCTCGCCGACGCCGGCGCGGCGGCGATCGAGGATTACATCGCCACCGGTGAACCGTTCGGCAAGGCCGGCGCCTACGCGATCCAGGGGATCGGGGCTCGCCTCGTCGCCCGCGTCGACGGCAGCGTCGGTGCCGTCATCGGCCTCCCCCTCGTCGAGCTCGCCACCTTGCTGCGCGCCGCCGGCGTCCCTCTCCCCCGCTGAGGCGTTAGCACTCGACGGTCACGGTTGCTAACGGCCGCCCTCCTCGCCTAGCCTTAGCAGTCGCATTGTCAGAGTGCTAACGCACCCGTCGACGCTTCAGTGGAGGCACGAAGATGGCTCTCAAGCCGCTCGAAGACCGCATCGTTGTCAAGCCCGGCGAGGCCGAGGAGCGGACCGCGTCCGGTCTCGTCATCCCGGACACCGCCAAGGAGAAGCCGCAGCAGGGCACCGTGCTGGCCGTAGGGCCGGGTAAGCGGGCCGAGTCGAGCGGTGAACTGATCCCGGTCGGGGTCGAGGTCGGCCAGACCGTCCTGTACTCCAAGTACGGCGGAACCGAGGTCACCGTCGACGGCGACGACCTGCTCATCTTGTCGAGCCGTGACGTGCTCGCGATCGTTGAGAAGTGAGCTGATCCCCCGATGGCAAAGCTGTTGAAGTTCGACGAGGAAGCTCGTCGGGCGCTCGAGGCCGGCGTGAACAAGCTCGCCGACACGGTCAAGGTGACGCTCGGGCCGAAGGGTCGCAACGTCGTCCTGGACAAGAAGTT
>CAZQEJ010000002.1:59979-60922 GCA_964592165.1 uncultured Ilumatobacteraceae bacterium | reverse complement strand
CAGGTCGGCTTTCTAGGACCGCGCCGCCAGCTGCAACTTGCTGGCTCGCGGCGAGGGTCTCAGTCGGGCACGAGGTCAGTGCCCGACATTTGAGCCGCTGCCTCACAGCTGCACGGCCTCTCGGCGAATGTGCTCGTCGCGATTAAGCAGCCCGCCGACCGACACGACATCGACGAAGACCCGATGCCTCGATCCCCCCGCTTATCGATCGCGCCGGAACCAGACAGCGAGGTTCCTCGACTGGTCGTCGGCCGATGGCCCCGACGAGGGAGACGGCATCTCACGAGCACCAATCGCCAAGTATCCGTTCTCGAGAGACAGGATGGCACGCGGGCTGCCGACGAGGTCGAGTTCCTCGACTGCCCACGAGACACCGTCGGGCGAGGAGACCTGCAAGGTCACGTAGCGCCCATCACGTAGCTCGGTGGCCAAGCCGACGATCCCTGCTGCACCCCACACCGCTCCAGCGTTCAAGAACTGGAAGGTTCCAACGGGCTCTCCGACGATCGACCGCCGAGTCCAAGACGATCCGTCCTCACTCGTCCAAGCGGCGAGCCGGGCAGTTCCCACTGGCACGGGCGACTGGAAGTTCTCCGACTGCGCGCTTGAATCGGCGGTCTGCTCGACACCGCAGACAACGAAACCATCGGGCGTGGACACGACCGTCGTACCGGCCGGAGTCAGATCGCTCGGCAGGGGCGACATGACCCAAGTTGTGCCGGCGTCCATCGAGCGCGCAACGCCGTTCGTACCCCCGGCGAAGACGGGCGCAATGACTTCATTGCCTGCTGCAACTGGGCGACCGAAGATGACGCCTGCCCCTAGATCGACCACCGACGTGGTGTCGGCCCATGTGGCGCCGTCCCCCGAGCGCCAACGCGGCAATCGACCTGCGGGGTCCACCGCACCAGCGAGGAGAACCACCTCACCATCGAGCTCGACG
>CAZQEJ010000002.1:48562-59969 GCA_964592165.1 uncultured Ilumatobacteraceae bacterium | reverse complement strand
GAGCCCAGCCAACGACGAAGGGAGCGGGACCCTCGTATCGAACTCCGCCGGGGCAAGAGCTGAGAAGTTCGGACCGGACCATACTGACGGGACCGTCGTATCGGCCGTGTCGGCAGCGACCCCAGCGACGACTACCTGGCCGTCCATGCGCTGCAGAACGTCGACCGCCACTGTCCACTGTGCGTTCGAGAGTGCTGACCGCTCCCACGTCGCGCCGTCTGGTGAGGTCCAGATGACCGGGCTGGTGACTCCGTCGATGGTCTGCGACCCGACCACCAGGATGCCGTCGAGGCTGGCGACGATGCGGGCCACGTCGAGAGAGTTTCCTGCGCCGCTCGCACTGATCCCGAACGGCACGCTGAGCGCTTCCGAAGAGTTGTCGAGGACGACCCATCGACCGAGCGTCGTATCGGTGGGGCCGAGCAACGGCGCACGGTTCCCGGCGTCGCCAATCGACGATGGAGTCCCGGGTCGTCGTGCCAGCCACACGGTCGATCCAAGCCCGGCGGCCACAGCCGCAGCCGTGGACCACTGCAGGAAGCGGCGACGGGGGAGCGGCGCAGGTCCAGACACGAGCTCGACTTCGGCAGTGTGCCCAGCGGTCTCCTCATGGTGATCGGCGAGGGCCTGGCACGAGCGATCGAGGTGCTCGCCGTAGTTCTGCAGTTGGGTCAGGAGGTCAGACATCGTGGTTTGCTCCAAGGTGACGGCGCAGACGAGTCATGCCCCGATCGAGGTGGTTGCGGAGTGTGGACGCCGAGATTCCGAGCATCGCTGCAGCGTCGGCTTGCGGGTATCCCCAGGCGTTCACGAGAAGGACGGCCTGACGCTGAGACTCGGACAGGTGGTTCAGGGCCTTGGGAAGCGCGGGCTCGAAGCTGGGATCAGAGACCGGTTCCGGCTCGGCCTCAGGCAGGGGCTTGCGCCGTCGACGAGCGGCACTCCGACCGACGCGGTAGAGGTAGCCCGTGGGGTTGTCCATGGCAGACACACGAGACCAATGCTCGAACGCGTAGGCCATCGCGTTCGCGGCGGCCTCGGCGCCTTCGACGGGACCGAGCGCAGCGACGAGCCCCCGACGAACCATCGGTTCGGCTGTCTCGTAGAACGCGTCGAACCCCGTGACCGCTCGGACGGTTGATGATTGGTCGATCTCAGCCACTGTAAGAAGAAGGCAGCGAAGCAACCGTTTCCGTCACAGCTGTCGCGAGATTCTTCTCACGCGAGCCATGAGACGCGGGAGGGAGCGCCGCAAGCGGCGGCGGGTCTACCCGCCGATCCTCTTCGTCCGGCCCGAGGCCGTGTACCTCGCGAAGTCGCAGGGTTCTCGGGACTGGCGATCACAACGGCGCAGGACAACTGCCCACCGGCGGCGAGGTGGAGCCGGGTGTGGGATTCGAACCCACGACCTGCTGTTTACAAGACAGCTGCTCTGCCAGCTGAGCTAACCCGGCGTGAAGCCCCGACGCTAACGGTCGCGCCCACGTCGTGCCATGGCGATCGGCGGTGGCCCTCCTCATCGATCGGCTCTGGGGGCGACGCCCCTTCACACCGGCACTCTCCTAACGTGAGGGTGAGGACGCGATGCCCACCGTGAAAGGCGGGGTGGGATCACCTCTCGGCACCCGAGGAGGGGGCCCATGGCTGCGTTGCCACCACCAGCTGGACCACCCGTCGTCGGCGGACCGCCTGGTGCCCCAGGGAGCCGACCGAAGCGCGGCCGTGACCGGCGGTGGCCGTTGTGGGCGAAGATCGCGGTCCCTGCCGTCGGGCTGCTCGCCGTCGGGTGCGCCGGGGCGATCGCCGACCGGCAGGCCGGGAATGCCGGACCTGGTCCATCGACGACGACCGGGATCGACGCGTTCGCCGAGATGGCCGTCGACACTCCGGCGAGCGTTCCGGGGACCGAGGCGATGGTCGAGCACGTCGTCGCTCTCCCCGACGAGGTCGCTGCTGTCACCGAGCCCCCAGCAGCGCCACCTGTCGAGACAGCGCCGGCGGTCGAGCCCGCACCGACCGAGCCCGTGCCGTTGCCACCTCCACCCGAGCCGGCCGCGCCGGCGCCGACGGATCCCGTCGCGCTCGCGCCGACCGATCCACCCGCACCCCCTCCGCCTCCGGTGGAGGCAGCAGCCCCGCTGCCGACCCAAGCACCGCCTCCGCCGCCGCCTCCGCCTGCCGAGCCCGCGGCGTCAACTCTCGATCCGCGCTTTTCGACGTGCAAGGAGGCCAAGGCTCACGGCTACGGCCCCTACTACGAGGGCGTCGATCCGGAGTACGGCTGGTACTGGGATCGCGATCACGACGGCATCGTCTGCGAGTGAGCAGATCACGCCCGCGCTGATGGGCTGGATCGCTCGATCGCGGTCGTGGCCGCTCCCCGGTCAGTTGGGGATGGCGGCTGCGGTGATCGTCGCCGCGGCGATCCTCGGCGGCGCGATCGTCGGCACCGTCGGGCGCTCGTCGCCGCCGGGATCCCCGGCTGCCTCTCCGCCCGCACCGCGGTCGTCGCCGGCCGAGAACCGCCCGGCGACGAGCATCACGGTCGCAACCGTGGCACAGAGCCCTCCGGCGCCGCCGACGTCCAGCCCGCTTGCCGGGCTGGTCGACGGTTCGGCACCCGCGCCCGCGGACGTGCGACTCGCCCGTGCCGTGCTCGACTCGATCCCCGTCGAACGCGAGCACCGCGGCGGCTACGACCGGGACCTGTTCCCCACCTGGCTCGTCGACGACGCCACCGGGTGCACGGTGCGTGACCGGGTGTTGATCGACGAGTCGCTCACCCCGGCGAAGGTCGACGACCAGCGGTGCACCGTCGTCGCCGGGACCTGGTACAGCTCGTACGACGGTGTCACCCTGACCGACCCGGCCGACGTGCAGATCGATCATCTCGTCCCCCTCAAGGAGGCGTGGGACTCCGGTGCCTGGGCGTGGACGCCAGAGCGGCGCATCGCCTATGCCAACGACCTCAGCGACCCGCGCACGCTCGTCGCCGTCTCCGCTGCCTCGAACCAGGCCAAAGGCGCCAAGGATCCGTCGAACTGGGTCCCCGGCGAAGCGGCTCGCTGCGCGTACCTCGCCGATTGGATCGCGGTGAAGGCGCGCTGGGGCCTGTCGATGGACCCGAGCGAGTGGGGCCGGATCAAGAACCTCCTCGACGGCTCGTGTTCGGGGATCGTCGTCGATCCGTGGTTGCCGTCTCCTGGATGAGCGCCGACAGCGTCCCCGCTCAGCCCGGCGAGGTCATCCGTGCCCGGGTCACCTCGTAGCAAGCGAGGACCGCGGCGGCGGACACGTTCAGCGAGCCGAGCCGGCCACACATCGGGATCGAGACGATCATGTCGCAGCGCTCACGCACCAGACGGGACAAGCCGCTGCCCTCGGCGCCGAGGACGAGGCAGATCCCTTCCCGGGCGAGGTCGCCGATCTCGAACAGGGAGCGTTCGGCGCCGTCGTCGAGGCCGACGACCCACACTCCCGCCTTGCGGATCGTCGCCAGCGCGGCGGGCAACCCGCCGACGACGGCGATCGGGACGTGCTCGATCGCTCCCGCGGCAGCCTTCGCCGCTGTCGGGGTGACGTGTACGGCGCGATGGCGGGGGAGGACCACGCCGCCGACCCCGGCGCCTTCGGCGGAGCGGAGCAGCGCCCCGAGGTTCCCCGGATCGGTCACCCCGTCGACGGCCACGAGGAACGGTTGACGTCCGCCGCGCCGGATGAGCAGCGTGTCCAGTTCCGCTTCGGGGAGTGCCGCGGCGCGGGCCAGGACGCCTTGCGGCGCTTCGCTGCGGGCCTCCGCTTCGAGCCGCTTGCGAGCGACCTCGAACACCTTCACCCGCTGGCTGTCGGCCAGGTCGATGATGTCGGTGACGATCTCGTTGTCCTCGAGATCGCTGGCCACCCACACCTCGTACACCTTGCGCCGCCCGGCGATGAGCAGCTCGCGCACCGCCTGGCGTCCCTCGACCTGCTCCCCGCCGAGAGACTTCGCCGCCTTCGGGCGGGGCGTGCCCTCGGCGCGCACCGCGCCGGTGCGGCCCGCGCCGCCGCGCGCCGCGGAGCGGTCGGCGACGCTGCGAGGTCCGGAACGCGGCGCTCCCCGGCCGCTCGCCGCCGACGACCGCCCGGGCTTGGTTCCCCGGGGGGCGCGTCCCTCGCCGTCCGCCGGCCGGCCGGTGCCACGCCCGCTCGCGGCGGCCGTCTTGCGGGCCGGGCGTGCCTGTCCCTTCGGTGCTGGCGACCCTGGTCGTTGCCTGCGTGTGGTCATCTTCCCCGTCCCTCGTCGGCAGGCTGCCCGTCGCCCGATCCTCCGCTTGGGTCACGAGCGACGAGGACCGCGACCGCCCAGCAGGCGATCCCCTCCCGCCGGCCGAGCGCACCGAGCCCCTCTGCCCGCCGTCCCTTGACCGTCACCGGTGCACCCGCCGCCCCGGACAGCCGGGCAGCCATCTCCGCCCGGCGGGGAGCGAGCTTCGGCGACTCGCAGACCACCGAGCAGTCGACGTTGCCGACCTCCCAACCCGCCTCGGCGACGAGCCCGGCGACGTGGCGGAGGAGTCCGATCGAGTCCGCTCCCCGCCACCGCTCGTCGGTGTCGGGGAAGTGCTCGCCGATGTCGCCGAGACCCGCCGCGCCGAGCAGCGCATCGGCCACGGCATGGGCGACGACGTCGGCGTCGCTGTGGCCGTGCAGGCCGGGATGCCCGTCGAACAGGCAGCCGCCGAGGACCAGCCGCCGGCCGGGATCGTCGCTGAAACGATGGACGTCGAACCCCTGCCCGACACGGACCGCGGCGCTCATGCTCCTCCGATCCGCGACCGGGCCCAGTCGAGGTCGTCGGGGAGGGTGATCTTGCGGTTCTCCGGTTCGCCGGCGACGACGACGATCCTCCCTCCGGCGCGCTCGACGAGCGTCGCGTCGTCGGTCGCTTCCCCGGCATCGGTCGCGTGGGCGGCGCGCAACACCGCGGCGCGGAAGGCCTGGGGGGTCTGCACGGCGACCAACGTCGCCCGGTCCGGCGTCCCGACGACCTGCCCACCGGGCCCGACGATCTTGATCGTGTCGGCGACCGGGACGCCGGGCACCGCCCCGTCGGCCCCGGCGCGCACCGCGGCGACGACGGCCGCGAACAGCTCCGGGCTGGCGAACGGGCGGGCTGCGTCGTGCACGCAGATCACCTCCGCGCTGGCCGGCACCGCGGCGAGCCCGGCGCGCACCGAGTCGCTACGGCTCGCCCCGCCGTGCACGGCCCCCGGTGGGCACAGCTCGGACTCGGGGAGGACGACGACCACGCCGCGGGTCGCCGCGCGCGCCGCGGCGACCGCCCAGTCGAGGACGCGGCGCGCCCCGAGCGGCTCGAACTGCTTGGGCCGCCCGAAGCGCTGCCCACGCCCGGCAGCGACGACGATCGTCCACACTTCAGCGCCCATAGCAGCCGACACCGGGGCGACGGTAGTACCGTCGCGCCCGCCATGGCTCATGAAGACCTCCTCGCCTCGACCGACTTCTTCGCCGGCGCGGACCGGGAGACCCTCCAACGGATCGTCGTCGTCGCGGCGGAGCGCAAGCTCGTGCGCGGCGACGTGCTGTTCAACGAAGGCGACGAGGCGGACAGCCTGTTCCTCGTCCTGCGCGGCCGGATCGCGATCGCCAACCAGTCCTTCGACAAGCGGGAGAGCGTCTACGCCCTGATGGAGAACGGCGACCTGTTCGGTGACCTGCCGCTGCTCGACGGCCTGCCCCGCTCGACGATGGCCCGCGCCTTGGAGCCCTCCGTCGTCCTCGCCATCCCCTACGACCCGGTGCGCGATCTGCTGCGGACCAACCCGGACATGCTCTGGGGGGTCGTGCGGATGATCGCCCTGCGTTTGCGGACGACGGACCAGGCGCTGGCCGACTCGGTGTTCCTCGACGTCACCGGGCGGACGGCGAAGCGCCTGCTGGAGCTCGCCGACGGCGCGGACGAGTTCATCTTGCCGGTGACCCAGGAGGAGCTGGCCGGGATGGTCGGCGCCTCACGGGAACGGGTGAACAAGGCGATCGCCTCGTTCATCCGCCTCGGGTGGATCGAGCAGCACGATCGTCGCTACCGGATCTTCCAGCGCGAGCGGCTCACCCAGCGAGCCCGCTGAGTACCAGGGCGCGGGCCGGTGACGCTCAGGCGTCGCGCCGTTCGACGAGCAGCCAGCCGAGGGCGACGAGTACGACGACGAACACGGCGAACCACAACCCGGCGCTGACCCGGGACAGGTCGTCGCTGCGGTCGAGACCGGTCACCGGGAGGCTCAGGCCCGCCTGGAACGGCAGCCACTTCGCCTTGTCCTCGGCGCCGAGGACGAACAGGACCATGCGCATGATCGCCTGCTCCCCGATCAGCGGCCAGAGGAACAGCACCGGGATCGCCGCGGCCGGCTGGCGGAAGATCGCTCCCAGGCCGAACCCGGCCAGGGTGAACAAGGCGCACAGGACGATCTGGCCGACGAACGCGCTGAGGTTCTCCCCGGGGCTGGTCAGGCTCATCGCGACGTGCCGGATGGCGAAGATCAGCCGGGCCGCGCCGTAGCACGCCACGCCGGCGACGAGCCCGATGCCCGCGCCGAACAACGTCGAGACGATCACCTTCGCGGCGAGGACCCGGCTGCGCCGGGCGTCGACGGTGAACGTCACCCGGATCGTCGAATGGCGGTACTCCTGGGCGATGCCGAGCACCCCGACGACCCCGGCGAGGAACACGCACAGGTAGCCGGGGATGAGCACGGTGGCGGCGAACGTCTCCTGGCCGTCGCGCGGCCCGAACGAGCCGGTGCTGGCGATGAGGATCGTGAACCCGAGGGGCACGAGTACCCCGACGAGAGCGATGACGACGTTGGCCCGCACTGTGCGCAGCTTGATCCACTCCGAACGGACGGCTTCGGTGATCATGGCTCGGGCCTCGCGGGGGGAGCCCACGGCGTACCGGCAGCGGGCGGTGCCGGGGTGGGCAGGGTGGGGGGTCCGACCGCAGGACCGGGGGCAAGGGCGGGGGTCCGGGTCGCCCGGAACGCCTCCTCCCCGGTCGTGACCCGCAGGTACGCCTCCTCCAACGAACCGCTCTGGGGGGACAACTCGTGGAGGACGATCTGCGCCGCCGCGGCGAGCTCGCCGACCACAGCGGCGTCCATCTGGCGCACGAGCACGGCGTCGCCGTCGACCGGCGCGATCTCCCCGCCGCGGCGGCGGATCAGCTCGATCAGCTGGCCGAGGCGCGGGCTGCGGACGCGCACCGCGCGGTCGGCGTGGCGGGCGAGGAAGTCGGCGACCGAGCACTCCTCGATCAGCCGGCCGCGCCCGATGACCACCACGTGATCGGCGATCAGGGCCATCTCCGAGAGCTGGTGGCTGGAGACGAACACCGTGCGGCCCTCGGTCGCGAGGTAGGAGAGGAAGTCCCGGATCCAGCGGATCCCTTCCGGGTCGAGACCGTTCGCCGGTTCGTCGAGGATCACCGTCGCCGGGTCGCCGAGGAGCACCCCGGCGATGCCCAGGCGCTGGCGCATGCCGAGGGAGAACCCACCGACGCGCACCCGGGCCACGTCGCTCAACCCGACCGTGGCGAGCACTTCGTCGACCCGCCCTCGGGGCAGGCCGTTGGCCGCGGCCATCGCCCGCAGGTGATCGACCGCCCGCCGCCCGGGGTGCACGTACCCGGCGTCGAGGAGCACGCCGACCTCGCGCAGCGGGTGGTGCAGCTCGGCGAACGGGCGGCCGTTGATCGTCGCCCACCCGGCACTCGGCCGGTCGAGGCCGACGAGGCAGCGCATCGTCGTCGACTTCCCCGACCCGTTCGGGCCGAGGAACCCGGTGACCCGCCCGGGCTGCACGTCGAGGTCGAGCGAGTCGACGGCGAGCACCGAGCCGTAGCGTTTGGTCAGGCCGGCGGCACGGATCACGGCGGGCACGGTAGCAACGCGCCCGACGAGCTTCACGCACGCCGGGCCGCGGCGTGCTGCCCGGGCGACGGTACGGTCCCCGCCCGATGAGTGCCCCGACGATCGCCGACGTCCTGCCCGCGCTGGGCGATGCGCTCGCCGCCCCGGGCGGCGCGGCGGTTCTCGTCGCTCCGCCGGGGACCGGCAAGACGACCGTCGTCCCCCTCGCCCTGCTCAGCGAGCCGTGGGCGTCCACCGGGAGGATCGTCGTCCTCGAACCGCGGCGGATCGCCACCCGGGCCGCGGCCCGGCGGATGGCCTGGCTGCTCGCCGAGGACGTCGGGGCGACGGTCGGCTACCGGACCCGCGACGAACGGCGCGTCGGCCCCTCGACGCGCCTCGAGATCGTCACCGAAGGGATCCTCACCCGCCGCCTGCAGCGCGACCCGACGCTCGCCGGGATCTCCCTCGTCGTGTTCGACGAGGTTCACGAGCGCAACCTGATGACCGACCTCGGCCTCGCCCTGGCCCTCGAGGCGCGCCGCCGGTCCCGCCCCGATCTGCGCCTCCTGGCGATGTCGGCGACGGCCGACGCCGGGCGGCTTGCCGAACTGCTCGGTCACGACCGAGATCCGGCCCCGGTGATCAGCGCCGGTGGCGCGCCCCACCCGGTGAGGGTGCACTGGTTCCCTCGTCAACGGCGCGACCCGCTGGAGGCCTCGGTCGTCGGCGCCCTGACCACGGCGCTGCGCCGGGAGCCGGGCGACGCGCTCGTCTTCCTCCCCGGTGCGGCGGAGATCGAGCGCACGGCAGAGCTCCTCGCCGGCGCCGGCCTCGGGGACACGGTCGACGTGCTCCCCCTGTACGGGATGCTCCCCGCCGCCGACCAGGACCGTGCCCTCGCCCCCGGACCTCCGGGCCGGCGGCGCGTCGTGCTCGCCACGGACATCGCCGAGACGAGCCTGACGGTCGAAGGGGTGCGGATCGTCGTCGACGGCGGGCTGCGCCGCGCTCCGCAGCACGACGCGGCGAGCGGGATGACCCGCCTGCGCACGGTGGAGATCTCCCGTTCCTCGGCCGAGCAGCGCGCCGGGCGCGCCGGCCGGCAGGGTCCGGGTGTCGTGTACCGCTTGTGGTCGAAGGGCGCCCACTCCGCCAAGCGGCGTTTCGACGAGCCGGAGATCGCCCAGGTCGACCTGTCCGGGCTGGCCCTCGAGCTCGCCACGTGGGGTGCCACCGCCGACGAACTGCCGTTCCTCGACCAACCGCCGCGGCCGGCGCTGGACCATGGGCGGGCGCTGCTCCTCGCTCTCGGCGCGCTGAGCGACGCCGGCGCGCCGACCGAGCTCGGGCGGCTGATCGCCGGGCTGCCCCTTCACCCGCGCCTGGCACGCATCGTCGCCGGCGCCCGCAGCCCCGGCGAGCGAGCGTTGGCGATCACCCTCGCCGCACTGCTCGAGGACCGCGACGTGCTGCGCGGCCGCCCGGACGAGGTCCCCGCCGACCTCGGCCTCCGCCTGCACCTGGTCGCCGATCGCCGCGAACGGCACCCGGCCCTCGACGGACGCGCTCTCGGGGCCGTGCGCCGGCGCGCCGCCGATATCGCCCGCCGGATCGCCTTCGAGGGAGATCCCCTGGCGTGGCTCGACGCGCCGCTGATCGCCACCGCCGGGACGGTTCTCGCCTCCGGGTTCCCCGACCGGATCGCCGTCGCCCGGACCCAACCCGGCCGGTTCCACCTGCCGTCGGGAACCGTCGCCTGGGTGCCGCCCGACGACGCGCTCGCTGCGGCACCGGCCGCCGTCGTCGCCGAGCTGAGCGGCAACCGGCGCGAGGCGCGGATCCGCCTCGGCGCAGCCCTTCCCGGCGACGCCGCGTCAGGCGTTGGCCGAGAAGGGACGCACTGATCGCGCTCAGGCCGCGCCGAGGGCGCGGGGGAGGGCGAGTTGCACGGCGCGGGCGTCGCCACCGTCCACGAGCAGTGCTCGCCCGGGCCGAGGGGCGCCGGGGCGGAGCAAACGGCGGGGCACGTGCACGCCGAGCAGATCGGCGTCGAGATCCTCGATCGCGCCGAGCAGCAATCCGGCCCGGCAGCGGCGGACCACCGCCGTCCAGTGCCCGTAGCCCGCGGCGCGCAACGCCTCGGGGCGGCCGGCGGCGACGACGTGCAGCCCGGCGCGGTCCTCGCCGAGGAGGCGGGCGAGGATCCCCCCGGGGTCGTCCCAGCGGTCGGCCTCGTCGACGAGGAGCAGCGCCGGGTGTGCCGGGTCGAGTGCGGCGAGCTCGCCGATCAGGGCGGGCCCGGCGGCGCGGTCGCCGCGGGCATCGAGCACCCCGGCCCACCCCCCGGGTCGTGCCGCGGACCACTGCTCGGCGAGGAGGGCGAGCGTGCTCGACTTGCCGGTTCCGCGCCCCCCGGCGACGAGTGCGTGATCGCCGGCGGCGAGATGCAGGTCGACGGGGCGGGCGTCGGGCACGGCCAGCCCGACGGGCAACCGCAGCGGACCGACCCGGGGCGCGGGGGGCAACGAGTGCGCGCCGAGCACCGCCGGTACCGGGGTCAACCGCTGGGGGCCGGGGGTTGCCGCCCACCGCTGAGCGAGGGCGGCGGCCTGCTCGCCGAGCGGAGCCTCGGCGAGGGCGACGTGCGCTTCGCGTGGGCGTCCATCGTCACCGACGAGGACGAACCGCCCCGCCGGCGCGTCCCTCCATGCGGCACCCGGAGGCAACCCCAAGGTGACCCCGTCGAGTGGGTCGGCAAGCCGGCCGACCCACCGTCGCGCGCAGCGGGTCAACCACCCGAGGGGGAGCGCGGCCGCGCTGTCCGCGGCGAAGGCGATGCGCAGCCCCGCCCGGCCGCCGTCGGCGACCAACCGGTCGAAGCGCTCGGAGAGCTCGGCTGCGGCTGGTTCGCGCAGCATGCTGCGCAGCGCGCCGGCCCCGTCGACGAGCAGCACCCGCTCGATCCCGTCCCCGCCCGGCGCGGCGGCGACCTCGCGGGCGAGACGATCGATGAGCATCGCCAGGTGTTCGGCGCGGCGGCCGTCGACGACCGCGACGCAGTGGCCGAGGGGGCGGAGATCGTCGAGCTCGCCGGTGCCCGCGGCGTCGATCACCGACAGGTGGAGCTCGGCTGGGGAGGCCCCCGCGGCGGCGGCGAGAGCGATGCGTACGAGGGCGCTCGTCGTCCCGGCCCCGAGGCTGCCGACGATCGCCAGGTGACCGTCGGCCGGGGCCCAGCACAGCGGGCGGCGGCACTGCCCGGCGACGTCGTCGATCATCCCGATCTCCGTCGCGGCCGCGGGGCGGAGCACTGCGGGGAGCGGATCGATCCACAGCGGCCGCTGCGGGCTGCCGCCGCGCCCGTGTGCCGCCGCCACGATGCGCTCGACGAGCTCGATCCGTCCGTCGTCGTCGGCATCCGCTCCGTCGCCGGCCTCGCCGCGGCCGGCGCGGCCCGCGGGCTCGGCGAGCTCGGTCGGGCCCGGCTCATCGCCGGT
>CAZQEJ010000002.1:41247-48462 GCA_964592165.1 uncultured Ilumatobacteraceae bacterium | reverse complement strand
GGCCGGCGCGGCCCGCGGGCTCGGCGAGCTCGGTCGGGCCCGGCTCATCGCCGGTGGGTGTGAACCCGGGGACCGTGACGGACACGTGCAGGCCGGCCGGGGCGGTGGGGGCGCGGCCGGTGCACCACGCGGCCTGCAGTTCGACGAGCTCCTCGGGGCCGAGCCGGACGATCGCCCGGCCGGGCCGGTGGCGAGGAAGGGACGCCGCGCTGCGGTCGCCGATCACGTCCAGCGAATCGGCCGGGTCCTGGACGCGCAGCGCGATGCGTACGTTCGTGTTCGCCCGGATGTCGTCGCTGATCACTCCCGACGGTCGCTGGGTGGCGAGGACGAGGTGAACACCGAGGCTGCGCCCGCGCTGGGCGACGGCGACGAGGGAGTGGAGGAACTCGGGGAGCTCCGTCGCCAGCGCGGCGAACTCGTCGACGACGACGACGAGGCGAGGCAGCGCCTCACCCGCGGCGACCCGGCGATAAGCGGCGAGGTCACTCGCCGCGGCGTCACGCAGGATCGCTTCGCGGCGCCGCAACTCCGCATCCAGGCTGGTCAGGACGCGCCCCGCGAGGCGGTCGTCGAGGTCGGTGACGATCCCGGTCACGTGCGGAAGATCGCGCACGGCATCGAACGCGCTTCCTCCCTTGTAGTCGACGAGGAGGAACGACACCGCCTCCGGCCCGGCACCGGCGGCGAGGGAGACGACGAGGGTGCGCAACAGCTCGCTCTTGCCCGCCCCCGTCGTCCCGGCGATCAGCGCGTGCGGCCCGTCGCGCTCCAGGTCGAGCTCGACGATCCCGTCGGCGGCACACCCGAGGACGGCGACGGGCCGCGCGCCGTTCCCCCCTGTTGCCCACCGGGCGCGGATTGCTCCCGGGGTGGCGGCCCGAGAACCGAGCAACTCGCCGAGTCCGACCGACGCGGGGAGCGCTGAGGCAGAGCCGAGCTGCTCCGGGTCGCGCCAGCCGGCGAGGCGGGCGGCGATCGCCTCGGCCAGATCGGCGGCCAAGCCGTACGGCTCCAAGCGCTGGACGAGCGCCGCGCCGGCGGTCTCACCCGGGCCCGGGGAGAAGCGGCGCAGCTCCGCTCCACCGGCCGCGCCGAGGCGGAGCACTGCCTGGCAGCGGGCGTGGACGGGCGCTTCGGCCTCGTCGAGGACGATCGTGATCGTGGCCAGGCTGGGATGATCGACGAGCCGCCGGATGGGGCCGGTGCGCGCCGCGAGCTGCTCGGCGCCGTCGACGACGACGAGAACCGGCCTGCGGTCCGGGTCATCGAGCAGTTCGCGGACGATCGGCTCGATGCTCGCCGGCTCGCCGATCATCGGGGTGCCCCCGGCACCGGTCGCGTGGGGGAGCCAGCCCCACCCGGACCACTGCCCACCCCGCCCGGCCGCCGCGGCGATCAGGACGCGCAGGTCGGCGGGCCCGACGGCGACCGACAGCTGGGCGATGATCGACCGTGCCGCGGCGCTGCGCGCCGGCCAGGAGCCGGTGATCGCCAAGGCGCTCGCACCGGTGAGGGCATACGGCACACCGACGTCGCCGACGACGACCGCGAGCGGATCCGGGTCGACGGGGAGGAGAACCTCCAGGTCGCCGCGCCCGAGGAGCACCTCGACCGCGTCCGTGGTCAGGTCGCGGTGATGCCAGACCCTGGCGAGCTCGACGGTCTCCGTTCCGCCGCGCCACGGCAGCACCGGCCGGCGGCGGCTCTGCTCGGCGTCGGTCGCCGCCACGAGCGCGTCGCCGAACGCCGCCTCGGCCTTCGCCGCGGCGCGCCGGGCCTGCTGCCGGCGCCGGGCATCGCGCCCGAACTGGAACCCACTGGTGACCAGCGCGCCGGCTGCGACGACACCGGTGAGCAGGAGCATCACCGGCTGGCGGAGGACGATCGCGGCGACGATCCCGGCGAGCAGCGTCGTCGCCGTCGTGACCAACCCGATCGCGCTCGGTCCGGTGTGGGCCGCGGCGTCGGGGGGTGGACGGTGGATGATCGGTGGGCGTGCCACCGGCGCGGTCGCCGTGCGCACGAGCGGAACCTGCCACCCGGCGAGGGGTGCGTCGGGGCGCGGCGCCGCGGGCTCGCCGGGCGGGCACAGCTCCAGCGACGCGCCGCCGATCACCAGCCGGTCTCCGGCGGTGAGCCACACCCCGCCGCCGGTCAACGGGCGGCCGACACCGAAGTCGGTGGCCCGCACCGACCCGGCAGCGGTGACCTCCAGCGTGGCGTGGTGGGAGGCGACCCCCGGGTCGCTGAGGCGGCACCCGGCAGTGGGGGAGGAGCCGAGCACGTGCCGCCCGGCCGCGAGGAGGATCTCCCGCCCCGTGTCGGCACCCCCGGTGACGAGCACACGGACCGCCGGTTGTGGATCGGTCCGTGCGCCGAGGGTGACCGTCGCGCCGTGACGGAGGCCGGCACGCAACACGGGCGTCGTGGACGGCACGTCGTGCCCGTCGATCCGCCAGGCCGTGCCTGGCGCGATTCCCGCGGCGCGGCCGATGTCGTCGAGGCGGTCGCTGGCGGTCAGCCCGCGCACGACCAGCGTCGTGCTCCTCCGGTCGTCGAGGACGAGGCGCAGGACGAGGTCGTCGAGATGGCTTTGCACGCTGGGCAGGTGTGCCGGCGATGGCGTCCGCGGCACGCCGGCACGCCGCGGTGAGCGTCGTGAGCTGCGATCTTGCCCGGGCCTTGAGCTCCGCCGAGACCGCGGTGAGGGGTGCGGTGAACGGTCCGATGAGAAGGACGCGGACCGTTGGGGCATGTCTTCGAGCACCCTTGTCGCCCGGTTCTCCTCCCCTCTCGCCGCCGCCCTGATCGCCGAGTGGCGACGGCTCTCCTCCTGCCCGGGGAGCTCCGCGCGAGTCCTCGCCTGGGGACTCGACGAGGAGCTCGGCGGGTCGATCGAGATCGCCGGGGACACCACGCTGGACGACGTGTTGGTACGCATCGGGTTTCTCGCCGGCCGCTGCGACGACGAGGCCGACCGGGCCTTGGGTGCTGTGGTGCGCCGCGCCGCCACCGACGAGTTGGCGGCGCGCGTCGTCCTTCAACGGGTGCTTCCTGGGCTCGTCGCCGTCGCCCGGCGGCGGGGGCGGCGCGCCGGTTCGTCGCAGCAGGCCTTCGACGAGGTCGTCGCCAGCGCGTGGATCGTGATCCGCCGCTTCCCCCTCGATCGTCGCCCGCGCAAGATCGCCGCCAACCTCGTGCGCGACGCCGAGTACGAGGCGTTCGTCCGTTCCCGCCGGTTGCGGTCGGCGACGGAACGCCCCGGGCTGACCGCCGAGGCGGAGCTCGGCTCGACCGCCGTGTTCGACGACGAGCCGGCCGACGCTGCCGCCGAAGTCGCCGAGTTGCTCCTCGCTGCCCACCGCCACGGCGTCGATGAGGACGATCTCGACTTCGTCCGGGCCTGGGCGAGGGGCCTCGACACCGCGGCACTCGCGGCGCGCTACGCGGTGTGCGAACGGACGGTGCGCAACCGCCGCCGGCGGATCGCCCACCAGTTGCGTGCCGTTGCCGCGGCGTGAGCGCGGCTGCGCTCAGTCCTGCCCGGGATCCGTCCGGCGCCGCACCAGCGCGGCCAGGTTGCGACCGACGGAGCACGCCCCTTGGGTCCACAGCGCATACCGGCCGAGGTGGGCGTAGGCCTTCGCCGCCTCGGAGCGGGGCAGCCGCGCGCTGTGGATCGCCTTGGCGTAGGACACGCCACGGGCGAGCTTGGGCACGCTGAAGCGCTTGTCCTTGTTCTTCGGGTCGTACCAGAAGGAGTACTCCCGGTCGGATGTCTCGATCGTCCAGGACACGTTCTCGTGCCAGCGCCGGACGAACAGTGGCTCGTCGATCTCGTGGATCTGGCCGTGGAGGGCAAGCTCGCTGACCATCACCCGGTCGGACGCGGCGACGGTGCCCCACAGGCGGGTCCGCGACAGCACCGCGTGACGGGTGACGCCGAATACGACGTGCATCGGGTACAGGCCGAGGGTGCGGGAGAAGCGGGCCGCCGGGGAGGTCTCCCGCAGGTGGCAGTTCTCCCGGCGGTAGTCCCCGTTCGGGTTGCCGTCACCGTCGATCGACGTCGAGCCGGTGCAGACCATGACCACGTCGGGTTCACGGTCGAGCACCTCGATGCACCGTTCGAGGAACTCCGGCGTGTGGAGGTCGTCGTGCGCTGCCCACTTGAACAGGGGGGAGTCGGCGAGGTGGACGCAGTTGTTGAAGTTCCACGCCGCGCCCCGGTTCGTGTCGTAGCGGAAGTAGCGGACACGGCTGTCGCTGTCGGCGTACTTCTCGGCGATCTCCCGCGTCTCGTCCGTCGAACCATTGTCCGAGATCAGGATCTCGAAGTCGGTGAACGTCTGGGCGAGCAACGAGTCGAGCGCCTCGGCGAGGAAGTTCGCCCCGTTGTACACGGGCAGGCCGATCTGCAGCCGCGGCCTGCGCCCGCCAGGATCAGAGCCATCCGTCGCCACTGTTGGTCCCTCCGTGAAGGGGTCGCCCGCCTCGCGCGACCAGCAGACGAGGACGATAGTGCCCCGTTCTGGGTGATCGACACGGGCCAGAGGCCCCATACGCGTCTGCTGCACCGCCGGTCACGCACTACATTCCCGGCGATGACGACCGTCCTCGACGGGGTCGCCGGTGTCCAGGCGCACCTCGGTAAGCATCTCGGCTACGGACCGTGGGTGGAGGTGACCCAGGAGCGGGTCAACCAGTTCGCCGACGCGACCGGCGATCACCAGTGGATCCACGTCGACGTCGAACGGGCGAAGAAGGAGAGCCCCTATGGCGGCCCGATCGCCCACGGCTACCTGACGCTGTCGATGATCCCCGAACTGAGCCGGGGCCTGTTCTCCTTCGCCGGGTTCCGTATGGGGGTGAACTACGGGCTGGAGAAGGTCCGCTTCCCTGCGCCGGTGCCGGTCGGGTCGAAGGTTCGTGCCGGCGTCGCCCTCGTCGGCGTGGAGGAGATCAACGGGGGGCTGCAACTGACCTTGGAGATGACGATCGAGGTCGAGGGCTCGGCCAAGCCGGCCTGTGTTGCCCGCCAACTGATCCGCCAGATGCTCTGACCCCTGCGCCGATGCTCGGACCGCAGCGCGTCGTTCGCCCGGCGCCCCGATCGGCGCGATCATGGAGCGATGAAAGCGACGCCTTCGATCCATGAGTGGAGTTGGTCGCGGTGACCGATCAACTCGCTGCAGGTGTGCCCGGCGCATCCCGGTTGCAGCCGGTGACGACCGCCGCGGCGTGGCGCGGTGACGGTCTCGGAACGAGCTCGGAGTGGGTCTTCGAGCTGACCCGCGACCAGGTCGCCGAACTGGAGGACACTGGACGGCGCTTCGTCGAGGCGGACCCCGACCTCCGCTTCGTCCAGGCCGGCGACTACCCGCTGCCCGGGTGCACCGCGGCGCTCGCCGAGTGGGCTCGCGACGTCGACGGGGGACGGGGCTTCGTCCTCGTGCGCGGCTTGCGCACCCACCTGTACTCCGACGCCCTGTCGGCGGCGATCTTCTACGTTCTCGGGCTGTACCTCGGTGAGCCGATGCACCAGAACAACCTCGGCGACCTCGTCGACCACGTCTACGCGACGTCGGACAAGACGATGGACGACCCGACAGCGCTGTCGGCGCGGATCCGCGACGTACTCCCGTACCACTCCGACAGCTCGGACATCGTCGCGCTGATGTGCCTCCGCCCGGCGCGCGCCGGGGGCGCGTCGTGCCTCGTCTCCGGGGCGCAGATCTACAACGAGATCCTCGAACGGCGGCCGGATCTGGCGCCGCTGATGTACGAGCCGATGCACTGGGACTGGTATCGCCAGGACCACGACGCGCCGGCGCGCACCTACGTGTCGCCGATGGTCTGCGTCGTCGATGGCGTGTTCAACGTGTACGCCGGTGGGATCTACGTGAAGACGGCCCAGGAATATCCGGGTGTGCCCCGCCTGCGTCCGGAGCAGATCGAGCTCGTCGACCTGTTCGACGAGATCGCGATGGAGCCGGGGATGGCGATCGAGATGGATTTCCGCCCCGGCGACATCCAATGGCTGTCGAACTACGCCGCGCTGCACTCGCGCACCGGGTTCGTCGACTGGCCCGAGCCGCAGCGGCGCCGCCACCTTCTCCGCTTGTGGTTGCACCGCCCCGGCGGTCGCCCGCTGGCCCCCGGCTTCGGCAAGAACGCGGTCGTCTCCAACCGCGCCGACGAGTTGCCCTCGAACGAGGACGACCGCGCCGGAGGCAACTTCCACATCGGCCTCGCCGCGGTCCCCCGTCTCGATTCCTGACGACGCCCGACGACGAGACGTTCGCGTAGGTGACTACAATTCGAGTCATGTCCGACACGCTGCCGCTCGCCGAGGTGAAGGCCAAGTTTTCCGAGATGGTCGACCGTGTCGAGTACACGCACGATCGGATCACCGTGACGCGCAACGGCCGGCGTTGCGCGGTGCTGATCAGCGCCGACGAACTCGAATCCCTCGAAGACACCCTCGACTTGCTGTCGAATCCCGCAGCGATGGCCGAGCTCCGTGAGTCGGTCGCCGCGCACGAAGCCGGAGACTTCCTCACCGGTGACGAGCTCAGGGCCAAGTACCTCGAGCGGTGACCGACCCGAGTTCGTTCTCGCTGCGCGTCACCCGTCCCGCCGAACGTCAGCTGGCCGGCCTTCCGGAGAACGTCGCAGTCGCGGTCGTCGAGTTCATGCTCGGCGCACTCATCGACAACCCTCGGCGCGTCGGCGGGCCGCTTCAGCGTGAACTCGCCGGCTTCCAGTCCGCCCGTCGTGGCTCGTACCGAGTCGTGTACGAGATCCTCGACGACGACCGTCTGGTGGTCGTCCATCGCATCGACCACCGAGCCACGGTATACAGACCGCGCTAGCAGCGTGCCCCGTCACCAGGCTGCGGCGCCCGAGCAGCCAACCGCGTGGCCGCTTGTACGGTGATGGCCCGGCAGGGCGCTTCCGCGGACAGCAGTGCGGCCGTCCCGTCGCACGTCGGTCACACCTCGGTCAACGTGGCGTTCCGCGGTCGGGCCACTGGCTTCCTGGGCGTTCTCGTGGGCCACCTGGGACTCGAACCCAGAACCAGCGGATTAAAAGTCCGATGCTCTGCCAATTGAGCTAGTAGCCCGGCGTTCCGCACGGCGATCAACGGAACTTCCGCCGGAGATCTTCCCACAGGACCGACGCGGTGCGCCCGGTGAGCTCACCATGTGC
>CAZQEJ010000002.1:38293-41147 GCA_964592165.1 uncultured Ilumatobacteraceae bacterium | reverse complement strand
CGAGCTACACGATCGTCCTCGCCGACACGCCCGGCACCGAGCAGCTCCGCCCGGCGGTGCAGGCCGCGGCGGCGCAGATCGCTGCCGAGACCGGCCTGATGATCAGCGTCGCTCCCGGGCGGGTGCCCGACCGGATCTCTCGCCCCGGGGAGGTCATCGTGCGTGTCGCCGACTACTCCGACTGCGGTCCGCTGTCCGTACCGGGAACGGCCGGCTGCGGAGGCCCGAGCACGTGGTTCGGCAAGATCTACGGCGGTGACGCGTCCCTCGCCCCGCAGGTCCCCTGCGAATCGATCGGGATGTCGATCGTCGCCCACGAGCTCGGCCACGCGTTCGGGCTCGGCCACACCTACGACCGGATCGACGGGCTGCTCCAGCTGATGTACCCGACGACGGAGAGCGGGGCACCCGGGTTCCGGGCGGGGGATCGTGCCGGACTGCGCGCCGTGGCCGGCCGGCCGTCCCTGCTGAGCGCGGGCGGCGCAGCCGGCACGGTGGCTGATCCCACGGGCGCAGCCGAGCCCGGCAACAGGCCGCTCCCCGACGTGGACACCGGCGCCCATACCTCAGACGCCATGGCCAGTGCGACCGGTGCGTGGTTCTCCCAACCGGTGACCGCCCGTGCCCTGGACACACGGAACGGGATCGGCTCCAGCGGCGCGTTCGCCGCTGAGGAGACGCGCACGATCTCCCTCGCCGGCGTGCTCGGCACGGAGCAGGCCGCGGCCGTCGTCCTCAACCTGACGGCGACCGGGGCGAACGCCGACGGGTACGTCACCGCCTACCCCGGGGGGAGCGCGCTGCCGCGGACGTCGAACGTGAACTACGTCGCCGGGTCCGATTCGGCGAACATGGCGATCGTCGGTCTCGGACCGGGGAACACGATCGCCCTGACGAACGTCGGCGCCCCGGTGCACGTCCTCGCCGACGTGCTCGGGATCTTCTCCACGAGCGGGACGAGTGGCTTCGTCGCCGCCGCCCCCTCCCGAGTGCTCGACACCCGGGAGTCCGCCGTGCCCAACGAGCGCGGCTTCCCCCTCGGTTGCGAGGAGGTCCTCCAGGTCACCGACGAACGACTCCAGGCGGCCGGCATCCCCCTCCCGCAGGCGACAGCGGAGGTGCTCACGCTGACCTCCGTCGACGCCAGCGCCGACGGGTTCGTCTCCCTCCTCCCCGAATCGACCCGGCTCGCCCCCGGCGAGCTCCCCGGGACTTCCGCGCTGAACGTCGCTGCCGGCACGACCCGCGCCAACCTGGCGATCTCCCCAGGTGCCAACGGCTGGATGGTGTACAACTCCGCGCAGCTCGTCGCCGATGCGATCGCCGACGTGTGCGGCTGGTTCGTGCCCCACGACAGCACCCCTGGGACGGCGGCATACGTGCCCGTCGCCCCTGCGCGCGTCCTCGACACGCGCAACGCGATCGGGTCGAGCGGCACGTTCGCCACCGGTGAGGTGCGCACCGTCGCCCTCGCCGGGTCCGGCGTCCCCGCCAGCGCCTCGGCCGTCGTCGTCAACGTCACCGCGACCGACGCCATCGCCCCCGGCTACCTGACCTTGTTCCCCGGCGGGGCGTCGGTGCCCGACGCGTCGAACGTGAACTACCCGTCGGGTCGAGCCGTGCCCAACCTGGCGATCGTCAAGCTCGCCGGCGACGGGTCGATCCGTGCCTTTGCCTCCTCCGGCGCACCGAACGTGCTCGTCGACGTCGTCGGTTACTTCGCCGCGCCGTGACGCGCCCCTGATCTGCCGGCCACGCCCAACGGGAGTCGGCGAGGTGCTCAGCGTTCGCTGAGCCGGTAGGTGGAGCGGCGCCGCGGCCGGTCACCGTCGACGACGGCGACACGCCCTTCGGCGACGAGCTGGACGAGGTGGGCGAGCACGCTGCGGCCCGCGGCGCGGTGCAGCTCGGGACGCACGTCCGCGTAGAGCGAGGCGACGATCGCGGGGATCGTCGTCAACCCTGTCGCCAGCGCGTCGAGGATCTGCGCCTCACGCTCTTCGCGGTGGGCGAGGTAGGCGGCGAGGAACGGCTGCGGGTCGGTGATCGGCCCGCCGTGGGTCGGCCACAGCGTCGCGTCGTCGCGGCCGATCAGCAGGCGCAGGGAGGACAGGTAGGCGGCCATGTCCCCGTCGGGCGGTGTGACGACGGTCGTGCTCCAGCCCATCACGTGGTCGCCCGTGAACAGCGCCTTCTCCTCGGCGAAGGCGAAGGCCATGTGGTTCGAGGTGTGCCCGGGGGTGTGCAGCGCCTCGAACGTCCACCCCGGGCCGCTGATCACCGCCCCGTGGGCGAGGGCGACGTCGGGGACGAAGGAGCGATCGATCGGCTCCTCGGGCACCCCGTCACGACCCTCCTCCGGCAGCTCGTCGTCGTCGGCGTCCTCCTCCTCGTCGGGCGAGGGCGGGGCTGCCGGGCCGAACGCGTACGTCGGGGCGCCGGTCCGGCGGGCGAGCTCGGTGGCGAGGGGGGAGTGGTCGCCGTGGCAGTGGGTGACGAGGATCGCCGCCACCCGCTCCCCGGTGAGAGCACCGAGCAGCGCGTCGAGATGGGCGTCGAGCCGCGGCCCGGGATCGATCACGGCGACGTCGCCGTGACCGACGAGGTACGTGCCGGTGCCGACGTAGCTGTACTTCGAGGGGTTCTCGGCGATCACCCGGCGGATGAGAGGGGAGACCTGCTCGACGGCGCCGTAGTCCGGTGTCAGGGGAGGGACGAAGGGGATCGGGGTCATCGGCATCCGCCGCGCTCAGCCGCCGCCCGCGCAGCGCTCGATGAACGAGTCGTACAACCGTTGCTGGACGGGATCGGTCGTCGCCGTGTCCTCCGGGTGCCACTGCACGCCGATCGTCCA
>CAZQEJ010000002.1:33628-38193 GCA_964592165.1 uncultured Ilumatobacteraceae bacterium | reverse complement strand
GTGCCGCCGAGGGCGACGTTGACGACCTGCATCCCCCGGCAGATGGCGAACGTGGGCAGTTCCAGCTCGATCGCCGCGGCGGCGAGGGTCAGCTCGAACTCGTCGTTCTCGTCGTTGATCCCGTACGTGCGCGGGTGGCGCTCCTGGCCGTAGCGGGCGGGGTTGACGTCGGAGCCGCCCATCAGGATCAACCCGTCGAAACGGCGGAGGAGCTCCTTGGCTTCCCGCCGGGCGACCGTCCGGGCGGAGATCACCACCGGTTCGCCTCCGGCGCGCATCGTGCAGTCGAGGTACGGCCGGCTGGCGAAGGCGACCGCGTTGCGTGACAGCTTGCCCGCCGCCCCGAGACGGCCGGGGACGGCGATCAGGGGCTTCACCCCTCCCAGGGTACCGATCGGGTCGGGGTGCGACAGACTGGGTGCCGATGGAGCGCAGCGAGCCGGACGTCCCCGAGGATCAGGACCGTCCTGCGAGCGCAGCGCGTCCGGCCCGGCGGGTCGCCGGAGGGGTGCTCGGCGCGGCGATGCTCGGCTTGCACACCGCGCTGTTCGGACCGCCGAAGGAGCCGACGATCGTCGAGATCGAATCCTCCGGCGACCCGCCGAACCTGGACACCGACGGCCTGCACGAGCTTCTCGCCGACGGCTCGGCGCTCGTCGGCCCCCCGCTCGACGAGATCAAGGCGAAGGCCACCGGCCGGCGCAAGGCGAGGCCGCGGCCGCGTCGGTAGGGCCGCGCGGCCCGGGACGCCCCCGGCTCGTTCCCGTCAGGGCAGGTCGTGCGCGGGGTTTCCCAACTCGGCCGCGACCGGCCCGGCGAGTTCGCCGCGCCGGCCGACCTCGACCCGCTCCAACCCGAGCCAGGCGGCCATCGTCCCCAACTCGCCGGCGATCGCCTCGGCCGTGTCGGCGAGCGGGATCCCCGGCTCGGCGAAGATCCCCTTGGCCAGCAGCGCCCCCCGGGCCCGGTCGGCCTTCAGGTCGACCCGGGCGACGAGCTGGTCGCCGAGGAGGAAGGGGAGCACGTAGTACCCGTACCGCCGCTGCGGCGCGGGCGTGTAGATCTCGATGCGGTAGTGGAAGCCGAACAGGCGAGCGAGGCGGTCCCGCTCCCAGCACAGCGAGTCGAACGGGGAGACGAACGTCGCCGCGGTGATCCGCCGGGGTGTGCCGGCTCCGGGGTGGAGGTAGGCGGGAGCGTCCCAGCCGTCGACCTCCACCGCCAGCAGGTGCCCGGCCTCGACGAGCTCGGCGACCAGCGGCCGCGCCGCGGGGATCCGCTGGTGGTGGTAGGCGGCGAGGTCGCCGAGCGTCGCCACCCCCAACGCCCGCGCCGCCTTGAGCAGCAGTGCGGAGCGCGCCTCCTGCTCGCTCGGCGCCGGCGCGGCGAGGTGCTCGGCAGGCAGCGAACGCTCGGGGAGGTCGTAGATCCGGGCGAAGTCGGTGGCCCGCCGCCGGGCGGTCAGCCGCCCGCTCCACAGCAGGTACTCGAGCGCACGCTTGCCGTCGTCCCAGTCCCACCACGGTCCCTTCGGGCCGCGCCGTTCGCTGACGTCACCGGCGACGACCGGTCCCTCGGCGGCGACGCGGGCGAGCACCGCGTCGAGGAATCCAGGGCGGCGCTGCTCGATGGCGACGATCCCCGGCTCCAGGCGGGCCGCGGCCATCTTCCAGCGGAACAGGCGATGATCGGCGACCGGGATGTGGCACATCGCGTGGCCCCAGTACTCGAACAGCTCCCCGTCGTCCGCCGCGGCGGGGATCAGGTCACGGCGATGCTCCCCCAAGCGGGCGAACAGGGGGAGCTCCTGGCTGCGGACGAGGACGTTGACCGAGTCGATCTGGATCATCCCCACCCGGTCGAGGATCCGCCGCAGGTGCCGCCGGTCGCCTCGCCCCGCGGGCCGCGGCGCGGCGAAGCCCTGGGCGGCGAGAGCGATCCGCCGGGCCTCGGCGGCGCTGATCGAGCCGGGCCGTCGCCGCGGCACGGTTGGCGAGGCGGGTCAGTCCTCGGCGACGGTGATCGTCACCGAGTTGATCACGACGTCGGTCAGCGGCTTGTCCCGCCGGTCGGTGGGGACCTTCTGCATCGCGTCGACGACGTCGAGGCCCTTGACCACCTTGCCGAACAGCGAGTACTGCGGCGGCAGGCGCACCCCGGACGGCCCGGAGATCAAGAAGAACTGCGAACCGTTCGTGTTCGGCCCGGCGTTGGCCATCGCCAGCGAGCCGACCTCGTACTGGCCGGGCTTGGGCAGCTCGTCGGCGAAGCGGTAGCCGGGACCGCCCGTGCCGGTCGCGGTCGGGTCGCCGCCCTGGCAGACGAAGCCGTCGATGATCCGGTGGAAGACGATGCCGTCGAAGTAGTGATGCAGGGCGAGGAAGACGAAGCTGTTCACCGTGCGCGGGGCACGCACCGCGTCGAGGGCGATGACCATCGTGCCCATCGAGGTGTCCATCGTCGCCGTGTACCGCTTGGAGGGGTCGATGCCCATCTCCGGCTCGCTGTCGAACTTCTGCGTCTTCGCGGCGGAACCGTCGAACGGGGGGAACGGGGTCGGCATGGCGGGCCACCCTAACGACCGGCGCCGCGGGTCGCGCTCGCTGGGCCGCCCGTCGGCGGCGGGCACTACCGTCGCCGCGATCCGCCGCCGAAGGAGACAGACCCGATGACCGAACCCCTGGTGCTCGCCGAGGCCGACGGGCCGGTGCTGACCGTGACGATCAACCGCCCGGAGAAGAAGAACGCGGCGAACGCCGAGGTGCTGTGCCGCCTGTACGACGCGTGGGTCCGCCTGGACACCGACGACGACTTGCGCGTCGCGATCCTCACCGGCAGGGGGGACACGTTCTGCGCGGGGATGGATCTCGCCGAGATCGGCCGCCTCCGCCAGGGGATCGTCGACAACGAATGGTTGCAGCGCTTCCGCGACGAGCCGCAGGTGATCCTCGGCGGGTGGTTGAAGACCTACCGCCCGACCAAGCCGGTGATCCTCGCCGCGGAGGGCTACGCCCGCGCCGGGGGGACGGAGATCCTCCAGGGGACCGACATCCGCGTCGCCGGTGAGTCCGCCGTGTTCGGCGTCACCGAGGTGCAGCGCGGCCTTTTCCCGATGGCCGGGTCCGCGGTGCGCCTGCGCCGCCAGGTGAGCTACGCCGTGGCCGCGGAGATGCTCCTCACCGGTGAGGACATCACCGCCCGGCGGGCCTACGAACTGGGTCTGATCAACCACGTCGTCCCCGACGGGCAGGCGTTGACCAAGGCTCGCCAGATCGCCGAGCGGATCGCGGCCAACGGTCCGCTCGCCGTGCGGGCGATCCTGGCCACGTTGCGCCGCACCGACGCGCTGCCCGAACAGGACGCGTTCGCCATCGAGATGGCCGAGGGGACCACAGTGATGGGTTCCAACGACGCGGCCGAAGGACCCCGGGCGTTCCTGGAGAAGCGCCCGCCGGTGTTCACCGGGACCTGAGCGCGATCCGGGGATGCTTGTATCACCCCACCCCCGCCGGGCAGGCTGGGGGGGTGGCGCTGAGCGAACGGGACATGGCGATCCTCGACTTCGAGCGGATCTGGTGGACGCTCGACAACCCGAAGGACACGCTCATCCGTGAACGCTTCCAGTGCTCCGCGGGTGACTACTACCAGGAGCTGAACACGGTGCTCCAGCAACCCGACGCTCTCGCCTACGATCCCCTCGTCGTCCGCCGCCTGCAGCGCCTGCGGGATCGTCGGCGGCGTGCACGGCTCGACGGCGGCACCGCCGCCGGATCCGAAGGGACCAACGCATGAGCATGAACGAGCCCCGCCGCACGCCTCGCCCACCGGGCGCCGGCGGGCCGCGGTCTCCCCGCTCGGCCTCCCCGGCGCTGGCCGTGGTCTTCGCCATCGTCGCCGCGCTGCTCGGTTTCGTCATCCTCCATGCGATCGACGACAAGGACTCCGGCGTGTCCACGGGGGGGAACGGGGGTGGCAAGTCGACGACGACGTCGAGCTCGCTGCCGACGGAGACGACACCGCCGCCGACGACGGTGCCACCGGTGGACAAGTCCGCGTTCACCATCGTCGTGGCCAACGCATCTGGGGTGAAGGGCTCGGCCAAGGGCCTCTCCGACCAGCTCAACACGGCCGGCTACCAGACCCTGACCCCGACCAACGCGGTTGACTCGACCCCGAGGGCGACGACGGTCGTCTACTACTACCAGGGCGCCGACGTCCAGGGTAAGGATGTGTCCAGCTGGCTCGGCCTCGGTGGGCTCGCCCAGGAACTGCCCACCGATCCGTCCCAGCTCCCGGTCAAGGCCGAATCGCTGACCGGCTCACCGCGCAACGCGTCGGTGCTGATCCTGCTCGGCACGGACCTGTCGGGCAAGACGATCCCGACGACGACGGTCGCTGCCGCGACGGCGCCGGCGGCCTCCGTCGGTGCGAGCCCGAACGCCTCGACGCCGGCCAGCGGCGGCTGACGCCGGGAGTCGTCACCGAGCGACGTGGTCGATCAGCTCGCTGGTCGCTTCCTCGATGCAGGCGAGCGTGTCGGTGAAGGCTCGGTCCTCGCCGAAGCG
>CAZQEJ010000002.1:31974-33528 GCA_964592165.1 uncultured Ilumatobacteraceae bacterium | reverse complement strand
CCGCTGAGCAGGCGGACCTGGGCCGGGCTCGCTCCCTTCTGCGGCCCGAAGACGACTGCGGCGTCGAGGAACAGCGTGCGCACGTCGGTGGCGACGAGCAACTCGACACCGCGCAGGCGGTGCGCCGAACGCAGGGCGCGCACCGCGCCGTAACCGCCGTCGGTCGTCGCCGAGCCACCGAGGCCGACGAGGATCCGGCGCGCTCCCGCGTCGAGCGCGGCGTCGATCAGCTCCCCGACGCCGGTCGTGCTCGCCGCGGTCGGGTCGTTGCCCTGCGCCCCGCCGGCCAGTTCGAGGCCGGCGGCTCGGGCCATCTCGATCACCGCGGTGCGCCCGTCGAGGCGCCACCCGGCCTGCACCGGGTCACCGAGTGGGCCGCTGACCGTCGTCGTCCTGTTCGCCCCGCCGAACGCGTCGAGCCACCCTTCCCCGCCGTCGGAGACGGGAGCCTCGTCGCAGTCGTGGCCGGCCCGGCGCGTGGCGCGCCCGATCGCCCCGGCGATCTCCCCGGCGGTCGCCGTGCCCCGGAACTTGTCGACGACGGCGAGAAGGCGCATGCGCCGGTCGAGGCTACTGCTGCCGCCCACCTACGCTTCCGGAGATGACGACCGACGACTTCGCCGACCTCGACGCGACCGCCTGTGCCGACCTCGTCCGCCGCGGCGATGCGTCGCCGGAACAGCTCGTCGACGCGGCGATTCAGCGCATCGAGCGGCTCAACCCGCAGATCAACGCGGTGATCGGGACGCGCTACGAACGGGCCCGGGCCGAGCTCGCCTCGCTCCCCGGCGGGCCGTTGCGCGGTGTGCCCTTCCTCGTCAAGGACCTGTCGTTGACGATGACCGGGGAGCCCTACCACGCGGGGACGAGGGCGTTGAAGAGGATCGGTCACGTCGCCCCGGCCGACACGTACCTGGCGAGGAAGTTCCGCCGCGCCGGGCTCGTCGTCCTCGGCCGGACGAACACCCCCGAGTGGGGGTCGACGATCACCACCGAACCGCTCGCCTACGGCCCGACGCGCAACCCGTGGAACCTCGACCATTCCTCAGGCGGGTCCTCCGGTGGGTCGGCCGCCGCGGTTGCCGCCGGGATGGTCCCCCTCGCCCACGGCAATGACGGCGGGGGGTCGATCCGCATCCCGGCCGCGGAGTGCGGCCTGGTCGGTCTCAAGCCGAGCCGGGGCCGGGTCAGCCACGGTCCCGAGGTCGGCGAGTCGTGGATGGGGGCGACGATCGAGGGCGGGATCACCCGCAGCGTGCGCGACGCGGCGCTGCTCCTCGACCAGATCCACGGACCGATGCCCGGCGACCCGTACACCGCTCCGCCTCCGCTGCGGGCCTACGTCGAGGAGGTCGGCGCGGATCCAGGACGGTTGCGCATCGGGTTCCTCGACGAGCCGCCGTCGCCCGGAGGCGTCCACGATCCCGACGGCAGCGCCGCGGTGGCAGCGGCGCTGACACTCCTCGAGGGCCTCGGCCATCACGTCGAGGCCAGCCACCCCGCCGCGTTCGCCGAGGAGCGCTTCGCCCCGTCGTTCACGACGCTCCCCTCGGC
>CAZQEJ010000002.1:5664-31964 GCA_964592165.1 uncultured Ilumatobacteraceae bacterium | reverse complement strand
GTTCACCGCGATCGTTGCCGCCTGGACAGCTCTCGACATGGTTGCTCTCGCCGAGCTGATCGGGCACGATCCCGGTCCCGACGACCTCGAACAGGACAACCTCACCCTCGGCGCGTGGGGGCGAGGGATGCCGGCGGTCGAGTACCTGCAGCTCGTCGGCTGGATGCAGGGCTGGAGCCGGCGGATGGTCGGGTGGTGGCAGCCGCTCGACGGCAGCGCCGGGTTCGATCTGCTCGTCACCCCGACGCTGGGTGCTCCGCCGCCGCGCCTCGGTGATCTGTCCGGCCCCGACGGGTTGGCCCGCTTCCGCCGCCTGATGCAGTACACGTCGCAGTTCAACATCACCGGCCAGCCGGCGATCAGCCTGCCCCTGTGGTGGAACAACGAGGGACTGCCGATCGGGGTCCAGCTCGTCGCCGCTCCCTGGCGCGAAGACGTGCTCCTGCGCGTCGCCGCCCAGCTCGAACACGCGGCCCCGTGGGCCGACCGCCGCCCCCCGGTGCACGCCTGAGGAGTCGAGAGGGCGCGATCGGATAATCTGATCTCATGTCCGAGATCTCCGCAACCGAGGCAGCGCGCAAGTTCGCCGACCTCCTCGACGCGGTCGAGCACGGCGGTATGCACTACGACATCACCCGCCGCGGCAAGGTCGTCGCCCACATCGCGCCGGTCACCCACGGGCGCGGCGCGGACGTCAAGGGGCTCCTGCGCAGGCACCGACCCGACGAGCGGTGGAGCTCGGATCTGGGCGCGGTGCGCGACCTGCTCGAGGTCGAGCGTCGTCAGTGAGCCTGCTTCTCCTCGACACGACGTTCCTGATCGATGCCGAACGGGGTGATGTCGCCATCGATGAGCTGATCGGCGACGACGACAACGTCGCGATCGCGGCGATCACACTCGCCGAGCTCACCGTAGGGATCCATCTGGCAACCGCCCGGCAGCGGCCACGCCGCCAGGCGTACGTCGACGACATCGTCGCCTCCGTCCCGATCTTGCCGTACGACGATGCCGTGGCCCTCCAGCACGCGCGCTTGCTCGCCGCCGTCCGCAGAGCCGGTCGGCGGCGCGGTGCCCACGATCTGATCATCGCCGCCACCGCACTCGCCACCGGGCGCACCGTCGTGAGTGCTGATCGCCGTGCGTTCGAGGGTCTACCGGGCGTACGCGTGCTCGACCATCGGCGTCCCTGAGCGCGCCCCTGGTCTCCCGTCGCTGGGAGCAGTTGGCGCGCGGCGCGTCGCCGCGTCAACATCGGCGCCGATGTCCGAGCCGAGCGCGTCCTCCGTTTCCGTCACCGTCGTCGATCATCCGCTGGCCGCCGAGCGCCTGCGCGTCCTGCGCGACGCGACGACGACCAACGCCCGCTTCCGCCACGCGCTCGACGAGCTCGGCGGGATGCTCGTCTACGAGGCGACGCGCACGATCCCCACCGTCGACGCCGAGGTGCGTACGCCGCTCGGGGCGGCGCCGGGCCGGCGGATCGAGACCCAACCGCTGCTCGTGCCGATCCTGCGCGCCGGGATCGGGTTGCTCAACGCCGCGTTCCGCCTGCTCCCTGACGCGTCGGCAGGGTTCGTCGGCCTCGCCCGCGACGAAGAGACGTTCGCCCCCAAGTCGTACGTGAACAAGCTCCCCGAGCGACTCGACGGCCTGCCGTGCATCGTCGTCGACCCGATGCTGGCCACCGGCGGGTCGCTCGAGCACACCTGCCGGATCCTCGTCGAGCGCGGTGCACCGGCGCCGATCACCGTCGTCTGCGTCCTTGCCGCCCCGGAGGGGATCGAGCGGATGCGCACCAGCGGGATCTCCCTGCGGATCTTCACCGCGGCGATCGACAGCCACCTCAACGAGCAGGCCTTCATCGTCCCCGGCCTCGGCGACGCCGGCGACCGTCAGTTCGGCATGTACTGAGCGGCCGGAGTTCAGGGAAGCCAGGCGGCGAACGTCGCCGAGTGGTCCTCGACCAGATCGCTGACCAGGCGGGGGACGCCGATCAGGTAGCCCTGGCCGAGGTGGCAGCCGAGACCGACGAGAGCCCGGGCCTGGTCGGGGTGCTCCACCCCTTCGGCGACGACCTCCAGCCCGAGGCGGTCGGCGAGCCCGATGACCGTCCCGGTGATCGCCAGCGCGGTCGGGTCCGTGCTCAGCTCGCGGATGAACGAGCGGTCGATCTTGACCGTGTCGACGGGCAGGTCGCGCAGCCGGGCGAGGCTCGAGTGCCCCGTGCCGAAGTCGTCGATGGCGACGCGCACGCCGGCGTTGCGCAGCCTGTCGAGCGTCGCCAGGGCGACCTGCGGCGCTCCGCCGAGGCGGTCCTCGACGATCTCCAGGCACAGCTCCGAAGGCGTCACCCGGTGGGCGGCGAGACGACCGAGGACATCGTCGGCGAACGTCTCGTCGACGAGGCTCGTGCCGGTGACGTTGACGTGCAGCCAGCCGACCTCGGCGCTGGCCATCCCGCGCAACGGGCCGATCAGGCGGCACGCCTCGGCAAGCACCCAGCGGTCGAGTGCGCCGGCCAGGTCGAGCTCGGTGGCCCGCATCACGAACATCGACGGGTCGATCTGGCGGCCGTCGTGGTTCCAGCGCACGAGGACCTCCATCGCGTGCGCCACGCCGCTGGTCAGATCGGCGATCGGTTGCACGGCGACGGTCAGCCCGCCGGTGATGATCGCCCGGTGGAGCTCGGTGGACATCGTCAGGCGGTTGTTCGCCCGGGCCCCGATCCCCGCGTCGTGGACGACGACCCGGGCCCGGCCGAGCGCCTTAGCCTGATACATCGCCGCGTCGGCGTCGCGCACGAGGGTCTCCGCGGTCGACCGTTCGGTGGACATCGCCACCCCGACGCTGGTCGTGACGAACACGTCGCGCCCACCGAGGGGGACCGCCGAGGACAGCTCGGCGCACATCGCCTCGCCGATCTCGACCGCATCGGTCGTGCTCCCCAACCCCTCGGCGAGGACGACGAACTCGTCACCGCCGAAGCGAGCCAGGACGTGAGGTGCCGGCACGGCGCGGCGCAAGCGGCTGGTCACTTCGCGCAGCAACGCGTCGCCGACGGAGTGGCCGAGGTCGTCGTTGACCGTCTTGAACTCGTCGAGGTCGCAGAACAGCACGGCGACCCCGCCTGACTCCCATCGCCGGCCGAGGGCGACCTTCAGGGCCTGTTCGAAGGCGAGCCGGTTGGGCAACCCGGTCAGCGCGTCGTGCCGGGCGCGGTGGGCGAGCTCGGCCTCGACCTGCTGGCGTTGGGCCATGTCGGCGACGAGCGTGTCGGCCATCGTGTCGAAGGCCCGGGCGAGCGCGCCGAGCTCGTCGGAGGACCGGTCGGCGACCCGGGTGGTCAACTCACCGGCGCTGATCCGCGCCGCCGAATCGCTCATCTTGCGGATCCGGCGGAGCACGGAATGGGCGGCGAGGGCGAGAGCGACGAGGGACAGGATCCCGGCGAGGGCGAAGCCGATCACCCCGATCCGCATCGCCCGGTCGAACGCGGCGTAGGCCGTGGAGTTGTCGACGGCGACGACGAGAGAGAACGGGGTGCCGGGCACGTGGCGCACGGCGGCGGTGACCTCCGTGCCGCGGTCGTCGCGCACGTTGTCGTACGTTGCCGCCGGGCCGGTGACGGCGAGGATCGCCGGAGAGCGCGTCCTGCTCGTGGGGACGACGGCGGCGGAATGCCCCGTGGACCCGGCCGGGGGATCGCTGAGGTACTCCGCCCCGTCGCCGATCGCTTGCACGAGGTACGCCTGGAGCCCCGGTGAACGGCCCTCGTCGCTGCCGAGCAGTCGCTGCAGGGCGCCGAGGTCGAATGTGGCGACGAGGTAGGCGGCGGTCTGCCCGGCGACGCGCACCGGCACGACCTGCGGGTACTTCCCGTCACCGGCCGGCGCCCGGATCGCCGGCCCAACGCTCGACGCAGCCCCGAGATCGATCGCCGAGAGCGCGGCACGCAGCGCGGCGCCGGACAGGCCGGCGGTGCCCTCGCCGGGTGGGGTCGTGGCCAGGACCACGCCATCGTCGCCGACGAGTTCGGCGCCGAGCATCCCCACGCAGCGGGGCACGATGCTCTCCAGCCGTTCGTCGAGCACGGCCGGGTCGTCTCCCGCGGCCAGCGCACTGTCCAGGCCGGCGGCGGCGACCTGCTTGCCGACGTGGTCCGCCTGGAGCGTGAGGTGATCGGTCAGCCGGCTCCGCTCCAGGTCGGCGATCGCCTCGATCGTCGCGTGCACCTGGTCCCGGCGGGCGTCGTGGACGGCGGCCCCTGCCACCGCGGCGATGGCGCCGAACGCGACGACGACGGCGATGCCGTAGAGCAGGAACTTGCGCTTGATCGTCATCCGGCCGTCCACACGGCAACGAGCGGGCTCCCCGCCACCAGTAAGAGTCTAGGCTACCTCATGATCGACCACGAATCGTGGTCTAACAAGTGCTCTTAGAGCAACTCAAGGATCTCGAGGGACCCGCTTCACCGGGAGACGCCGACCTGTTCGGCGCGCATCAGCGCATAGCGTGGCTTGACCACCCCGTTGATGATCCGCAGCCGCTCGTCGAACGGGGCGAACGCGCTCTTCATCGCGTTCACCGTCAGCCATTCGAAGTCGTCGAGCCCCCAGCCGAACGCCGCCTCCAGTTGGGACAGCTCGCGGGACATCGAGGTATCGCTCATCAGCCGGTTGTCCGTGTTCACCGTGACCCGGAAGCGCAACCGGCGGAGCAGCCCGATCGGGTGTTCGGCGACGCTGGCGACGACGCCGGTGTTGACGTTCGACGTCGGGCACAACTCGAGCGGGATCCTCCGGTCGCGCACATACGCGGCGAGCCGCCCGAGGCGTTCCTGGCCCGGCTCTCCGGTGATGTCGTCGACGATCCGCACTCCGTGACCGAGCCGTTCCGCTCCGCACCACTGGACCGCTTCCCAGATCGAGGGCAGGCCGAACGCCTCCCCGGCGTGGATCGTCGCGTGGAAGTTCTCCCGGGCGACGAACTGGAACGCGTCGAGATGGCGGGTCGGCGGGTAGCCGGCCTCTGCTCCGGCGATGTCGAACCCGACGACCCCGGCGTCCCGCCAGCGCACGGCGGCCTCGGCGATCTCCAGGCTGCGCGCCGCGGTGCGCATCGCCGAGCAGATCGCGTAGATCCGCAGATCGGTGCCCGCCGAGCCACGGGCGAAACCGTCGAGCACCGCGCCGATCACCTCGTCGAGGGTCAACCCGGCCTCGATGTGCAGTTCCGGGGCGAAGCGCACCTCGGCGTAGACGACGCCGTCGGCGGCGAGATCCGCGGCGCATTCGGCGGCGACCCGCTCGATCGCCTCCCGGTGCTGCATCACCCCGACGGTGTGGGCGAACGTCTCCAGGTAGAGCACCAGGTCGTTGCGCTTGGCGCCACGGTGGAACCAGGCGGCGAGGTCGGTCGGGTCGGTCGTCGGCAGCCCGCGGTAGCCGTGCTCGGTGGCCAGGTCGACGACCGTCTGCGGGCGGAGCCCGCCGTCGAGGTGGTCGTGGAGCACCGCCTTGGGTGCGCGCTGCCAGCGGGCGATGTCGAGCCGGTCGTCCGTCGCCCCGTCGCGGTCGCCGAGATGCCTGTCCATCGGCGGCAGCGTACGCGCTCCTCAGGCCGCCACACGGGCGAACGCCGGGCGGATCACGCCGGCGATCAACCGCTGGCGTGCCTCCCACGGGGCGAACGCGGCACCGGCCGCGTTGACCACCAGCTGTTCCACCTCGGCCCAGCTGAGGCGGAACGCGTTCGCCACCGCGAGCAGCTCGCCGGACAGCGTCACGCCGGAGACGAGGCGGTTGTCGGTGTTCACCCCGACGTCGAACCCGAGGCGGAGCAGCGGCCCGATCGGATGCGCCCCGAGGACCGGCACGGCGCCGATCTGGACGTTGCACGTCGGGGCCATCTCCAGGTGGATCCGCTGGTCGAGCACGTAGCGGGCGACCTGGCTGACCAGCGCGGACCCGTCGGGGGTGAGCAGCATCCCGCTCGCCAGGCGCACTCCGTGCCCGATCCGGCGCGCCCCCTGACCGAGGGCGTCGGCGATCAGTTCCACGTCGGGTGGTTCGCTGGCGTGGATCGTCAGGTTGATCAGGTTCCGCCGGATCACCTCCGTCGCCTCGGCATGTGCGCTCGCCGGGTAGCCCGCCTCCGCCCCGGCGAGGTCGAAGCCGACGACCTTCGGTTCGCGGAAACGGATCCGTTCGGTGAGCTGAGCGACCTCCGCCGAGCGGTCCCCGGTGCGCATCGCGCAAAGGATCAGGTTGACCGTGATCGCCCCGCCGGTGGCGCGCTCGCCGGCTTCTAACCCCCGGGCCACGGCGGCGACCGCTTCGCCCATCGTCAGCCCTCGGGCCTCGTGCAGCTCGGGAGCGAAGCGCAGCTCGGCGTAGACGACACCATCGGCGTGCAGGTCGGCGACCGCTTCGGCGGCGACCCGGGTGAGTGCGCCGGCACTCTGCAGCACGGCCACGGTGTGCTCGAAGGCCGAGAGGTAGGTGACGATGTCCGAGCTCGCCGCGGCGCTCGTGAACCACTGCTGGAGGTCGTCGGGGTCGGTGGCCGGCAGCGCCCAGCCGATCTCGGCGGCGAGCTCGATCAGCGTCGCCGGGCGCAATCCCCCGTCGAGGTGGTCGTGGAGGAGCACCTTGGGCAGGGCGCGCATCGTCTCGAGGGTCAGCGGGGCGGCCATGGACACCGAGTCTGGCAGCCGTACCCTGCAGCCATGACTCTCCCTACCGACTCCTTGACGATCCTCGGCGCGAGCGTCCGCCACCCGGTCGACCACGTGGAGGTGTTCCCCGCCCCGGCGGGGATCGGGATCGTCCGCTTCACCACCGACGAGGTCTCCTCCGTGTGCCCGGTGACCGGCCAGCCCGACCTGTCCCGGGTGGTCATCGAGTACGTCCCCGGCCAGTGGTGCGTCGAGTCGAAGTCGCTCAAGCTGTACCTGTGGAGCTTCCGCGAGCGGGCCGTGTTCGCCGAGGCCCTGGCCGTGGAGATCGCCGAGGAGATCCGCACCACGGCGCGTCCCGAGCGGGTCACCGTCACCCTCACCCAGCGGCCGCGCGGCGGCATCGAGCTGCAGGCGGTCGCCGAACTGAGCTGACCGGCAGCGGGCGGCGCTGACGCGTCAGGCGCGGCGGAACGAGGAGCCGTCGTCGGGGAACGCGTCGGGGAGCAGCTCACGGATCGGTGTCGGTGTGCCGTTGCCATCGACGAGGCAGTCCGGCCCGCCGTGCTCCCAGATCAGTTGGCGGCAGCGGCCGCAGGGCATCACCGGATCGCCGTTGCCGACCGTGACGACGGCGAGGAGCCGGCCCCCACCGCCGAGGGCGAGTTGCCCGACGAGCGTGCACTCGGCGCACAGCGTCAGGCCGTAGGACGCATTCTCCACGTTGCAGCCGGTGATCAGCCGGCCGTCGTCGACGAGCGCGGCGGCGCCGACGTGGAACCGGGAGTAGGGCACGTAGGCGTTCTCGGCCGCGGCGAGCGCCGCTGTGCGCAGCGCCTCCCAGTCGATCTGCGTGCTGCTCATTGCTGCTCGTAGGGCTTGCCTTCGGCCGCGGGCGCCCGCGACCGGCCGATGAACCCGGCGACGACGACGATCGTCGCCACGTACGGCGCCGCTTGGAGGAACTCCGAGGGCAGCCCGGTCTTCAGGTCGGTGAGCTTGCCGGCGAGGGCGTCGAAGAAGCCGAACACGAGCGCCCCGAACAGCGCGCCGAGCGGATGCCAGCGTCCGAAGATCACCGCGGCGAGGGCGATGAAGCCGCGTCCCGCGGTGATGTTCGAGTTGAACCGGCCGACGCTCGCCGCCGGCCACCACGACCCGCCGAAGCCGGCGATCGCCCCGGCCAGGAGCAGGTTCCGGTAGCGGATGCGGAGCACGTTGATCCCGACGGTCGCCGCCGCCTCCGGGTGCTCGCCGACCGAGCGGGTGCGCAGGCCCCAGCGGGTGCGGAACAGGCCGAAGGTGAGCACGGCGACGACCACGTAGCTCGCGTACACGTACAGGTTCTGCTTGAACAATTCGCCGGCGATCGGGATCTTCGACAGCAGAGGGATGTTCGTCGGAGCCATCGGCTGGACCCGGTTCAGGTTCTGGTGCTCGACGAGGACCCCCGAGTACAGGTAGGACGTGACCCCGAGGACGAAGAAGTTGATGGCGAAGCCGACGATCACCTGGTCGACCCGGTAGCGGATGCTGAGCACGCCGAGGAGCAGGGCGAGCAGGGCGCCGACGATCACCGCGGCGATCACCCCCACCGAGCGTGTCGCCCAGGAACCGACGAGCGTCGCGGTGAACGCTCCTCCGAGGAGCATCCCCTCGATGGCGATGTTGACGATGCCGCTGCGTTCGGAGACGATCCCGGCGCAGGCCCCGAAGGTGATCGGCACCGAGTACTGCACGGTGGTGTTGATCAACCCGCCGAAGGAGAAGCCGCTGCCCGCGGCCGACCAGGCCAGGAAGCTGACGATGAACACCGTCACGGCGACGCCGAGCAATGCGTTGGTCAGCTTGCCGAAGCCACGCACGAGCTGTGCCGCGCCGAGGGCGACGAAGGCGATCCCCGCCGCCCAGGCGAACGGGCTGGCCGGGATCCCGATCGCGTTGACCCGGTTGTAGCGGAACTGGGCATCCCCGCCGCGCCGGGTGAAGATCAGCAACGTGACCACGGCGAGGATCAGATAGATGACTCCGAGAACCCGGGCCCGGGTTCGTTCCTCGCTCGTCATCAGCGTTTCGGGTGCAACCTGCCTTGCGCTCAGGTTCATGACCCCCACCCCCGGAACAGCTGGGTCTCGGTGGATTGCTCGGCGCGCACCCGCCACACCGCCTTCATCAGCAGCGGAGCGGCGATGAACATGACGATCAGCGCCCGGAGGACGACGATCAAGTCGATCGGGACCTGAGCGTTGGCCTGCATCTTCTGCCCCCCGGTCTGCAGCGCACCGAACAACAGGGCCGAGACGAACGTGCCCACCGGTGTGTTCCGCCCGAGGAGGGCGACCGCGATCCCGTCGAAGCCGGTGTTGCCGATCGTCGTCGCCGTCGCCCGGCCCTGCAGGCCGAGCACCTCGCCCGCCCCGCCGAGCCCGGCGAGCCCCCCGGCGATGGTCATCGCGACCACCGTCAGCTGGGCCGGGCGCATCCCCGCGTAGCGGGCCGCGTCCTGGTTGGCCCCGAGGGCACGCAGTTGGAAGCCGAGCGTCGAGCGGTGCAGCAACCACCACACGACGAGGACCATCGCCACGGCGATGACGAACCCGAAGTGGGCGCGCAGGTCGTTGCGCTCGAGGAAGCCGAACAGGCGGGGCAGGCGGCCGTGGCGGTCCACCGTGCGGGAGATCGGGTCCTTGCGCCCGGGGATCTGGAACGTTCCCGTCTTCAGCAGCCAGAGCACGACGAGGGCGGCGATCGAGTTGAGCATGATCGTCGTGATCACCTCGTGCGCCCCGGTCGTCGCCTTGAGGAACCCGGGCAGCGCGCCGAACAACGCCCCGCAGACGAGGGCGGCGAGCACGCCGAGGGGTACCTGGATGATCCCCGGGCCGTGCATCGTGAAGCCGACGTAGACAGCAGCCATCATCCCGGCGAGCATCTGCCCGGTGGCCCCGATGTTGAACAGCCCGGCGCGGAAGGCGAGGGCCACGGACAACCCGGCGAAGAGCAGCGGCGTGGCGTAGACCATCACGTCGCTGACGCCGCGCAGCGACGTGACCGGCGCCTTGAGCAACTCCCAGTAGGCCGGCCAGATCTTCCCCGGTCCTTCGGTGAAGGTGATCAACACCGCTCCGACGACGAGCGCGGAGACGATCGACAGGATCGGCAGGACGAGCCGGTTGACCGCGTCGAGCCGATCGAACAGCTCCAGCCAGCGCGGCCGGGGACGCTCGCTGGCGGGTGCGGGGACGGTGTCGGTGGCGTTCATGCGGCCTCGCCTCCGGCGCCGGCCATGTACAGGCCGACGGCGTTGTGGTCGGTGGACGCCCGGTCGAGGTCGGCGACGATCCGCCCTCGGTACATCACCAGCACCCGGTCGGACAGGGCTATCACCTCGTCGAGCTCGGTGGACACGATCAGCACCGCCGCGCCGTTGTCCCGGGCGGCGACGATCTGGGAGTGGATGTACTCGATCGAGCCGACGTCGATGCCCCGCGTCGGTTGGGAGGCGATCACCAAGTCGACCTCCCGGGACAGCTCGCGGGCGACGATCACCTTCTGCTGGTTGCCCCCGGAGAGCGTTCCGACGGTGGTCGTGATGCTCGGGGTGCGCACGTCGTACTGCTCGACGAGCTGCTCGGCCCGGCTCGACGCGGTGGGCCAGTCGAGCACCCCGTGCGAGCTGTACGGAGGACGGTGGAAGTCGGTCAGCACGAGGTTCTCGGTGACCGTGAAGCTGGACACGAGCCCGCTTCGCTGGCGGTCCTCGGGGATGTGGGCGACGCCGAGGTCGTGGATCTCCCGTGGTCCGGCACGGGTGATCTCCGTGCCGGAACAGGTGATCGTCCCCGCGCTGGCCCGGTCGAGACCGGTCAGCGCTTCGACGAGTTCGGTCTGGCCGTTCCCCTGCACGCCGGCGACCCCGACGATCTCCCCGGCGTGGACGTCGAAGCTGACCCGGTCGACGACGGCCCGCCCGGTCTTGTCCAACACGATCAGGTCCTCGACGTGCAGCACCGAAGCACCCGGTGCCGCGGGTTGCTTGTCGACGACGAGTTGCACCGGGCGGCCGACCATCATCTGGGCCAGTTCCGCTTCGGTCGCGGTCGCCGGATCGGCGGAACCGACGACCTTGCCCCGGCGCAGGACGGAGATCCGGTCAGCGAGGGCGAGTGCCTCTTTCAGCTTGTGGGTGATGAACACGATGCCCCGCCCGCCTTCGCGCAGGGAGCGGACGATGCCGAAGAACTCGACGATCTCCTGCGGGGTGAGCACCGCGGTCGGCTCGTCGAAGACGACGACGCGCGCGTCGCGCAGGAGGACCTTGAGGATCTCGACCCGTTGCTGGACGCCGACAGGGAGATCCTCGATGCGCGCGTCGGGGTCGAGGTGCAAGCCGTAGCGGTCGCTCAGGTCGCGTACTGTGCGCCGTGCCGCGGCAAGGTCGAGGCGGCCGAGGCCGAGCGTCGGTTCCACTCCGAGCACGACGCTCTCGGCGACGGTGAACACCGGCACGAGCATGAAGTGCTGGTGGACCATGCCGATCCCGGCGGCGATCGCGTCGCTCGGGGAGGCGAAGTGCTGGGCCGTGCCGTCGATCAGGATCTCGCCCTCGTCGGCCGAGTACAGGCCGTAGAGGACGTTCATCAACGTCGACTTGCCCGCCCCGTTCTCCCCGAGCAGGCCGAGGACCTCACCGGAGCGGACGGTCAGATCGACGCCGTCGTTGGCGACGACCCCGGGGAATCGTTTGGTGATCCCGCGCAGTTCGAGTTCCATCGGGCCCTTCCCCTGAGCATCGGTCCGCAGGTCGTCGCACTGTAACCGGTCGCCTGAACGCGAACGAGGGGCCGCCGCAGCGGCCCCTCGTCCCCGATTCTTCCGGCGATTCGATCAGCCGTCGGAGGTCGTGATCTTGCCGGCGATGATGTCCGCCTTGATCTGGTCGAGCTCGGTCTTCATCTCGGCCGGGACCTTCGACTCGAAGTCGTGGAACGATGCCAGGCCGACGCCGCCATTGGCCAGCGTGCCGGTGTAGGTGCCACCGACCGTGCCCCCCTCGGAAAGGGTCTTGACCGTGTCGTAGACCGCCGCGTCGATCTCCTTGACGACCGAGGTGAGGTACACCGACTTGTACTCCGGCGCCGACTCGTACAGGTCGTTGTCCACGCCGATGATCGTCACCTTGCCCTTCGAGTCGAGAGCGAACTGGGCCGAGCCGAGGCCGACCGGACCGGCGACGGGGAAGATGATGTCCGCCCCCTCGTCGGCCTGCTGCTGGGCGATCTTCTTGCCGTCGTCGGTCTTTTCGAAGTTGCCGGCGAACGTGCCCGACTTGCCGTCCCACCCGAGCAGCTTGACGTTCGCGCCCTTCTGCTTGTTGTAGTACTCGACGCCGAGGCGGTAACCCTTCATGAAGATCGTCACCGGCGGGATCTCGATCCCCCCGTAGGTGCCGACGACCTTGGACGCGCTCATCCCCGCGGAGAGATAGCCGGCCATGAACGACGGCTGGTCGGTGGCGAAGCCGATCGCCCGCACGTTGGGCAGCGGCTTGTCGTCGGACGGGTCGTCCGGCGTGCCGTTGTTGTCCATCGCCGCGGAGTCGATGATCGCGAACGGGACGTTCGGGTTGGCCTTGGCCGCCTCGGCGGTCGCCGCGTCGAGGAGGAAGCCGACGGTGACGATCAGGTCGCACTTCTTGTCGAGGAACGACTGGATGTTCGGCATGTAGTCGGCGTCGGTCTTCGACTCGAGGATCTCCGCCTTGTAGCCGAAGTCCTTCGCGCCGCGCTCGAGGCCTTCCCAGGCGATCTGGTTGAAGCCCTTGTCGTCCTTGCCGCCGACGTCGGTGACCTCGCAGATCAGCTTCGACCCGGAGCCACCGGCTCCGCCGCCGGCCGCAGTGGTCTCCGTGCCGCCGCCGGATGCCGTGGTGCTCGTTGCCTTCTTCGAGTCGCTGCCGCACGCCGTGGCGACGAGACCCAAGGATGCGACGAGCGCTGCTGCGGACAGCAGACGCTTCTGATGACGCATGTCTCCCCCTTGGAGGTGATGTGGTGGGCAAGAAGCTACCGCGCCGTCCGCGCCCTGCGGACGACGCCCCTCCCGGTGGCTGGCCGGACGGATCAGCGACCAGCCCGGCGGCGAACCCTACGATGCGGCCTCGCTGTGCTCTTCGTCGCCCCCGAGTTCGCTTCCTTCTTCCTCGTCGTGCTGCTCGTCGCCTGGCTGTTGCGCCAGCACATCGAGGCGTGGAAGACGTTCGTCATCGCGGCGAGCCTGTTCTTCTACGGTTGGTGGCGGCGGGAGGCGGACGACTGGGTCCTCGCCGGGATCGGCTGGCTGCCCCGCTACGTCTGCTACCTGCTCGCGTTCGGGTTCGTCAACCACGCCCTGGCCCGGCTCGCCGGGCGAGGGCGTGGCACGTCCAGCCGGTTCGCCGTCCTCGCCGCCTGCTGCTTCGACCTCGGCGCGCTGTTCTACTTCAAGTACTTCGAGTGGACGCGCAGCGTCCTCAACGAGTGGTTCGGGGCGCAGCTGACCCCGACGAACATCATCTTGCCGATCGGCATCTCGTTCATCGCCTTCCAGGGTCTCGGCTACGTCGTCGACGTGCACCGGGGCACGCAGGAACCGGTGGCGATCGACGACTTCTTCACCTACCTGTTCTTCTTCCCCCACCTCGTCGCCGGACCGCTCGTGCGCGTCGGCGAGTTCGCCCCCCAGATCCGTCGTGCCGACCCACGGGTGCTCGACGCGAGCCGGGCGTTCTGGTTGATCGGGATGGGCTTCGTCAAGAAGGTGATCATCTCCGCCTACGTCTCCAAGGAGATCGTCGGCCCGGTGTTCGCCAACCCGAAGGGATCCGGTGGTGTCGATTCGCTGCTCGCCGCGTACGCCTACTCCGTCCAGATCTTCTGCGACTTCTCCGGCTACACCGACATCGCCATCGGCCTTGCCCTGCTCCTCGGGATCCGCTTCCCCCCGAACTTCGACAACCCGTACCGGGCGGTGACGATCCAGGACTTCTGGCGGCGGTGGCACATGACCCTCTCCCGCTGGTTGCGCGACTACCTGTACATCGGGCTCGGGGGCAACCGCCGCGGTCACCTGCGCACCTACGTCAACCTCTTCTTGACGATGTTCCTCGGCGGGATCTGGCACGGGGCGAACTGGACGTTCGTCGTTTGGGGAACGATCCACGGCGTCGCCCTCGCCGCCGAACGAGCGCTCGTCGAGCGCTACGGCCCGGCCCGCTCGCTCCTCGCCCAGGGCTTGCACTGGTTCGTCACGTTCCACGTCGTGACCCTTGCCTGGGTGTTCTTCAACGCCCGCGACGTCGCCGTGGCGCGCACCTTGCTCGGCAACATCGCCCGCCTCGCCGTGTTCGACACGGGGCACGCTGCGCAGTACGCGAGCGTGCTCCTCGTCGCCGTGATCGTCGCCGTCGTCGCCCTCCAGTTCGTCCCCGCGCACGTGCCCCGGGAGATCGTCATCCGCTTCGGCGAGCTGCCCGCCGTCGCCCAGGGAGCGGTCCTCGGCGGGGTGGTCATCGCCTGCTACCGACTCGGCAGCGTCGACGAGTTCATCTACTTTCAGTTCTGATGGCCCGCTTGCCGAAGACCGAGTCCGGAGCCCGGCCGATGGCCGCGGGGCAAGCGATCATCGCCGCGGTCGTCGCCGTCGTCCTCGTCGCCGGGGCCAACCTGGCCGGCGCGCTCGACGACACGGGCGGCGGGGGCGATGCGTCGAGCTTCGACTTCGGGGCGAGCACGACCGCGCCGCCGGTGGTGACGACCCAGCCCGGCGGTGCCCCGGACACGACCGGCCCGGCCGGTGTCCCGGACACGGCCGGCACGGGGATCTCCCCGCCGGCGTCGGGCGGATCGGTCGCCGGTCACGTTCCGACGCCCGCCGATCCGGCGGTCGTGTACATCGCCGGCGACTCCGATGCGGGGAACCTCGGGCCGCCGCTGGCGAGCATCCTCGCCGACACCAAGGTCGTCGAGTCGCACCTGCGTTACAAGGTGTCCAGCGGGCTGACCAACCCGAAGTTCTTCGACTGGCCCAAGCAGCTCGAAGCAGACATGGCGGCGTTCAACCCGGACATCGTCGTGGTCACCTTCGGCGGCAACGACGCACAGAACATCCTCGTCGACGGGACGTCGTATGCCGTGGACACCCCCGAATGGCGGGCCGAATACGGACGGCGCGTCGGCGCGGTGATGGACTACCTGACGAGCAACGGGCGGTCGCTCGTGTGGGTGGGGATCCCCAACGCGAAGAAGGGGACGTTCCTCGCCCGCTTGGACGTTCTCCAGCAGGTGACCAAGGAGCAGGCCGCGGCGCGTGCCGGGAAGGTCGACTACGTCGACACGTGGAACCGCTTCGTCGGGGCCAGTGGCGGGTACGCCGACTACATCATCGATCCGCGCGACGGCCAGGGCAAGCTCGTCCGCCACGACGACGGGTTCCACCTGAACACCGTCGGGGCGGAGATCCTCGCTCTCGACGTCGCCCGCGTCGTCGTCGACGAGCTGATCGCCCGCGGCGCGGCGATCCAGCCCGTCGCCTGACTCAGCCCTCGTCGAGGTCCTCGTCGCTGGGGAGGAACTCGAGGTTCATGTCCCCGAGCTTGACCAGGCTCGCCGCGATCCACCCGCCGAGATCGCCGAAGTGCTCGTCGAGGAGCTTGCTCGAGCCGTCCGCGAGCGTCTCCTCGGCGAGCTCGTAGAGCCCTTCGTAGGTGATCTCGATCGCGTACTCGGGGGTCAGGCCGGCATCGTTGAAGTGCCCGATCTCGACCGTCACCCCAGCCCGTTCGAGGCGCTCGCCACCGATCGGCGGGCTCGACTCGGGGAGCACGTTGCGGAACTCGCCAGGATCGGGCTGGGAGGTCAACCGTTGGACGCGGTAGACGATCTCCATCTCGATCGCCGGAGCCTCCTCGAAGACCTCCTCCACGTACCACCGGCGGTAGGCGGTCTGGCTCCAGGTCGGCCAGTCGAACGTGATGTGGGCCACGACGCGTGGCGGTTGGCCCTCACCGGGGAGTCCGTAGCTCGTCTCCCAGGTCAGGTCGCCGAGGAGGACGTCGGCCTGGAAGTGCTCCTCGAACGCCTGACGCTCGAGGAACGCACCCTCGAAGGCCTCGCGCAGCGCGGAGATCGCATCGGTGAACACGTGGTCGAGCACAGCCGGAGAGTACCGACTGATCGGTGATGGTGTCGCTCGCCCCTGATCGCGAGGATCGATCAGGACCGTTCGTAGAGCCGACCCGCGGATGACAACGTCATCCGGTGGCGGGGGCCGGGCAGCTCCGCGTCGCCCGACTCGTAGCCCGCATCACCGTGCCAGAGCAGGATCAGCGACCCCGGGGTACGCACGGCATGGGTGGAGAATCGCTCCACCCCCCGGCGCGGACCCTCGCCGAGGATCGAGTGCACGGTGCGCCGCTCGGCGAGCTGGCTGAGCGTGACGTGCGTCGGCGGGGCCATCGGTAGGTCCGCCTCGAGCGCGGCCGAGGGGGGCAGCCAGAGATGGTCGACGATCTCGTGACGGTCGATGCGCACGTCGCTTCCGGTAGGCGTCATCGGGGCGACGAAGAACCACGTGGAGAAGCGCTTGATCTCGATCGGTGGGGGCGTCCAGTGCGACCAGTCGACAAGGCTCGCCGGGTCGAGGGTGAGGCCGACCTCTTCGTTCGCCTCGCGCACGGCCGCGCTGCGCGCCCGGGACAGTTCGTCGGTACCCGGATCGGTCGTTTCGACCCGGCCGCCGGGGAACACCCACATCCCGGCGAACGCACCGACGTCGCTGCGCCGAAGGAGGAGGACCTCGGCGCCGGCCGATGCCTCGCGCACGACGACGACCGTCGCCGCCGGGCGGGCGGGCGGGATCGGCTCGGCGGCGGCATCGGCATGTTCGGCCATGCGTTCAGCATGGCACCGTGTCAGCCTCCGGGCATGAACGAGCCGCTCGTCCCGACGACCGTCGCCCTTCCCGCGGCGCGCTACGCCCTCGCCGTGCGCACCACGCAGGCGAGCACCTGGGTGCACACCGCGGGGATCGTCGGCACCCGGCCCGACGCGACGATCGCCCCGAACGTCGGTGAGCAGGCCGCGGAGGTCTGGCGGAGCATCGACGCGCTGCTCGTCGCGGGGGGTCTGGATCGCCGTGACATCGTCACCTACACGACCTACGTCGTCGCCGGCGAGGACCTCTCCGCGGTGATGGCGGCGCGCGACGCGTATCTCGGCGACCACCTCGCCGCCTCCGTGCTGATCCCCGTGCCCTGCCTCGCCCAGGCCGCCTGGCTGGTCGAGATCGCTGTCGTCGCCGCCCGCTGACGCCGGCCAGGACCGCTGCGCCGCGGTGCCCGGACCCGGGACGAACGGCCCGCCGTCACCGCCGAGAGGCCCTTCCCCCCTCGCGCACGGTGAGCTACTCTGCACTCAAGGGGAGGCCAGTTCACCGATCATCCGGTTGTCACGGAGGTAACGATGAGCATGCGGCATCGCTCGGGTGTGGCACAGGCGCCTCGCGCCGAAGTGCGGGCACGGGCACGTTCCGAGCGTCAACGGGTCCACACCGAGTTGCAGACGGTCGCGCTGCAGGTCTCGGGTGGTCTGGAGCCCGAGGACACCGCTGAGCCAGGAGCCGCGTGGAGGCCCGCCCCGCGGCGCGATGCGGACCGGGCGCGGCGCAAGGGAACCAAGCGGAGCCTGCGCCACTGGAAGCTGAAGGCGTGGAAGCGGCGCACGGCAGAGCGGCGGGCACGGAACCTCGCCTCGCAGCTGACCGTCGATCAGGCCTGATCATCGGGCGCGGTGGCCGGCGAACGATCGCCGGCCACCGTCACAACCACGCCGCAGCGAGTTCGTCGCGGCGCTCGGTCCACTCCTCGACGGTGATCGCGTAGCGGATGTGGTCCTCCCACACACCGTTGATCTCCACGTAGCGCTCGGCGACACCTTCGTCGCGCAGGCCGATCTTGGCGACGACCCGGCGACTGCGCGTGTTGCGCGGGACGATGCAGATCTCGATCCGGTGGAGGTGGAGCTCCTCGAAGGCGAAGCGGAGCCCGATGACGACGGCCTCCGCGGTGTACGCCTGACCTGCCCGGGCACGGTCGATCCAGTAGCCGATCGTCGCGCTCTGCAGCGCGCCGCGCTGCACGTTGTTGATGTTCATCTCGCCACAGAAGCGGCCGTCGACGAACATCCCGAACGCGTAGGACGCCCCCGCGAGGCGCTCACGTTCCCGGTTCGTGCACCGGGTGGCGAACGCGTCGCGGTCCCGGCCCGGGTCGGGCACCCCCGGGTGACGGAACGGCTCCCAGGGCACGAGCCACTCCGTGTTGCGCCGGCGGACCTCGGTGTACGCGGGGAAGTCGGCGGTGGTCAACGGGCGGAGCATCACCCGCCGGCCGTAGAGACGCACCGCCCCGGGCGCCCGGGACGGATGCATCGGGTTCACCGCAGTTCGCCGAGTTGTTCGGCGACGACCCCGTCGAGGAGTCCCCCGGTGCTGACCACGAGCTGGGCAGAGCGCAGGCGGCGGAGCACGGCGACGAGCACACAGCAGCCACCGACGATCACCTCGCCCCGCGCCGCGGGCAGGCCGGGATTGAACAGGCGGTCGGCGAGCGGCTCGGTGGCCAGCGTGCGGAACACGTCCTCGGCGGCCGCCCGGGAGAAGTGGAACCCGTTCAGCGCCTCGCTCGGGTCGATCCCCACCTCCACGGCAGCGGCGACCCGGATCGTGCCACCGACACCGACGAGCGTCACCGTATGGGACAGTGCGGGGATCTCCATGAACGCGTCCTCGAGGCGATCGTTGACCAGCCCGATCGCATTGGACAGTTGCTCGGGCAGCGGAGGGTCGTCGCGCAACTCCTGCTCGCTGAGACGGCCCGCGCCAACCGGCAAGGAGCGCACGACCGGACCGTTGCCCGCGTCGATGATCAGCTCCGTCGACCCGCCGCCGATGTCGACCACGGTCACAGGGCCGCGCAAGGAATGCCCCGGGGGCAAGGCGTGCAGCGCCCCGGTGTAGCTCAGCCGGCCCTCGTCGGTGCCGCTGAGCAACTCGGGCCCCACCCCGACGATCTGCCCGACCCGGGCGAACAGCGAATCCCGATCGGCGGCTCGCCGGGAGGCGCTCGTCGCCACCACACGGCGCGGCGGCTCGCCGTGGGCAGCGAGGACGGAGGCGAAGCCGCGCATCGCCTCCATCGTCGCCTCGACGGTGGGGGGATCGAAGCGACCGTTGGCGTCCACCCCGCGCCCGAGGTTGGTGACCACCTCGTGACGCACGATCGGCCCGGCGCGCCCACCGATGAGAAGCTTGACCGACGTCGAGCCGATGTCGATCGCCGCGGCCACCCCCGACGATGCGCTCACCGTGGGGTCTCCTTCGTGGGGCGCCCGGCGGACCGGTCGAGGTGCTGCGCGACCCATTCACCCACGGGGTCGTCGCCGCCGGCCAGATACCACGCGTAGTGAGCGTGGAGGCACTTGATCCCGATCCGGGTACCCCCCACACCGCCGCTCGGACGAGGCCCGTGATGGGAGGCGGGGATCGCCGCGTCGCGCTCCGCGGCGTACCGGCGGTGGGCCTCGGCGATCGGCCCGAGGCCGATCTCGCGCTCGGCCCGATCGACCGCGCCACTCGCCTCCAGGCGGGCGACGGCGGTCGCTTCGGGCCCGGGGAGGAGCCAGAAGCGGGTCGGCATCGGTGTCCCGTCGTCGAGCAGGGGGGCGTTGCGGATCACCACGGGGCTGCCGTCGGGCCGGCGGACGACGACCTCGAACGCGCCCGCCGGTTGGCGTCCGAGAAGTGCCTCGACAGTCGCCCGGTCGTCGTCGTCCACCGGTTCAGTGGCGGCGGCGGCGGAGGAAGAAGACGAGCACGATGAGCACGCCGAGCACCGGCGCGAGGCGTTTGAGGAGCGGCATCCCCGCTGCGCCGACCAGGTTGATCGGCTCGACCGGGGCGCTGTCGATCTTGCGTACCCGGGGGCTGGGCTCCGTCTCACCGGGGGCGGGCGCGGGGCCGGCATCGGTCGGGATCCGGTCGCCGGTCGCCGGTGTGCTCGGCGGGCCGGCCAGCGGGGCCGGAGCCGGTTCCGGCGCAGCCGACGATGCGGCCACGGCGTCCGCGGCCTGGTCCTGCTCGGCTGGTGGGGCGGCAGCGGAGGGTTGCTGCCCCTCGCCCAGGACCGTCGTCTCCAGGTTGTCGACGAACTGCTTGAGCAGCTTGTCGCTGACATCGGCGAGCGCTCCACGCCCGAACTGGGCGACCTTGCCGGTGATCGTCAAGTCGGTGGTCACCGTCACCTTGGTCGACTCGTCGGTGACGGGGACGAGTTGGGCGGTGATCAACGCCGAGGCGTTGCCCTTGCCGGTCGTGTCCCGCCCGTCCGCCTTGAGCACCGCCTTGCGGTTCTGCGCGTCGCGCTCGACGAAGTTGGCCTGACCCTTGAACTGGGCGGTGATCGGCCCCACCTTGACCTTGACCAGGCCGCGGTACGTCTCACCTTCGACCTCGGTCAACTGTGCACCGGGCATGCATGGGGCGATCAGCTCGAGATCCGTCAGAGTGTTCCACGTCTGCTCGACGTCGGCGTTGACGGTGAATTCGTTGACGAGTTCCATCGGCGGAGATCCTCGAGGGTGTCGATGTCGACCGGGTTTCCCGGGCAGGCTACTTCCACGACCAGGTCGGGCCGCACCCTGATCAGATCGCGGGCGCCGACGTCGCCGCTGACGGGGAGCAGGTCCCACACCTCGGCGGCGAGCCGCACCGGGTTGGCCCGCCGCCCGGAGTACGTGGCCACGGCGATCGGTGCATCGGTGGAGGCGACGGTGCGCCATGCCGCGGCGGGGACCATCGGCTGGTCCGCGGGCCCGACGGTGATCGCCACCCTGCCCTCGGCCCGGGCGGTGGCGACCGCGAGGGCGAGGCTGGTGGCCATCCCCTCCTGCCAGCGTTCGTTGACCAGGACGCGCACGTCCGGCCCGAGCTGCGGTGCCTCGCCGCGCTCGGCGAGCGCGCCCCACACGACCCACACCTCCAAGCCCGCGCCGCGCACCGCGTCGAGTGCCCAGTGGATCAGCGGCCTGCCGCGCAGCTCGGTGAGCAGCTTGTGCCGCGGCCCGTGGAACCGGCGGCCGGCCCCCCCGGCGAGGAGCACACCGACGGCGCGCTGCCGCGCCGGCGACGCGCTGCTCACAGTTCCTCCGCCCCGCGTAGGGCGCGGTAGCAGACCCATCCCGGCAGGGTCGGCAACCAGAACGTGGCCACCCGGAACGTGAGCACACCGGCGATGGCCGGTGAGGTGTGCACCCCGAGCCCGGTCAGCGCGGCGACGAGCGCAGCTTCCATCGCTCCCAGGCCTCCGGGGGTCGGCGCGGCGGAGGCGACGGCCGAGCCGGCGAGGAAGGCGAGAGCGACCTTGGTCAGCGCGGCGTCCCCGGTGTAGGCGTGGACGGAGGCGGCGAGGGCGAGGATGTAGCCGCTCGTCACCCCGAACGCGCCGGCGAACGTCAGCGCGGCCCGGCCGGGGGAGCGGAGCAGCGTGGCGAGCTGCCGCACACCGGTGCGCAACGGGCCGGAGACACGCCGGCGTAACGGCGTGCCGGCGATGAGCCCGGCAACGAGGAGGACGAGTGCCGCGCCGGTGAGCAGATGCCAGCCGCGGGGCAGGTGGACGCGGCCGACCCCGGCCCGGCCGGTCAGCGTCGCCGTCGTCGTCAGCAACACGACGTGGACGACGAACCCGGCGAGGCTGTTCGTCGCCACCGTCGTCGCCGCGCTCGTCCGGTCCAGCCCGTGACGCTGGAGGTAGCGGACGTTGATCCCCATCCCTCCGAGGCCCGCCGGGGCGAGGCGGTTGGTGAAGCTCGCGGCGAGCTGGACGAACACCGTCCGGGCATAGGGCAGCGGCACCGGCGCGGCGCCGAGGAGGGCCAGCCCGGCGGCGAGGTAGGTGGCGACGGAGAATCCGAGTGCCGCCCCCACCCAGCCGAGCCGGGCGTGGCCGAGGAGCTCCCAGGTGCGGTGCAGCTCACCGACTTGGGGGATGAGCAGGTGCACGGCGAAGGCCAACCCGGCGAGCAGGGTGAGCGTCGCCGGGCGGACGCGCACGAGCGGTTCGAGGTGGACGTCGTCGACGCCGAGCTCGGCCGCCAGCGCGGAGCGCAGCGCGGGGAGCAACTGCTTGTCCCGGCGCAGGCGGGAGCGTGTCGCGCCGGACAGGGCGAGCGGTTGGAGCAGCGGGAGCGCGGCGCGCAGGACTTCGGGCCGGCCGTGCCCGACGGCGGTGGCCACCGACTGCGCCGGGCCGGCGACGAGCGCGCCGCCGGCGAGCAGCTCGGCCGCGTCGAGCGCGATCCGCCGTTCACTGGCCGCGATCTCGGCGAAGCCGAAGTCGATGATCGTCGCCGTCCCCTCGGCGTCGACGAGGACGTTCGCCGGGCGCAGGTCACGGTGGGCGATGCCCGCCCGATGGAGCAATGCGACCTGCTCCCAGGCGTCGGCCAGGCCCACGCCGCCGCGCTCGTCGAGCGGGACGACGCCCCGGGCGAAATCGGTGACGACGATCGCCGCCGATCCGATCGCCGCCGTGCCGCGCAGGTGCGGCACCCGGGCACCGCTGCGCTCGGCCATCACCAGGGCGTAGCCCTCGTGCTCGACGGCTTGCTTGGCGGTGGCGAACGGCGTCTCGTCCTCGACGTGACGGAAGATCACCAACCGGGCCAGCTTGAACAGCAGGTCCGCATCGCGGTTCTCCGTGGTGACGACCTTGACCAGGTGCTCACCGGCCGGGGAGGAGACGGTGAACGGCGCCGAGGCCCGCGCATCAGCGTCGAGGTGCAGCAACCGGTCGGGGTCGGCGACGACCCGGGCCACGCCGGCGAGGATCTCTGCGGGCGGCGGCTCGCGGCGCGGCGTGCCGGCGGCGAGGTTCCACACCGAGCCGAGGCACCAGCCGAGCGCCGCCCCGCCGGCCACGTCGAGGGGCAGGTGGACCCCGAGGTACACACGGCTGACGGCGACGATCACGGCCGCCGCCCAGATCAGCCGCCGCCCGCCGCGGCTCAGGTGAGGGGCGATCACCGTGGCCAGCGCGGCGGAGACGGCGGCATGCCCGGAGGGGAACCCGAGCCCCAGGTCGCCGGCGCGCACGGTGACCGCTTCGAGCACCGCGGCCGGGCGTCCCCGCTCGACGAGGTGCTTGAGCACCTTGGCGACCGCATACGAACCGAGCCCCGCGGCGATCGCGCCGCCGGCCAGCAGGGCACGCCGCCGGAACACGGCAACCAGGGCGACGACCGGTACGGAAGCCACCGCGCCGGCCTGGGTGGCGACGATCGCCGCGTCGCGCGCCTCGCCGGGGAAGTGGTTGACGAGGCGGAACACGTCGCGCTCGAGCAGCGGGACGCGACCCCGCGCGGCGATCGCGCAGGCAGCGAGGGTGACCGTGCCGAGGACGACGCGCACGACGTCGCCGGGGTGACGGGTCCGGGCGGCGCTCGTCGACGCGGCGGTCACCGCGATCAACCTACAGCCCCGTGGCGCGCCCCGATCGAGGCGCGCTCAGGGGATGACGACCTGCGTGGCCTTGCCGTCGCTGCCGTACACGTGGCGCGCCGATCGGCGCCGGACTTTGCAGGAATATGACAAATTCGTTGCAATCACTTGTCATGTTGCAGTACTGTTACGGAGACGAGAACTACGGCGGACCCATCGATGGTCATCGCGCTGCATCGGTGCGGCGGATGGGTCCCTTCCCGGTCGGCGCTGTGAACGGCGCCGCGCCCACCTCGGAGGTCACGTGTCCCCAACCCGCATCCGGCGTCTCGGCGCCCGGACGGTCATCGCCGCCTTGTCGGTCTCGACGCTCGGCCTCGTCGCCGACGTCTCCGGCCCCGCCCGGTCGGCCTCGGCGATCGAGTTCTTGCGCGGCGCCGCGCCCGGAGCACCGCTCGATTTCCCCGTGGGCAACACCGACGATCCGGCGGTCGGGCAGGCCGTCGCCGCGCTCGGGCTGCTCGGCGGCGACCCCGACGGGTACCGCGCCGCGCTGGCAGATCTCGCCGCCTCGATCGGTCCCCGGGTCGACATCGATCCGGCGCGCCTCGTCGAGGCCTGGTCCCAGGCTCAGCCGGAGGAGATGACCGTCCTCCTCTCCGCATTGACCCAGCTCGGTGTCGGCTATCGCTATGCGAGCTCTCGCCCCGGAACCGCCTTCGACTGCTCCGGGCTCGTCCGTTGGGCGTGGTCGCGCGCCGGTGTCGACCTGCCGGCGAGCTCCGGCCAGATCATCCGCTCCGCCCCGAACACGCCGGCCACGGAGCTCGAGCCGGGCGACGTGATGTGGTACCCCGGCCATGTGATGCTCGCCCTCGGCGTCGACGACGCCTACGTCCATGCCGTCGGCCGGGGCAAGGTGCTCGAGGTCCGCTCGATGTACGCCAAGCACAAGCGCAAGATCCGCGCTCTCGATCCCCTCGGCTGACCGATCGCCATCGCCGCCCGGCGGGTGAGGGCCGGTGCCGGCGCGCCGATGGAGCGGCGGCGGCGGTCTCGTGCTTGGCTCGGAGCCGATGACCGACGACCCTTGGCAGATCGGCTCGCTCGACCTGGACGGATACCTCGCCCGGCTCGGCGTCGCCCGGTGTGAACCCGGCCGGGCGGCGCTCGACGAGCTGTACGAGGCGCACGTGCGCACGTTCACTTTCGACAACATCGACGTGCTCCTCGGCAACCACCCCGGGGTCGGGCTCGACGCGGTGCAGGCCAAGTTCGTCGGCCGTGGCCGGGGTGGGTACTGCTTCGAGCACTCCTCGCTGCTCGCCGCCGTCTTGGAGCGGTTGGGGTACCGGGTCGAACGGCACCTCGGGCGGGTCGGTGACCCACCGCGGGGCCGCACGCACATGGTCGTGTGGGTCGACGCAGGCGAGGGGTGGGTGCTCGCCGATCCCGGGTTCGGGATGAGCGTCGTCCGCCCGATCGCGCTCGGCGATGGGGTGATCGACGATTACCTCGGCTGGTCCTACCGGGTCCGGCGCATCACCGGGGAGCGGGTGACGACCTGGGAGCTGGCCCGCTGGCGCGCCGAGGGGTGGGAGAAGATGCACGTCCACGACGAGCTGCCGGTGATCCCCGTCGACGTGACGATGGGCCACCACTTCACGAGCACGTTCCCCAGCTCGTACTTCCGCCACGAGCTGATGGTCGCCCGCCACCTCCCCGGGCGTCACGTCACGCTGACCCACGACACGGTGACGATCCGCCGCCCCGGCGAACCGACCGAGCAGCTCCCCGTCGGGGACGCGCAGCTTCCCGGCTGGCTGGACGAGCTCGCCGTGCCGCTGACGAGCGACGAACGGGAGCGGCTGCTCGCCCGTGTCGCCGCGTTGCGCACCGCCGATCGCCCCTGATCCCCGGGGCAGCTGGTTCCGCGGTGGCCCGTCAATCGTGGATCGGCCCGCTCCCGTCGCGCAACGAGCCGCGCACGCGGCCGGTGCGCAAGGCGATGATCTCCGCGCAGATCGAGATCGCCGTCTCCTCGGGCGTGCGTGCCCCGAGGTCGAGGCCGATCGGTGACATCAGCCGGGCGAGGTCGGCGGGATCGCTGACCCCGGCCTCGGCCAGGCGCTTGAGCCGGTGATCGTGGGTCTTGCGCGACCCCATGATCCCGATGTAGCCGACCTTCGTCGCCAACGCGCCGCGCACCGCGGGCACGTCGAACTTCGTGTCGTGGGTGAGGATGCACACCGCGTCGCGCGGCCCGAGCGTGTGGCCTCGCTCCTCGAACATCGGCCCCGGCCAGGAGACGACGATCTCGTCCGCGGTGGGGAACCGGCGGCGGGTGGCGAAGACCTCCCGCGCGTCGCACACCGTCACCCGGTAGCCGAGGACCGCGGCGACCTTGGCCAGGGCGGCGGTGAAGTCGACCGCCCCGAACACCCACATCTGCGGCGGAGGCGCCCAGCTCTCGATGAACACGGCGAGCACCGGCGTGTCGATCAGGTCCTCCGGGGTGGATTCACCGTGCGGGCCGTAGTGGCGGATGCCGGTACGTCCCGCTTCCAGCTCGCCGAGCGCGTCGCGCCCGGCGATCCGGTCGAGCTCCGGGTCACCGAGCGAGCCGAGGGGTTCGTGGTCGGGGCGGACGAGGAGCTTGGCGCCGGTGCCGGGACCGTCGACGACGGTCGCCAGGGCGACCGGAGCCTGGACGCGCAGCGCGTCGCGCAGCTCGGTGTAGATGCTCACCGCGCTCACCAGTCCAACGGTTCGACGAACAGGTGGATCGTGCCCCCGCAGGTCAGCCCGACGGCGAACGCATCGTCGTCGGAGTAGCCGAAGGTGACGAGCTTCGGCGTCCCCGTGGCGAGCACGCCGAGCGCCTCGCCGACGACGGCCGACTCGACGCACCCGCCGCTGACCGACCCGGCGACCTCGCCGTCCTCGCTGACGGCCATCGCCGCTCCCGGTTGGCGCGGCCCGGAACCCTCGATGTCCACGACGCGGGCGAGCGCCACCTTCCGTCCCGCGGTCCGCCACCGCTCGATGTCGTCGAGGATGTCACGCACCCGTACCACCTCCGTGCCTGTCG
>CAZQEJ010000002.1:0-5564 GCA_964592165.1 uncultured Ilumatobacteraceae bacterium | reverse complement strand
GCGTAGCCGGGGGTGACCTTCAGCGGGTTGACCCACACGACGAGGTGGGCGGCGCGCGACAAGCGGCGCATCTCCTCGGCGAGGTGATCGGGGTCGCCGCGGTCCCATCCGTCGGAGAGGATGACGACGATCGCCCCCCGGGCCATGCCGCGCATCCCCCAGTTGTCGTTGAAGTCGCCGAGCGCTTCGCCGAGGCGGGTCCCCCCGCTCCAGTCGACGACGCGCTGCGCGGCCTGGGCGACGGCCCGGTCCGGGTCGTGGGAGTGCAGCTCGCGGGTGAGGCGCGTCAGGCGCGTCCCGAGGGCGAACGCCTCGACCCGTTGCCGCCCGGCGACCGCGGCCTGGACAAAGCGGATCAACGCCCGGGAGTACGGTTCCATCGACCCGGACACGTCGAGGAGGAGGACCAACCGGCGCAGCCGCTCGCCCGGCTCGCGGTGCAACTGCTCGATCGGCTCCCCGCCGCAACGCAGCGCGGCGCGCACCGTGCGGCGCAGGTCGGGATGGCTGTGGGCCCGCCCGGCGACGAGCCGCCGGCTACGCCGCGGCGTGCCGGCGAGGCGCATCCGGCCCATCATCAGCTGCGCCGCGGCGAGCTCGTCGGGCGTGTACGCGGCGAAGTCCTTGGCGCGCAGGACCTCGGCGGCGGAGAAGCGGAGCTGGATCGTCGGAGTGTCGTCGGGTTCGTCCCGGGCGCCGTCGCCGCCATCGTCATCGGGGTCGTCGAGGGCGAGGGTGATCTCCTCCTCGATCGGGGCGCTGAGGTCGACCTGCGCGGCGCGCTGCTCCCAGAACACGGCGAACGCCCGATCGAAGACGCCGACATCCTCCGGGCGGCGCACGAGCGTCGCCCGCCCCGCCCAGTACACGGCGTCGCGGCGGGTGATCCCGACCCGCCCGAGGGCGTCGCTGAACGTGAGCACGGCGTCGATCGGCACGCTCAACCCCGTGCCGCGCAGCACCCGGGCGAAGGCGACGGCGAGGCGGGTCGCGTCGCTGTCGGCACGCCGCGCCGCGCTCGGGTCGGGGTGCGGCGCGCGCCCGGCGTCAGTCGTGGCGGAGCCCACGTTCGAACGCCTGCTTGACGAGCTCGGCCACACCGCTGGAGCGGACCCGCTGCTGGTCCTCGCGGTACTTGAGCACCGTGCCCAGCGTGGCCGAGACGAGCTGTTCGTCGAGACGGGTCGCCCCCAGCGCCCCGAGGGACATCGCCCAGTCGATCGTCTCGGCGACCCCCGGCGGCTTGTACAGGTGCATCTCGCGCAGGGCCTCGACGGCGGCGGCGACCTGACGGGTGAGCTCCTCGGCGACGAGCGGGGCGCGCAGGCGGACGATCGCCACCTCCCGCTCGAAGCTCGGGTGCTCCACCCAGTGGTACAGGCAGCGCCGCTTCAGCGCGTCGTGCACGTCGCGGGTCCGGTTGGAGGTGAGGATGACGATCGGCGGCACGCTCGAGCGGAACGTGCCCAGCTCGGGGACGGTCACCTGGTAGTCAGAGAGGACCTCCAAGAGGAACGCCTCGAACTCGTCGTCGGCCCGGTCGACCTCGTCGATGAGCAGGATCGGCGGGGGTCCCTCGCGCCGCTCGATCGCTCGCAACAGCGGCCGTTTGACGAGGAACCGCTCGGAGTAGAGCTGGTCCTCGAGCGACTCGGTGTCGGTCCGCCCGGACTCGCCGGTCGCCTCCGCGGCGCGCAGGTGGAGGAGTTGGCGGGTGTAGTCCCACTCGTACACGGCCTGGGAGGCGTCGATCCCCTCGTAGCACTGGAGGCGGATCAGCTCCCCGCCCGTCCAGCGGGCGAGGACCTTGGCGACCTCCGTCTTGCCGACCCCGGCCTCGCCTTCGAGGAGCAGCGGGCGGTGGAGGGTGATCGCCAGGAACACGGCGGTGGCCAATCCTTCGTCGGGCAGGTATCCATGCTCGCTGAGCGCCGCGCCGACCGCGGCAACATCGGTGACCTCTTCGCGCGGAATCCCCACGTGGCCAGCGTACCGGTGCCCTCCGGATCGCCTGGCAGGCGGGAGGTCCGTGTCAGCTGTCGAAGCCGAGGCCGAGGCGGTCCAGCGTGCGCAGCCACACGTTGCGCTTGCCGGTGTGGTCCTCGCGGTCGAGCGACCAGCGCGTCGCTTGGATCCCGGCGAAACGGAACGGCTCGGGAGGGAACGGCAGCGGCTTGTCGCGCACGAACTTCGTATCGGTGGCGACGGAACGGCGACCGTCGAGCAGGTCGAGCATGACCTCCGCGCCGAAGCGGGTGGAGCCGACGCCGAGACCGGTGTAGCCGACAGCGTAGGCGACCCGGCCCTGCATCGCCTTGCCCCAGAACACGCAGTAGCGGCTGCAGGTGTCGATCACTCCGCCCCACGCGTGGGAGAAGCGGATCCCTTCCAGCTGGGGGAACGTGGAGAAGAAGTGGCGGGAGAGCTTGGCCCACGTCGCCGGGCGCTGCTCGAGCTCGGTGGAGACCTTGCCGCGGAAGAAGTACAGCGCGTCGTAGCCGCCCCACAGGATCCGGTTGTCCTCGGTCAAGCGGTAGTAGTGGAACTGGTTGGGGATGTCCGACAGCCCCTGACGCCCGGCCCAGCCGATCGAGTCGAGCTGCTCCGCGGACAGCGGCTCGGTGACGAGCACGTAGTCGTACACCGGCGCGATGTAGTGGCGGATCCGCTTGAGCAGCGGGGGGAACGCATTCGTGCCGAGCGCGACGCGCGCCGCGCGGACCCGCCCCAGGGGGGTGGTCACGAGCACGCCGACGCCGTCGCGCTCGATCGAGGTGGCCTTGGTGTCCTCGTAGATCCGCACGCCGAGCGACTCGGCCGCGGCCTTCAGCCCCCACACCAGGCGGGCCGGGTCGACGAGGGCGGCGCGGTCCTTGCGCCACAGGCCTCCCGTGTACGTCGGGGAGTGGATCATCGCCTGGATGTGGGCCTGGTCGAGGAACTCGACGGGTTGGCCGAGCAGGCGGAGCTGGACGAAGTCGTCGCGCAGCTCGTCGAGGTAGCTCGCCGGATGGGTGGTCGTGGCCACGTCGATCACACCGGTGCGCTCGTAGTCGCAGTCGATCCCGTAGCGCTTGATCGCCGCTTCGATCTGGTTCAGGTTCTCCAGCCCGAGCTGTTCGAGCACGGGAACCTCGTCGCCGAAGCGCTGCTGGCCGTTGGCCACGCCGTGGGTCAACGACGAGTCCATGAACCCGCCGTTGCGCCCGCTCGCTGCCGAGCCGACCTCGTGGGCGTCGATCAGCACGACGTCGCGCGACGGGTCGCGCTCCTTGGCGATGATCGCCGTCCACAGCCCGGTGTAGCCGCCACCGACGACGCACAGGTCGCAGTTCTCCGTGCGGACGAGCGTCGGGTTGGAGTCCGGGGCGTCCTGATCCTCCAACCAGTACGGGTAGGGATCGGCGTCGGCGATCGCGTCGAGCCAGAAGTCGTCGGGGCCGTTGGGGTCAGATGCCATCGTCGTCACGCTCTTTCGAACGCCGGGAGGCTACCCGTGCCGCCGAGCTCCACCGGGCGCGGCGCGCAACGTTACGGTCGGGCGGATGGATCTCGGTCTGCAGGGCAAGCGTGCGGCGGTCGCCGCGGGATCGGCGGGGCTCGGCCTCGGGTCGGCGAAGGCGCTCGTCGCCGCGGGGGTGCGCGTCGCGATCTGCGGGCGCGACGAACAGCGCTTGGCGGCGGCAGCCGAACTGCTCGGCCCGTCGTGTGTCCCCCTCGTCGCCGACGTCGGCACCGCCGCGGGAGGCACGGCCTTCGTCGAGGCGGCGGCCGAGGCCCTCGGTGGGGTGGACATCCTCGTGACGAACGCCGGTGGGCCGCCGGCGGGCACGTTCGCCTCGACCGCGGTCGACGCCTACCCCGCGGCGTTGGAGCTCAACCTGCTCTCCGTCGTGGCGATGTGCAAGGCCGCGGTGCCGGCGATGCAGGCCCAGCACTGGGGGAGGGTGGTGGCGATCACCTCCGTCTCGGTCCGCCAGCCGATCCCCACGCTGATCCTGTCGAACACGGCGCGCGCCGGGGTCACCGGATTCCTCAAGACGCTCGCCCGGGAGGTCGCCGCCGATGGGGTGACCGTCAACTCCGTCCAGCCGGGGATTCACGCGACCGATCGGCTCGTCGCCCTCGGCCGTCTCGATCCGGCGGACTGGGGGATACCCGCGGGTGTGGTCGGCGACCCCGACGACTTCGGCGCCGTGGTCGCCTTCTTGTGCAGCGCGCAGGCCCGCTACATCACCGGAGCCGCGCTCCCCGTCGACGGCGGCGTCAACGCGGGCTTGCAGTAGCAACTCCGGGTATCGTGCATCACGACGCTACCATGCATCGTGATGCGTACGACGATTGACCTGCGCCCTGAACTACATCGCAAGGCCCTGTCGCTCGCCCGCGACTCCCGCCGGACACTGAGCGAAACGGTCAACGACCTTCTCGCCAAGGTCTTGGAGCCCGCCGGTGACTCTGCGCTGACGACGAGTCCTGTGACGGGGCTCACGGTCGTGCGTGTCGGTCATCCGGTGAGCTCCGAGGATGTCCGCTCTCTCGAGGACGACTGATGGTGACCCTGCTCGACAGCAACGTTCTCATCGCGTTGCTCGTCGTCGAGCACGTTCACCACGATCGTGTCGAGCGATGGTGGGCGAGCCGTCCGATCGGCGACCGGTTCGCGACGACGCCGTCGACGCAGGGATCCTTGGTCCGCTTCCTGATCCGCGATGGGATTTCTTCCGCTGATGCGCGTGCCGTGGTCGAACGTCTGACCGAACGGGCCGATCACTCGTTCTGGGCCGACGACTTCGGTTTCGCGGAGGTGACCATGAACGGTGTCATCGGCCACCGTCAGGTCACCGATGCGTATCTGGCCGAGCAGGCGCGACGCCGATCCGGGCGGCTGGTGACCCTCGACGAAGGGCTGAGTGCAACGCACCCCGATGTTGCCGAACTGATCGGGCCCGCGGACGTGTAGGTCGCAGGCCGGCGGATCCGGTGTCAGCGGCGCTGGCGGTGGGCGAGCCAGGAGCCGTGGGTGATCGCCGTCAGGCTGAGGCCGTCGCCGTACTCGTAGGCCCAGACGGTGGTGCCTCGGTGGGTGGTGATCGAGCGACGGACGTAGAGGCCCTCGACGGCGCCTTCGACGTCGTCGAGGAGGCGCAGCGCGTCGGCGGCGGTGTCGGCGCGCAGGGTGAACGTCTGGCCGTGGACGGTGGACCCGGTTCCGAAGCGGGCCGCGGGGTAGCCGACGCCGGTGTCGTAGAGCGTGCCGTCGACGGAGTCGGTCGCGCCGTCCCCGACGACGAAGGGGGCGAGGTGATGCCAGCGGACCTCGCCGGGCAACAGCGTTCCGTAAACGAAGACGTGCTCCACCTGCCCAGCATCTCGCGCCGGTCACACGCGAAAGATCTCGATGGTCGGATCGAGGCGTCGAAGGTCCTCGGGATCGGAGGTGACCACCCGCTGGTGGGCGCGCCTTGCGCAGATGACCACGTGGGCATCGACGACGTCGGCAGTGCCACCGTCGGGCACCCAGGGGATGCTTCTCTCCGGCAGCAGAGCGCGGAGTGCCGACC
>CAZQEJ010000001.1:19526-66337 GCA_964592165.1 uncultured Ilumatobacteraceae bacterium | reverse complement strand
GTCGCGTCCGGGCGCAGCGGGTCCCACGACCGCTCCACGCGCGCCACGGGAGCGATCAACCCGTTCGCCGCCAACGACCGGTCGATCTCGGCGCGCGAGCGCATGCCCCAGATCAGCACCCGGGTCGTGGCTCCAGCCCCGAGCAGATCGGCCTCCTCCTGGCGGGCGACGAGCTCGGCACCGCCGACGCCGGCATCGGGGACGATCGCACCGACGACGAGGTTCACGACCTCCCCGCCGCGCCCGACGACGTCGAGCGTGTCCCCGGGAGCGACCCCGTTGCGGAGCGACGCGCCCGTCTCGGAGAGGACGACTCGGCCGAGGGCGAGCACGCCGGACACGGCCGGACCCATCGCGGCCATCGCTGCTTCGACCGGGAGGACGGTCAGCCCGACCGGGTAGCGGTACCCCGCCGGAGCTTGTTGAAGGGCGACACCGCCACGGCGGACGGCGAGAAGCCCGATCTGAGAGGCGCCGCCGGGAAGGGCGACGCCGCCGGCGGCGGCCGCGGCGCGCAGCGCGGCGTCCACGACCGGCGGCGGGAGGCGACTCGAGGCACTGACGCTGACCATGTCGGCGACCGCACCGGCGCGCATCGCCGTCACCGTCGCGGTCGCCACCTCGCCGGCCGCCGAGCTGCCGCCGGCGGCGGCGGAGGAGGAGGGACCGCTCGCCGCGGCCGGCACCGCAGCGGGCGATGCGGCGACCGACGAACCACTGGCGGCCGCGCTGCTACCGGCGAACACCACGGCGAGGAGCGCACCGAGGAGCAGGTACGACGACGGCCGGCGGGTCACGGGACGGGCAACGTACCCGAGCGCATGCCCGGTGGCCGGTCACGCCGCGCGGACAGCCCGCCCGGCACTGCGGGACGGACGGGACCCATCAGCGACAGGAGCGGTAGGGTCGCACCCTCGTGGATCAGCCAAGGACCGAGGAGACCGCCGAGCCGAGCGCCGGCGAGGTGACGGCGGGGAGCGGGCTCGACGCGGAGCGGTCGCACAGGTTCGCCAAGATCGACGCGCTGCGCGCCGCGGGCGGTCAGCCCTACCCGTATCGCTTCGATCGCAGCGCGACCCTCGCCGAGCTGCGCGCCGTGCACGGCGACCTGCCACCGGGAACCGAGACGGAGGATCGGGCCCGCATCGCCGGACGCCTGATGCTGATCCGCACCCAGGGCAAGCTGATCTTTGCCACGATGCGCGACCGCTCCGGTGAGCTGCAGCTGTTCGTCTCCAAGGCGGTCGTCGGCGACGACGCGTTCGCTGCGTTCGGCGCGCTCGACCTCGGCGACTGGGTCGGCGCCGAGGGAACGATGATGACGACGCGCAAGGGTGAGCTGTCGCTGCGCGTCGAGAGCTTCGAACTGCTGGCCAAGGCCGTCCGTCCGCTCCCGGACAAGTGGCGGGGACTGACCGACACCGACACCCGCTACCGCCAGCGCTACGCCGATCTGATCGTCAACGCCGAGGCCCGGCGGGTCTTCGAGGTCCGCCACGCGCTGATCTCCAGCTTCCGCCGCACGCTCGACGCGCACGGGTTCATCGAGGTGGAGACGCCCGTCCTCCACGTCGAGCCCGGCGGGGCCCACGCCCGACCGTTCGTCACCCACCACAACGCGCTGAACATGACCCTCTACCTGCGCATCGCTCTCGAGCTGCACCTCAAGCGGTTGATCGTCGGGGGAATGGAGAGGGTCTACGAGATCGGGCGGATCTTCCGCAACGAGGGGATCTCCACCCGGCACAACCCCGAGTTCACGATGCTCGAGCTGTACTGGGCGTTCGGCGACTACTCCGAGGTGATGGGGATCACCGAGACGCTGATCCGCACCGCCGCGCTCGACGCGACCGGTTCCACCGTCGTCGAGGTCGACGGGCACCCGCTCGATCTCGCCGAACCGTGGCGGCGGGCGCGGATGATCGACCTCGTCGCCGAGGCGGTCGGCGAGGAGGTCCACCCGACGATGCCCGTTGCCCGAGCTCGCCAACTCGCCGATGCCCATGACGTGCACTACGAGCCGCATTGGGGGCCAGGCAAGCTGATCGAAGAGCTGTTCGAGGCGACGGCGGAGTCCTCGCTCGTCGCCCCGACGTTCGTCACCGGCCACCCGGTGGAGGTCTCCCCGCTGGCCCGCGCCGACCGCGACGATCCCGCCCTGACGGAGCGGTTCGAGCTGTTCGTCGGCCGGCGGGAACTGGCCAACGGCTACTCCGAGCTGAACGACCCACGCGAACAGCGGGCCCGCTTCGAGGACGAGCAACGGGCCAAGGAGGCGGGCGACGCCGAGGCGGGCACCGTCGACGAGGACTACCTGCGCGCCCTGGAGTACGGGATGCCCCCGACCGGAGGCCTCGGCATCGGCATGGACCGCGTCGCGATGCTCCTCGCCGGCACGGATTCGATCAAGGAAGTCCTGCTGTTCCCCACTCTCCGCCCGGAGGTGTTCTGACCATGCCTGCTGCCTGGGGTGCCGGCATCGAGACCCGCGACTCGCGGGGAGCGACGCTCGACGTGTGGTACCCGACGTTCGGTTGGGGGGACACCGTCGATGCCGCGGCGCTCGCCGCGCTCCCTCCGGCGACGGCGGACCCGCTGCGCCGCGTCGAGATGCTCCCCACCTCGCTGGTGATCGACACCTCGATCGCCCCGGCCGAGGCGGTCGACGCCTATCTGCGCTTGCACCTTCTCTCCGGGAGGGTCGCCGCGCCGCGCACGATCAACCTCGACGGTGTGTTCGGGGCGTTGACGAACGTCGCCTGGACGAACCTCGGGCCGGTGGCGATCGACGACCTCGCCGCCGTCCAGCTCGCCGAGCGCCGCGCCGGGCGCCTGCTCACGGTGCGCAGCGTGGACAAGTTCCCCCGGATGCTCGACTACGTCGTTCCCTCCGGGGTGCGCATCGCCGATGCCGACCGGGTCCGCCTCGGGGCCCATCTGGCCAGTGGGACGGTCGTCATGCACGAGGGTTTCTGCAACTTCAACGCCGGCACGCTGGGCGCCTCGATGGTCGAGGGGCGGATCTCCGCCGGTGTCGTCGTCGGCGACGGATCGGACATCGGTGGCGGCGCGTCAATCATGGGCACTCTCTCAGGCGGCGGCAAGGAGACGATCTCCCTCGGGGAACGCTGCCTGCTCGGGGCGAACGCGGGCCTGGGGATCTCCCTCGGCGACGACTGCGTCGTCGAGGCCGGCCTGTATCTCACGGCCTCGACACCGGTGACGCTCCCCGACGGCGAGGTGGTCAAGGCTCGCGAGCTGTCCGGGGTGAACAACATGATGTTCTTGCGCAACGGGCGCACCGGGACCGTCGAAGCTCGCGCGCGCAGCGGTTCGTGGGGCGGGCTGAACGCCGCATTGCACAGCCACTGAGCGCGCCGACGACGATCGCGTGCCCACCTCGACGTGACCGGCCACGTCCGTCCTGCCTCGTTCCGGCGCGGTAGTACGGTGACGCGATGGGCGCAGCAGAGGTGGTCACCGAGTTCCTCCGGGCGATCGAACGGATGGACGTCGATGCCGCCGTCGCCCTCGCCGCGGAGGGAATCTCCTACGAGAACATGCCGATCGGTCCGATCATCGGGCGCGAGGCTCTGGCGGCGGCGCTGCGCGGATACCTGGGCCTGGCCTCCGAGCTCGACTGGCAGATCCTCCGCCAGCACGAAGCCGGCGACGTCGTGTTCAATGAGCGCGTGGACCGCTTCCACATCGGTGACGGCTGGTTGGAGCTGCCCGTCGCCGGGGTGTTCGAGGTCGACGACTCGGGCCTGATCACCCTGTGGCGCGACTACTTCGACATGGGCAGCTTCGAACGGCAGCTCACCGCGCTCACCGCGTCCTGAGGAACCCTCGTCGCGCCCAGCGGGCGCGGGCGGCGCCTCGGGCCGTGTGCCGGGCGCTCCCGCCCGGCAGGGTCAGGTGCGCGAGGTGTCGTCACGCTCCCACGTCACCGGCTGCTTGCCGAAGCGGACGAGCAGGCGGGCAGCGACGGCGAAACAGGCGTAGACGAGCGCATCCGGTGCCGTGCGCCAGGAGCGGAGCTGGGCACGAAGTCCGGCCGTCGTCGATCCGGTCGTGTCCCGGGCGAGGTCCGGCATCGCCGCGGCGAACTCCCTGTTGCCCCGCACGGAGCGGCGGAGGATGGCGAGGAGTGCCCTCGTCGTGCGCGGGACGCGTACGACGAGCGGGTCGGTGTCGACGACCGTCACCTCCTCCGGAGCGACGATCCGGGAGATGAACAGATCGTCGGCGACCACGTCGGGGTACTCGGCGAAGCGCGCCCGGGCGGTGGTCGACAACCCGTAGGCCCCTCCCCCGCACAGCTCGGCCATCACGCTCGGGATCCGCGCGTTCGCCGCGAAGTAGCGACGCACCGGCCAGGCGCTCTGCGCTGTGTGGAACGTGATCGGCGGGCGGGCCGCGATCGCCCCGGCCCGGAGGGCGTCGAGCACGGCGGTCGCCGCCCGCCCGGTGAGTTCGATGTCGGCGTCGAGATACAGGCGGGGCATCGCCTCACTGAGCACCGCCTCCCCCGCGTTCAGCGCCCCGGTCTTGCCCGAGGCGGGGATCTCGATCACCTCCACGCCCGGCACCGCGCGGGCGATCCCGGCGGTGCGGTCGGCGCAGCCATTGGCCACGACGACCACGCGCACGGCGCCCAGGTCCAGCCCGTCGGTGAGCGTGGCCAGCGTCCTGCCGATCACGGCCTGCTCGTTGTGCGCGGGGATGACGACCGACCCGCCGGTGCCGCTGGACATCGGCGGAACGCTACCGGCGAGCGTTCGGCGGGACTGGGCGGCATCATGCAGCCCATGGGTGTTGACTTCGACGACCTGCGCGCACTGATCCACGCCCGGCGCACGAGCATGCACGTCGACAAGGAGCGGGAGGTTCCGGTCGAGCTCGTCCACGAGCTCTGCGAGCTCGCCCAGTGGGCCCCGAACCACAAGCGCACCTGGCCCTGCCGGTTCGCCGTGTTCGTCGGCGAGGGGCGGGCTCACCTCGGCGAGACCGTCGCCACGGCGATGGAGGCCCACGGCGACGAGGCGGCCAGGATCGCCAAGGCACGGGTCAAGTACCTGCGTACCCCGGCGATGCTCGCCGTCGGAGCCGCCCCCGGCGACTCACCGCTACGCAGCACGGAGAACCGCTACACCGTCGCCGCTGGACACCAGAACATGCTCCTCGCGGCGACGACGCTCGGGTTGGCCAGCTTCTGGAGCTCCTGCCCGAAGGGGGCGAACGATGCGGTCGCCGAGCTGTGCGGCTTCGAGCTGGGGACGACGATCGTCTCGTTGACCTACCTCGGCTGGGCATCGTCGCCCGCCGAGGCCCCCGAACGCCCCCCGACCCACCTGACGATCATCTCCCACTGACCCAGGCCCCCCAACTTTGGAGGTTGTCCGGCTCTCACACGGCAACTTCCTCCAAAGTTGGGCGGAGCGGGGGGTGGTGTCAGGTCGCCAGGCGGACGTGTTCGACGAGCCGGCGGAAGTCGTCGCGCTGGTGCAAGGAGAGGAACGCGGGGTCCGTCGCCAAGCGCCCGAGGTCGGGCTGCTCGTGCATCGCCCGCTCGAGCCAACGCATCGCATCGTCGGGGAAGCCCCGCCGGACGAGCGCGCCGGCAGCGACGAGCAGCGCCTCGACGACCCCGCTGCGCTCGTACAACGCGGCGCAGTAGTGGAGCAACTCGACCGGGTCGCCGTGCGCACCCAGTACCCGGGCAAGCATCAGGCTGGGCCCGGTCTCCCCGATCGGCAACGGCCGGGGCACGCGGGCGACCAACTCCTCGATCTCGGCACGGCCGGGATCGGGGAGCACCCATCGCCGGCCCCCGGTCGTCACCTGAGCCAGCGCGGCGTCGGCGCCTCTCGTGTCACCGGCGCGCAAGGCAACATGGGCGAGGAGCCAGGGCGATGCGCTCCACCCCGCGGGCAGCTGGGGCACGCGATGCTCCACCCACCCCCGAGCCTCGGCGGTGACGACCGAGGCGTCGACGAACGAGGCGTCACCGGGGGCCTGGGCCACGGGACGAGTCGAGAGCTGGTTCAACGCCTGCAACGTGAGCAGCCCGCTGAACAGGATCAAGAACCAGGGGATCGTCAACAAGTAGGCAGGGAACGCGGCGATCTGCGCCCACAGCGCGCTGATCAGCGACGGGCGGAACAGAGCGAAGGCCGCTCGGCGGGGTGCGGCGACGCGCTGGTCGGCGAGGAAGCCACCGTTCTGGGCCAACACTCCGACGACGACCAACACGGCGAGGCCGGCGAGCGACAGGTACAGCACGGCACGCAACGCCCGCCGGTCGGAGAGCCAGATCCCGAGGATGTGGCGCACGACATGACCGCCGTCGAGCGGCCACAGGGGGAGCAGGTTGAGCAGGGCGATGACGACGCCCGCCCAGCTCAGGCCCTGCCACAGATCGAACAGCACGGCCCGATCGATCGTTCCCCGGCCGAACAGCTGATGGACGACACCCATCGCCGCGAGCGCCCCCCCGAGCTGGCTGAGAGGGCCGAACAGGCTGATCACCACCTGTTGGCGGCGGGACAACGGCTGGGCCGAGGAGTACGACGCCCACCCGACGAACAGGTTGAGGCGGATCGACACCTCACAGCCGTAGTAGCGGGCGACGAGCGCATGGCCGAGCTCGTGGACGAGGGTGAACACCCCGATCGCGATCGTGGCGAACGCCCCCACCCGGTGCCCACCGGAGTAGCTGTAGATGAACAGCAGCCCGAGGACGAACCAGGGATCGACCTGGACGGGGATCCCGAAGATGCGGAAGCGAGCCATGGCCACGCCAACGTACCGACGCGACCCGCGAAGTAGCGTGGCGCTCGTGCCCGGCCAGCGGCGCGCACCCGGGTGGATGGCGACGGCGTCGCCGGAGGCACTGTTCGTCCTCGGGGGGGTCGCCCAGTACGCGGGGGCGTCGATCGCCGTGCGGCTGTTCGACGAGGCCTCCCCCCAGCTCGTGGCGATGTTGCGCGTCGTCGGGGGGGCCGCCGTTCTCGCCGCCGTCGCCGGCCGGCAGGGCTGGCGCGGCTGGCCCCGCCGCGACGTCCTGGTCGTCTGCGCCTTCGGGACGGCGACCGCGTTGATGAACCTGTCGATCTACCTCGCTCTCGACCGTCTCGACCTGGGCAAGGCGGTGGCGATCGAGTTCCTCGGCCCCGTCGCCGTCGCCGCGGCGACGACGCGCACGGCGCGCAACGCTCTCGCCCTCGGCGCGGCGCTGGCCGGCGTGGTCGTCCTCTCTCGCTTCGAGTTCGACCCACTCGGGCTGGCCTACGTGCTCGCCGCCTCGGCGATGTGGGCTGGGTACATCGTCACCGGGTGGCGGGTGGCCCGCCTGCAGCGCAGCGTGGTCGGGCTGGCCATCGGGCTCGCCGTGGGCTCGGTGGTTCTCCTTCCCTTCGCCGCGACCAGCGCAGGTGGCCTCGCACCGATCGGCAGCCACCCGCGGCTCGTGCTCGCCGGGGTGCTCGTCGGCGTGCTCTCCAGCGCGATCCCCTACGCGATCGACCAAGCGGTGCTCCGCCGGGTCACGGCCCGTCGTTTCGCCGTCCTCCAAGCGCTGCTCCCGGTGATCGCTGCCGCCATGGGGATGGTCGTCCTGTCCCAGTTCCCTCGCCCTGTCGAGTCCGCCGGGATCGCCCTGATCCTCGGCGCCGTCGCCCTCCAGTCACGCGACTGATCGCCCGCACTCCCGAGAGACCCCCGTCACGCCCCCGGAGAGTACCTCCGGTGGATCTGAACTAGAGTCCTGTTCTACCGTAGGGCGCCTGGTGCGACCTCTAGGGGGAAACGTGAGACGGAGACTGACGGCCGCTGCTCTCGGCCTGGCGCTGCTCGCCGCAGCGTGCGGATCGGGAGGTGAGCGAGGCAGCAGCGCGACGACCGCGGCAGCGAACACGGCGCCCCCGCCACCCGCCACGACCGCGGCCACCGGCCAGGCGGGCGACACCGCGGCGCCGTCGACAGCCGCGCCGACCACCGAAGCGGCCAAGGACCCCTGCGCCGGCGTCACGCTGGAAGCGACCGAGACCGGAATCACCGCCGACACGATCACGCTGATGATCATGGCCGACACCGGTTCACCCCTCTCCCCCGGACTGGCAACCGGCGCGGTCGAGGCGATGAAGGGCTGGGCGGCGATGACCAACGCCAACGGAGGGCTCGCCTGCCGCAAGGTCGTCGTCGAGGAGTACGACTCGCGGCTCGACGCCAACGAGGTGCGCAATGGCTACACCAAGGGCTGCGAGTCGGCGTTCGCCATGGTCGGCACGTACTCCCTGTTCGTCGCCGACATCTCGGCGATGAGCGAGTGCCCCGACAAGACCGGAGCAAGGATCGGGATCCCGGAGGTTCCCGCAGTCATCCAGAGCACGCTCCAGGCGTGCAACCCGAGCACGTTCAGCTTCACCAACCTCGGCGAACCGTGCCCACCGCAGACGGGCGTGCGCGAGTTGACCGTGACCTCCGCAACGGGCGAGTACATCCGCTCGGTCGTCGGGGACGATCCGCACGGCGTGTTCATCCTGGCCAGCGCGACACCGACGCTGATCCAGTCGGCAATGGCCAACTTCCGCTACATGCAAAACGTGCAGGGCATCGTCCCTGACGTCGAGGCCGGCGCGGCGAGCACCGACACCCAGGACCACTTCACGCCGTTCGCCACGACGATGAAGGACAAGGGCTCCAACTTCGTCTACTTCCTCCCCGCGTTCAAGAGCTTCATCGGCCTGTTCCAAGAAGCGAAGTCACAGGGTGTCGACACCGTCAAGCTCTGGCTGTGCACGACGACGTGCTACGACCCCGCGTTCATCAAGGCTGGCGGAAGCCAACTCGACGGCGTGCAGGTGATCCTCACCGGCCTACCGTTCGAAGAGGCCGACGTCAGCCCGGCGATGAAGAAGTTCGTCGACAACGTGGCCACTCACAACACGTTCTCCTTCGCCGCCTGGCTCTCTGCCGAACTGTTCGCGACAGCGGTGAACACCATCGTCGACGAGCAGGGACCGAACGCGCTGACCAGGGCGAACGTGATCGAGGCGCTCGGCAAGGTGAAGGACTTCGACGCGGGCGGCCTGATCGGCCCGGCGACGCCCTCGCAGCGGATCCCGGCGACGTGCATCGTCACCGTGGAGGTGCGCGACGGAGCGTTCCATCGGGTCTTCCCCGCCGAGCCCGGTACGTTCCACTGCACCCAGCCAGGGAAGATCTCGATCGACCCGTCCACCGAGTTCAAGGGCTGACCCTCTCGGCACCGCCCACCCGCTCCTCGGGGGCTGCCGGCCGTCCCCCGGTCGGCAGCCCCGCTGGCCCGATGTCACGGCCCCGACCCTGGACGGGGCGCAACGACGTCGCCTAACTTCCCCGGGCACAGTCGCAAAGGGGGAGCGATGAGACGATCACTGATCGCGGCAGCAGTCGGTCTGGCGATGGTCGCCGGTGGGTGCGGCTCGGGCGGGTCGCGCAACGATGCCGGTTCGGCGACGACGGTGGCCCCTGCAGCGACGACCGTCGCGCCGGCAGCAACGACGGCAGCCCCTGCCACGACCGGTGCACCATCGGGGAGCACTTCCCAGGCGCCGACGACGGAGATGGCCAAGGATCCCTGCGCCGGCGTCACCCTCGAGGCGACCGACACCGGGATCACGGCCGACACGATCACCTTGATGGTCATGGCCGACACCGGTTCCCCGCTTGCCCCGGGGCTTGCCCAGGGCGCTGTGGACGCGATGAAGGGATGGGTCGAGCGGGCCAACGCAAACGGCGGCGGCGCGTGCCGCACGATCGTCCTCGAGACGTACGACTCCAAGCTCGACGCCAACGAGGTGCGCAACGGCTACACCAAGGGCTGCGAGTCGGCGTTCGCCATGGTCGGCACGTACTCCTTGTTCGTCGCCGACATCTCGGCGTTGAGCGACTGCCCGGACAAGACGGGAGCGAAGATCGGGATCCCGGAGACACCGGCGGTGATCCAGTCCACGTTGCAGGCCTGCAACCCGTCGACGTTCGGGGTGAACAACCTCGGCGAGCCCTGCCCCCCGAAGGACGGGGTGCGTGAGCTGCACGTGCAGAGCGCGCCCGGGAACTACATCCGAACCGTCGTCGGCGAGAACGCCCACGGCATGTACCTCTACGCCAACGCGACGCCCACGCTGATCCAGTCGGCGATGGCCACGTTCCGCTACATGCAGAAGGATCTCGGCCTGACCGCCGACGCCGAGGGCGGGGCGGCGAGCAGCGACACCCAGGACCACTTCACGCCGTTCGCCACGACGATGAAGGACAAGGGCTCCAACTTCGTCTTCTCCCAGCCGAACTACAACAGCTTCCTCGGCCTGTACAAGGAGGCCAAGGCCCAAGGCGTGGACACCGTCAAGCTCTGGCTGTGCGGCACGACGTGCTACGACCCCGCCTTCCTCAAGGCGGGGGGCGCCGATGTGGAAGGGGTGCAGTCGTACCTGAACACGCTCCCCTACGAGGAGGAGTCGCTCAACGCCGAGCTGCAGGACTTCGTCAAGTACTCACCGACGAAGAACAACTTCGCGATCAACGCCTGGATCGCTGCCGACCTGTTCGCCACGGCGGTCGACGCGGTCGTCGCCGAGAAGGGCCCGAACGGGATCACCCGAGCCGCGGTGATCGAGGCACTGGGCAAGATCAAGGACTTCGACGCCGGGGGCCTGATCGGCCCGTCGACGCCCGCGGATCGCAATCCCGGTCGCTGCCTGGTGATCGTCGAGGTGCAGGACGGCGCGTACCGCCGGGCCTACCCGACCGAGCCGGGAAAGTTCTTCTGCACCGATCTGGGAACGATCACCCTCGATCCGGCAGCGGAGGCCAAGGGCTGACCATCGCGTGGCGCACGGCACAGCTAGGTGACGACGCACACATCGCCGTAACGTCGTCGGAGCATTCCGACCAAAGGGGGAAGTGTGAAGAAGAGGATCACGGCTGTTGCCCTCGGGCTGGCCTTCATCGCCGCGGCATGCGGTTCGGGGGGGACACGCAACGACTCGTCGGGCGCGACCACCGCCGCTGCACCGACGGAGGCACCGGCGACGACCGCATCCGCGCCGGTCGGCTCGACGGCTACGACAGCGGCACCCGAAGCACCCACGACAGAGGCAGCGAAGGACCCGTGCGCGGGAGTGACGCTGGAGGCGACCGAGGTCGGGATCACCGCCGACACGATCACCCTGATGGCCATGGCCGACACCGGCTCCCCCCTCGCCCCGGGGCTCGCCCAGGGTGCGATCGACGCGATGAAGGGCTGGGCGGACGCCGTCAACGCCTCTGGCGGGCTCGCCTGCCGGAAGGTCGCGGTCGAGACCTACGACTCCAAGCTCGACGCCAACGAGACGCGCAACGGCTACACCAAGGGCTGCGAGACCGCGTTCGCCATGGTCGGCACGTATTCGCTGTTCGTCGCCGACACCTCGGAGATGGTCAACTGCAAGGACAAGGCGGGCGCCCAGACGGGCCTGCCGGAGACCCCCGCGTTCATCCAGAGCCCGATCCAGGCGTGCAACCCGTCGACGTTCTCCGCCTGGAACCTCGGTGAGCCGTGCCCGCTGCAGACCGGCGTGCGCGAGCTCACCGCGGTGACGGCGACCGGGAAATACCTCAAGAGTGTCCTCGGCGACGACGCCCACGGCGTGTACATCCTGGCGAACACCACACCCACGCTGATCGAGTCGGCGATGGCCAACTTCCGCTACATGCAGCGCGATCTCGGCCTCGTCGCCGACGTCGAGGGCGGCGCGGGCAGCCGTGACACGCAGGACCACTTCACGCCGTACGCCACCGTCGCCAAGGAGAAGGGCTCCACCTTCGTCTACAGCCTGCCGGCGATCAACAACTTCCTCGGCATGTACCGCGAGGCCAAGGCCCAGGGCGTGGACACCGTCAAGGTCTGGCTGTGCTCCCCGGTGTGCTACGACCCGGCGTTCCTCAGCGCCGGTGGCAGCGAGGTCGAGGGCGTCCAGTCGTTCATCTACACCCTCCCCTACGAGGAGGCGAGCGAGAACGCGGCGATGCAGGAGTTCATGGCCCACGTCCAGACGCACAACAACTTCGCGATGAACGCGTGGGTCAACGCTCAGCTGTTCAGGACGGCGGTCGACGCGGTCGTCGGCGAGAAGGGCCCGAACGGGCTGACCCGGGCCGCGCTGCTCGACGCGCTGGCCAAGGTCGAGGACTTCGACGCCGGCGGCTTGATCGGGCCGACCACGCCCTCGAAGCGCATCCCGACGAGCTGCGTGATCATCGTCGGCGTGCACAACGGCGCCTACGAGCGGGTCTACCCGACCGAAGCGGGCACGTTCTCCTGCACGGAGCCGGGCAAGATCTCGATCGATCCGTCGACCGAGTACAAGGGCTGACGATCAGCGGGCCCCGGCCCGCTCCCAGCCATGCCACGGTGCCGGCCGGAGCGATCCGGCCGGCACCGGCGCGTTCGGCCGGGAGAGAATGCGGTCAGCGCGAGCGCTCGTCGCCGCGGGCGAGGTCGCGCTGCTCGTAGATCAGGCGCACGAGCCAGAAGCGCAAGAAGCGGGTCAGCGAGTTGCGCAGGTACATCACACTGCCGAGGATCACCAGGCCGAGCCCGAACAGGGCGAGGACGAGGCTCTCCATCTGGTCGCGCTGATCGCTGTCATTGCGGGTCTGCGAGTAGCAGACGAGGATCACGACCAGGCCGACGACGGCGACGACGACGCCGGCGATCCCGGCCTTCTGATCGGTGGGACCGCTGGTGTTCGACGCGCGGAGGCGCGAGACCTCCGCCTCGAACTCGGCGCGGCCGGCGGCCGACATCGCCGGACCGTTGCGATCCGAGCCGGTGCCGTCAGCAGGAGTCGGGTTCTGCGTTGCTGCCATCAGTGAGCGTTTCCTTTGTCCGATGCTGCCAAGTAGAGCTCTGCAAGGTCGCCGGCGACCTCTTCGGGGCGTCCGGTCCGAACGACGTTGCCCTGTTGGAGGACGACGGCCGAGTCGGCGATCCCCAACACGTCGTGAGCGAACTGCTCGACGACGACGATCGTCAGCCCGCGGTCGGCGAGGGCGCGCACGTGCTCGTAGAGCTGGGCGACGATGCGCGGCGCGAGGCCCATCGAGAGTTCGTCGATCACCAACAACGGCGGATTGAGGACGATCGCCCGGGCCAGGGCGAGCATCTGCTGCTCGCCACCCGACATCGTCCCGGCGAGCTGCTTGCGACGCGCCGCGAGCTGGGGGAACTGGGCGAAGGCGACCTCTAGCGCGACGGGTGCCCGCTTGCGCGAGGGGGCGGCGAGCTTGATGTGCTCCTCGACCGACAACCGGGGGAAGACCCCCCGTCCCTCGGGCACCACGCACACCCCGGCCGCGGCGATCCGTTCCGCGCTGACGCCGGTCACCTCGTGCCCGGCGAGCAGGACCCGACCACGTGACGGTTTGAGCAGCCCGCTGATCACCCGTACCGTGGTCGACTTCCCCGCCCCGTTGGAACCGAGCAAGGCCAACACCGTGCCCTGGGAGACGTCGAGCGACAGGCCGTGGAGGACATCGATGTGCCCGTACCCGGCGTGGATGCCCTCGAGCTCGAGAATCGGAGCGCTGACCGCCGGCTTCCCCTCGCTCATCGCTCCCCCGTCCCGAGATAGGCGGCCTGCACGGCCGGGTCACGTTGGATCTCCTCGGGAGTGCCGTCGGCGACGAGCGCACCATGGTCGAGCATCACGATCCGCTCGCACAGCCCCATCACGAAGGCCATGTCGTGCTCCACCAGGACGACGGTCAACCCGTCCGCGGCGAGCCCGCGGATCACGCCAGCCATCGCTTCGGTCTCCGCGTTGGAGACACCCGAGGAGGCCTCGTCCAGGAGCAACAAGCGTGGTCCGGCGGCGAGCGCGCGGCCGAGCTCGACGAGGCGCTGCGTCCCGGTGGGCAGGGTGTCCGCCTCGATGTCGGCGACCGCACCCAGGGAGAGCCGCTCGATCAGCTCATCGGCCACTGCCCCGGGGCGCACGGAGTGGTCCCACCTGCGGCGGGTCTCCGCGGCGACGAGGATGTTCTCCCGCGTCGTCAGCGTGCCGAACACCTCCAGGCGCTGGAACGTACGGGCGATGCCGGACCGACCCCGCTTGTGCGGCGCCCAGCGGGTGATGTCCTGCCCGGCGAAGGCCACCGTCCCCCGCGTCGGTGGCTGGATCCCGGCGATCACGTTGAACAGCGTCGTCTTCCCCGCGCCGTTGGGACCGATGATCCCGGTGATCTGCGCCTCTTCGATCGCCAGCGACACGGCGTTGACAGCGACCAGGCCCCCGAAGCGGACCGTGACATCCGTGATCTCGAGCAAGCTGCGCGGGCTCATCGCCGCTCCCCCATCGCTGGCAGCCGGAGGTAGTCGTCGATCCGCCGGCGCACGACGGGGGTCAACGGTTGGGTGAGCCCGACGGTCCACTGCGCGGCGTCGACCGGGGTGCTCTCGTCCAACGCCGCGCCGGCCAGCCGGATGCGTGCCTCGGAGCGCCGCTCACGGATCGCCGAGGAGACCGCATCGGCGACGATGTATCCGGTGACGGCGAGGAGGAACCCGACGAACCCAGGGAGGCGGGCGACGACCCCGATCGTGCCCCCGGCTGCAACCGCGGCGAGGCGGATCACCGAGCCGAGCGGGTCCCGCCGGGAACGTTCGGTGATCTCCGGGATCTGTCCCCGGGGCAGGCTGGTCAGGGCGAGCGCAGCAAGTCCCGGACCGACGAGCTCGAGAGCCCGGGTGAAGGTCCCCGGTGCCCAGTCGTGGCTGAGCGTCGCCAGCAGAGCGGCGGTCAACCCGGCGACGAGCGGGGCGCTGACGACTCCGATGCCCCACACCGTCATGCTCAGGATCAATGCCAGGCCGAGGATCATCGGGAACTGCTCGGCGCTGAGGAACTCCTGGCCGAACCCGTACAACCCGCCACTCACCCCGGCGACGAAGCCGGCCAGGGCGAACACGACGAGCTTGGTCTCCACGAGGGAGATCCCCAGGCACGACGCGGCGGCTTCGCTGTCCCGGCAGGCGACCATCCGCCGTCCGAACTCGGAGCGGCGCACCGCAGCAAGCCCGATCGCGATCATCGCGTAGACGACGACGGCGAAGACGAGGTAACGCTCCTTCTGTTGCAGGGAGATGCCGAACAGGGTCGGGCGGCGCAGCTGGCGAGGCCCGGAGAACAACTCCGGCTGGGCGAAGATCACGCTCACCGCGACCGAGGCGAAGGCGATCGAGCTGAGGGCGAGGTACAGGCCGCGCAGGCGCAGTGCGGGGAGGGCGACGATGGCTCCGATCAGCGCGTTGACGACGCCGGCGACGAGCATCGCCAGCAGTCCAGGCATCCACTCCGTCAGCCGCCACGTGAGCCACGCCCCGAATCCGGCCAGGGCCAGCGGAGCGAGGAACGGCAGGCCGGCCCAGCCGATCAGCGGAACGAGGCTGAGGAGGATCGCACCGGTCGTCACCGCGACGGTCAGGCGGGAGAGGTTGACGTTGGACAGCAGCGGGGAGAGCAACAGTGCGGCGACGATCAACGTCGCGCTCCCGATCAGCGTCGAGCGCAGCGTCGCCGGGCGTTCCATCGGGTAGGTGCGCACGATCCGCCCGACGTGGATCCCTGCCGGGGGGAGCAGGAGCAGCGCCCCGAACAGAACGATCGCCGGCAAGGCGGGAGTGACCGTCGACCACCGCCCCCCGAAGGAGAGGTACGACTTGGAGAACGAGACGATCAACCCCAGAGCGAACGCACCGGCGTAGGTCAACGGCAGGCTGCGCAGACGACCGATCACCGCCGCGGCGAAGGCGTTGATGATCAACATGCTGAGCGTCTCGGCGCTCATGTTGCCGACTTCCGGGGCGATCAGGATCCCGGCGAACGCGGCGCAGATCGAACCGATCACCCACGCCGTGGAGGAGATCCTCCCCGGCTGGACGCGATGCAACTGGGCGAGTTCGGCATCGTCGACGACGGCGCGCATGGCGATCCCCAGGCGGGTGCCGAAGAGCACGAGGCGCAGGGCGAGGGCGAGGGCGAGGGCGACACCGATGGTGATCACCCGATGCCAACTGAGCATCACCCCGGAGATCGTGATCCCGCCTTGGCCCCCCAGACCGCGCAACGGATAGGCCTTCGTCGGCGGCCAGATCACGTTCGCCAGGCCGATCAGGGCGATCATGATCCCGACGGTGGCGATCAACTGGTTGACGAGCACGGTGCGCGCCAGGCGGCGCATCGCCAAGCGATCGAGGACGATCCCGATCAACGGGGCGAACACGCAGATCACCGCGAGCAGGGAGAGCCACACCGGCCAACCATGCCGAACGCTCAGCTCCCAGTACATGAACGCGCTACACATCCCGACCGCGCCCTGGGCGAAGTTGAACACCCCCGTAGAGGAGTAGACGACGACGAGCCCCGTCGCCCCGATCGCGTAGATCCCCGCCGAGGGCAGGGCGAACATCACCGTGCGCACGACGGACTGGGCGGTGAGCTGGCGCCCTGCCCACGTCTCGAAGCCGATCACGACGCAGACGACGATCACCCCGAAGGGGACCGCCCAGCGCCGGGTGTTCATCGGACCCCGACGCGAGAACGGCTCAGCGTGCCACGGCGAGTCATCCCGGATACCCCCTGCTGTGAACGGCGATGTCGGAGCGGAACCTAGCAACGGGGTCTCCGACGAGACGATCCGCAGCGGAACGTCGCCGTTGCGGACCGCCCAGCGTGCGTCAGTGGGTCAGGCCGGGGGCGCAGAGCCCTTCCAGATCACGGATCACGATCCGCTCGCGGTTGGCGAATGTGACCTGGTTGTCCGGGTCGGGACGGAGGTTGAACGTCCGGAAGCTCATCTCCAACGTGTCGATCGCGAGGATCCGCCCGACCAACGGGTCGCCCAGGCCGAGGAGGACCTTGACCGTCTCGATCGCCTGGATCGTGCCGACGAGCCCGGGGAGCATCCCCAGCACGCCCGCCTCGGCACAGCTCGGGGCGAGCTCCGCGGGCGGCGGCTCGGGAACCATGTCCCGGTAGGTCGGCCCGTGCCGCGGATCTAACACGGAGACCATCCCCTCGAAGCGGAAGATCGAGCCGTGGACGACCGGGATCCCGAGCTTCACGCTCGCGTCGTTGAGCAGGTAGCGGACGGGGAAGTTGTCCGCCCCGTCGACGATCACGTCGTAGCCGGAGATGATCTCGACGATGTTCGACGCGTCGAGCCGGGTGTCGTAGGTGACGACGTCGACGTCCGGGTTGAGCAAGGCGATCGTCTTCTTTGCCGAGTCGACCTTGCGATCCCCGATGCGATCCATGTTGTGCAGGATCTGGCGCTGCAGGTTGGACGCGTCGACCTCGTCCATGTCGACGATCCCGATCGTGCCCACCCCAGCGGCTGCGAGGTACAGCGCGGCCGGGGAGCCGAGACCGCCGGCGCCGAGGAGGAGGACCTTCGAGCCGAGCAACTTGACCTGACCCTCGACGCCGACCTCAGGCAGCAGGAGGTGGCGCATGTACCGATTGCGTTGATCGGCGGTGAGCGACACCGGCGTGCGCCAGGCCCGGCCTTCGTCCTTCCACTTGCCGAACCCACCCGCCATCGACACGACGCCGCCGTAGCCGAGCTCCTGCATCGTTCGCGCGGCAAAGACCGAGCGGACACCGCCGGCGCAGTAGACGACGATCGGGGCGCTCTTGTCCACCAACCGAGCCTCGATCTGGGACTCGAGATGCCCGCGGGGGATGTGCACCGCCCCGACCAGCGCGCCCTGCTCGTACTCTTCGGGCTCACGCACGTCGAGAACCGCCGCGCCGCCGGCGATCATCGACTCTGCCCCGGCCGTGTCGACTTCGACGATCTCGGCCCGGGCAGCGTCGAGCAGGTCACGAAACGTTGCCATGATCTAAAGCCTACTCGGTTGGTCGGGATTGGTTCCATCTCGCCGATTGCCGGGAGCGAAACAACCGGGCACACCTGGAGGTCGCTTCCCCCGAACCCTGCCCAGCACCGGGAGGCTGCCATGCCCGAGACGATCGACGACCGACCGCACTCCTCCTCCGCCGCGGCGGACGCACCCCATCGCCCACTGCACCTGATCGTCCGCCCGTGGGACGACCCTGTCGTCGAGGCCTGCGGCCACCCGATCGACGGCCGGTACGTCGAGCTGTTCTGGCTGGGGATCCTCGGGCCGACCGCGACCTGGCTGCTCCGCCGACTCGCCGCGGGCCTGGAGGAGTATCCGCAGGGCTACGAGCTCGACCTCGTCCAGACAGCGGCCTCTCTCGGCCTGACTCTCGTTCCTGGGCGTCACGGACCGTTCAGCCGGGCCCTGGAGCGTTGTGTGCGCTTCGGGATGGCCTACCGCGGTCGGGAAGGCGGCTACGACGCCTTGGCTGTGCGGCGCAAGGCTCCACCCCTCGCTGCACGTCAGGTGGAGCGCCTGCCCAGCACGTTGCGGATCGCCCACCACGATTGGGTCGGCCTGCCGGAGGCCCTGGGCAAACGTTGACCGCCGGCGTGTCCAGCTCGGCCGTGATCGAGGCGGACAGGCCTGAGCGGCCGCTCAGGCCTGTCCGACCTGGCTTGCCGGTTGGACACGATAGGTGCCGAGGTGGTCGCGCACGGCGTGACCGAACACGTCGACGTAGGCGAGCTTGCGGGTCAGGTAGCTGTGCTCCTCTTTCGGATCGAGGTACAGGTTGTGCACCCGCGGGTAGGTGTACGCCTGGTCCACCCCGGTGAACCCGCCCCGACCGGCGACGTCGGTGGCGTTGTCACTCGTCGAGCGAAGCGTGAACTTGTACTCGCCGGCACGCACGGCGGCGAGATTGCTCAGCAGCCAGTAGTAGTGGAACTTGCGGTTCGACGCACCGTCGCGGGTAAGCAGGAACGACGTCTGGTCGACACCGTCGATGTAGCGATCACCGGGAACTGCGTCGGGCACACCAGCGAGCCGCAGCGCTGTGGGCAGCAGATCCGCGAAGGAGAACATGCCGTCGTTGACCTGACCCGGTTCGATCATTCCCGGCCAGGAGAGGATCCCCGGGACCCGTACGCTGCCCTCCCACGTACCGCCCTTCGCCGAACGGAACGGCGTGTAGCCGGCGTCGGGCCAGTTCTCCATGTGCGGGCCGTTGTCACTGGAGACGACGACCAGCGTGTGCTCGAGCTGGCCGCTGTCGGCGAGGGCCCCGAGCAGGCGACCGACGACGTCGTCGAGCTCGACGATCGTGTCCCGGTAGGGATGCTTGGCCGGGCTGACCCCGAGCCAGCGCTCGGCGGGGTAGTTGTCGAAGTGCGCACCACGTGTGTTGTGGTACAGGAACCACGGCGCGGCCGAACCGGCCGCCTCGGCGATGAACTGCTCGGAGTAGCGGCACCATTTGTCGTCGAGCGTCGACAGGCAGGGGATGTCGACCTCCTCCACCTCCTCGACCTCGCCGCCGCGCGTCGCGTGGACGAAGCAGCGGTTGAACGGCAGGTTGCGGATCCATTCGGTACGTTCCTCCGAGTAGACGACCTCGGGGAAGTAGTGCGGGTCACGCCATTCGCTGTACATGTCGCTGACCGACAAGAAGCCGTAGAAGTCGTCGAACCCAACGTTCTGCGGCTGGCTCTCCCGGTTCTCCCCGATGTGCCACTTGCCGACGCAGCGGGTGGCGTAGCCGGCGGAGGAGAGCAACTCGGCGACGGTCACCTCGCCGTGCAGACCGCCGCGCTCGCCGTACATCGGCGGACGCTGCAACCCGTGGCGCGAGGGTAGCCGGCCGGTCATCAGCGTCGCCCTGCTCGGCGTGCAACTCGGCTCGGAGTAGCACGATGTCAGGCGCAGGCCGCCGGCCGCGAGCCGGTCGATGTGCGGCGTCGGCGCGCCGAGGGCGACGCCGCCCCCATAGCAGCCGAAGTCGCCCCAGCCGACGTCGTCCATCAAGATGAACAAGATGTTCGGCCGGCGCCCGTGCGCCGCCGCGTAACGCTCGAGGTGGGCCAGAGCAGAGGGCTCCTGCCCGGCGTGGACGAACGCCGGCTCGCGCAGCACGCCCTGGCTCGTCGTCGGTGAGGTGATCGGATCAAACGGCACGAGGTCCCCCTTGCTTCTCGCAGGCGGCGACGCTACCGCGGTCGACGCGGGACCCTGGCGCCGGCCGGGCACCCGGTACGGGGCGCCGGAGACAGGCTCAGTGCGCCGGCGAGACGAAATTCTCGGCGAGGTCGATCAGCAAGCGGGTGCCGAATCCCGTCGCCCCGCGCGACAGCCAGCCCTCGTCGGACTCGGCGTTCATCGTCCCGGCGATGTCGAGGTGCGCCCAGGGCCGGTCGCCGGTGAACTCATCGAGGAACAACGCCGCGGTGATCGCCCCCGCGTAAGCGCCGCCGACGTTCTTCACGTCGGCGACGTCCGAGTCGAGCATCTTGCGGTACTCCTCGGCGAGGGGGAGCTGCCACACCTTCTCCCCGGTGCGCCCGGCTGCGGCGCGGACCTGGTCGACCCACCCTTGGTCGGAGCCGAGCACGGCCGCGATCTTCGGCCCGAGAGCGGCGAGCGCCGAACCGGTGAGGGTGGCGATGTCGACGATCGCGTCGGGGGTCTCCTCCACCGCGAGGCTCAACCCGTCGGCGAGGATCAGCCGGCCCTCGGCGTCGGTGTTGTGGATCTCCGCTGTCTTGCCGTTGCGCAACGTGAGCACGTCGCCGAGCTTGTACGCACTGCCCGAGGGCATGTTGTCGGTGCACATCATCCACCCCGTGACACGGGTTCGGACCCCGAGCGGGGCGAGCGCGCTCATCGTCGCGAGGACCGCCGCGGCGCCGCTCATGTCCATCTTCATCAGCGCGTGCATCGGGTTCGAGGGCTTCAGGCTGATCCCCCCGGAGTCGTACACGACCCCCTTGCCGACGAGCGCCAGGTGCCCGCGCGGGGAGCGCGGTGCATAGGTCAGCTTGATCACCCGGGGCGGCTCGGCGGACCCGGCGTTGACGCCGAGCAGGCCGCCCAGACCGAGCTCTCGGGCACGGTGCTCGTCGATCACCTCCACTCCGAGCCCGTTCGCCGTGGCCACCTCGACCGCCCGCTCGGCGAGCTTGACCGCGGTCAGGTGTCCCGGGGGGGTGTTCGCCAGGTCGCGAGCCAGGCAGGCCGCGCCGGCGACCGCCAGACCGCGCTCGATCCCCGCATCGACAGCCGCCGCCTTGCGCGCCGCGGCCACGAGGGTGACCCGCTCCAGGCGGGAAGCGGCCGACTTGTCCGCCTTCAGTTCGAGGTAGCGATAGCCGGCGAGGAGGAAGCCCTCGACGACGGCTTGGGCCGCGTCGCGCGGCTCGACCCCGTCGGCATCGGCAAGGGTCGTCGCCAACGACGTCCGCTTCGATGCCGCCCGGGCGAGGGCGGCGGCCGCGTCGCGCAGCGCGCTGGCGTCGAGCGCGCCGCGCTCGCCGGTGCCGACGACGATCACCGTCGGTCCGCCGGCGGCGGAGGGGATGACGAGCGTCTGACCGGCCTTGCCGTCGAAGCCGTGGGCGCTCAGGGCGGCACGGCTCAACCCGACGTTGCGCGGCACCGGACCGGTCGTCGCAATCGGGATCCCGATCGTCTCGGCGGAACGGGGCAGCGAACGGGCGAGGTCGACAGCGAGGGTCACGGCTCTCCACGCTAGTCGTGGCGCCCCGTGCGCGGTGGGGAGCCCCCGGTACCCTCGATGCCATGAGCGAGCGGCAGTCTTACCTCGACGCGGTCAACGAGCGGGTGGTCGTCTTCGACGGGGCCTTCGGCACGTTCGTCCAAGGACTCGGCCTCGGACCTGACGACTTCGGCGGCGCGGCCTTCGAAGGATGCAACGAACTGCTCTGCGCGACCCGTCCGGACGTGATCCGCTCGATGCACGCGGCCTACCTGGACGTCGGCGTCGACGCCCTGGAGACGGCCAGCTTCGGCTCGTTCCCCGTCGTCCTCGCCGAATACGGGATCCCCGAGCAGACCTACGATCTGAACGTCGCCGCGGCCCGCCTGGCGCGCGAGGTCGCCGACGACTACGCCGCCGACGGCCGTCCGCGCTACGTGGCCGGGTCGATGGGGCCGGGGACCAAGCTGCCCAGCCTCGGGCACATCCGCTTCGCCGATCTGCGCGACGCATACGAGATCCAGGCCCGCGGCTTGCTCGACGGTGGGGTCGACCTGTTCCTGATCGAGACGTGCATCGATCTGCTCCAGGCCAAGGCGGCGATGATCGCCTGCCGGCGGGCGATGGCCGCCGTCGGTCGGGAGGTGCCCCTGCAAGTCCAGGTCTCGATCGAGACCACGGGACGGATGCTCGTCGGCTCGGAGATCGGCGCGGTGCTCGCCTCGCTCCAGGCGATGCGCCCCGACGTGCTCGGGATCAACTGCGCGACCGGGCCGGCGGAGATGCAAGAGCACCTCCGCTACCTGTCCCAGCACTCCCCGATCCCGATCAGCGTGCTGCCCAACGCCGGACTGCCGAGCGTCGTCGACGGGCACACGCACTACGACCTGTCCCCTGCCGAGCTCGCCGAGTTCCACCGCCGGCACGTCGCCGAGCTCGGCATCCACGTCGTCGGCGGGTGTTGCGGCACGACCCCCGAGCATCTCCGCCAGGTCGTCGAGGCCGTGCACGCCGTGACCCCTGCACGCCGTGAACCGGTGTTCGAACCGAGCCTCGCATCGAGCTACTCGGCGGTACCGATCGCCCAGGACCTGTCCTTCTTGATCATCGGCGAGCGGACGAACGCGAACGGATCGAAGGCGTTCCGTGAGGCGATGCTCGCCGGCGACTGGGACACGTGCACGAAGATCGCCACCGAGCAGGTACGCGAGGGCGCCCACGTGCTCGACGTGTGCGTCGATTACGTGGGGCGCGACGGTGCGGTCGACATGGACGAGATCGCTTCCCGCTTCGCCACCCAGGCGAGCGTCCCCCTCGTCCTCGACTCGACCGAGCCGCCGGTGATCGAGGCCGGGCTGCAGCACATCGGCGGGCGGGCCGTGCTCAACTCGGCCAACCTGGAAGACGGCGAGGCGGAGGGTTCCCGCCTCGATCGCGTCTTCCGCCTCGCCCAGGAATACGGCGCGGCGGTGATCTGCTTGCTGATCGACGAGCGCGGCCAGGCCCGCGACGTCGAGTGGAAGATGGGGATCGCCCACCGGATCCACGATCTGGCGACCAAGCGCTACGGACTGCAGGCGAGCGATCTGATCTTCGACGCGTTGACCTTTCCCCTGTCGACCGGTGACGACGACCTGCGCGGCGACGCGATGGCGACGATCGAGGCGATCCGCCGGATCAAGACGGAGCTCCGCGGCGCGGTCACCGGCCTCGGAGTGTCCAACGTCAGCTTCGGGTTGTCCCCCGCCGCCCGCCACGTGCTGAACAGCGTGTTCCTCGCCGAGGCAGTCGCCGCCGGACTCGACTCGGCGATCGTCCACTCGGGCAAGATCGTCCCCCTCTCGCGCGTCGACGCGGAGCAACTGGAGGTCTGCCGCGACCTGATCTACGACCGGCGCCGGGAGGGCTACGACCCGCTCACGCGCTTGCTCGAGGTGTTCGCCGACGTCACCTCGGTGAAGGCGGTGCGTGAGGACCGCAGCGGATGGCCGGTCGAGCGCCGGCTGTCCCAGCGGATCATCGACGGCGACCGCGACGGCCTGACCGCCGAGTTGGACGAGGCGATGGCGGAGGGCATGCCCGCTTTGACGATCGTCAACGACGTCCTCCTCGACGGGATGCGCACCGTCGGCGAGCTGTTCGGCTCCGGCCAGATGCAACTCCCCTTCGTCTTGCAGTCGGCAGAGACGATGAAGACCGCGGTCGCCTACCTCGAGCCGCACATGGAACGCAGTGGGGGAGACACGGTCAAGGGCCGCCTCGTGCTCGGCACCGTCAAAGGCGACGTCCACGACATCGGCAAGAACCTCGTCGACATCATCTGCACGAACAACGGCTACGAGGTGCACAACCTGGGGATCAAGGTCCCCATCGGCGAGCTGGTGAGCAAGGCGCGGGAGGTCGGTGCGGACGCGATCGGGATGAGCGGGCTCCTCGTCAAGTCGACGCTGATCATGCGGGAGAACCTCGTCGAGCTCAACGAGCTCGGTCTGGCGGGGGGCACACCGGTGCTTCTCGGCGGGGCGGCGCTGACCCGCAGCTACGTCGAGCGCGACCTGCGCGAGGTCTACGACGGCCGGGTCTTCTACGGGCGCGACGCGTTCGAGGGCCTGCACACCCTGGACAAGCTGATGGAGATCAAGCGGACCGGCGTCGACGACCCGGACTTCGGCACGGTCCCCTCGGGCCGCGTCCTGCCGCCGCGCAAGTCGCAGCGCGCCGTCGAGGAGGTCGAGATCCCCGCTCGGTCTCCGGAGGTCGCCCTGGACAACGAGCTGTTCGTCCCGCCGTTCCTCGGGTCGCGCATCGTCAAGGGGATCGCTCTCGACGACATCGCCGAGTACATCAACGAGACCGCCCTGTTCCGCAACCAGTGGCAGTTCCGCCCCGAGGCGGGGGAGAGCGACGAGGAGTTCAAGGCACGCATCCGGCCGCGCCTGCGCGCCGAACTGGCCAAGGCCAAGGCCAGCGGGGTGCTCGTCCCACAGATCATCTATGGCTTCTTCCCGGCCAACGCGGATGGCAACCAACTCGTCATCTACACCGACGAGACACGCACGGCCGAGGCGTGCCGGTTCACCTTCCCCCGCCAACGCGAAGCACCGTTCCTGTGCATCGCCGACTTCTTCCGCCCGATCGGGCAGGGCGCCGACCACGCGGCGTTCCAGATCGTCTCGATGGGGGCCAGGGCGTCGGAGCGGACCGCCGAGTTGTTCGCCGCCAACGAGTACCAGGACTACCTGTTCCTCCACGGCCTGTCGATCGACATGACCGAGGCCCTCGCCGAGTACGCCCATCACCGGATCCGCAGCGAGTGGGGCTTCGTCGACGAGGACGGCCCGACGCTCGCCGGGTTGTTCCGTCAGCAGTACCGCAGTGGCCGCTACTCGTGGGGCTACCCGGCCTGCCCCGACCTGGAGGACAACGGGACGATTGCCAACCTGCTCGGCGCGGACCGCTTGGGGATCGAGGTCTCCGAGGAGACGGGATGGCAGTACCACCCGGAGCAGACCACCTCGGCGATCGTCTGCCATCATCCGCAGGCGAAGTACTTCGTCGCCCGCTGAATCGTGGCACCGGGCCGCTCGGCGGCTTGTGTGCCGAACTCTGTCCGATGCGACCCTCAGTGCCGTAACCTGCACGCCGGGAGCGCCATGTCGGCGACCCCGCGCAAAGCATGAGGTGAATGCAAGTGGCAACCGGCGTCGTCAAGTTCTTCAACGATCAGAAGGGGTACGGCTTCATCAAGCGTGACGACGGGGAAGACCTCTTCGTTCACTTCTCCAACATCGCCGGCAGCGGCTACCGCAAGCTCGTGGAGGGCCAGGCGGTCGAGTTCGAGGTCACCCAGGGCCGCAAGGGCCTGGAAGCGACGAACGTCCGGGGTCTCTGAGACCGAACGGCGACGGGCGCTGCCGACCGGTGGCCGGCCCCGCCCACGATGAGACAGGCCGACGGGCCGCCGGTGCTCCGGCGGCCCGTTGCTCATCGTCCGGTCAGCCGCGGCCGGCTCGCGCCGCGATGTGGTCGGCGAGCCGGTGAGCGAGAGCAACGATCGTCAGGGTGGGGTTGGCGTAGCCACCGGTAGGGAACAGCGACGATCCGGCGACGAACACGTTCGGCACGTCGTGCAGACGGGCGTTGCCGTTGGTCACGCCGCGGGTCGGGTCGTCGTGCATCCGGGTCGTCCCCATGTGGTGCGCCGTCCCGGCGGCCGCCCCGAGACCGTCGTCGTCGGCGGGTAGTTCCACCGTACCGACTCCGGCGCGCATCAACTCGGCGGCGAGGATCCGCCGGGCCCGCGCCGCTGCGGCCAGGTCGTCGGCGGAGAAGCGCCACTCGACGCGCAAGCGCCGGCAGCCGAGTGCGTCCCGGTCACTGCCGAGAAGTACCCGGTTCGCCGGATCCGGTGTCTGCTCGGCCTGATGGACGACCTCGAAGCGGACGAACTTGCGCTCCAGGGCCGGCATCTGCGCCCAGCCGCCGCGGCCGAACCCGGGGTACATCGACTGTCCCCAGCGGAGCTTGCGGTAGAAGGCGACAGGCAAGAAGTCGGCGCCGGCGAGGACGGTCGCGGCGAGCTTCCACCACTGCGGTGGCATCCGCCCTGCACCCCGCGCCTCGACGAGGTGCTTGAAGTTGTCCAGGCCGCGCGAGCGGCGCAGGTTCGGCCGGGCGAACAGGATCGTGCTCAACCCGAGCAACGAGTGCTCTCGCTGCGCCTCGGCAGCAGTCGCCCAATGGCCCATCACCGAGGCTCCGTCGACGAGGCGCATGTCGTAGAACGCGGCGTGCGACCACAGCTCCGCGCGGGACAGGCGAAGTGAGCCACCAGCGACGATCGGGTGATCGTGCAGGTAACGGCCGAGCAGGTCGTGACCGTTACCCAGCCCTCCCGGGCGGCGAGAGTCGGACTGGAGCAAGAGGCGGGCGTTGCCCAGGCCACCGGTAGCGACGACGACCGTGTCGGCTTCGACGACGAACTCACGCCCGTCGAAGTGGCGACAACGCACGCCGCGTGCCGCCGCTCCGGCCTCGTCGAGCTCGACCTCGACCGCGGTCGCATGGTGGAGCAACGTCGCCCCGGCGTCGTTCTCCACGGCTCGCCGCGCCGTGACGGTGTATGCACTCGACGGCCCGAACTGGAACACCCGCTGTTCGGCCACCTTCGGATCGAGGGCCCAGGGGGCAACCCCCGGACGAACCCAGGTCGGCGCGTCGTAGGCGAAGGGACCCGCCTCGATCGTCCGTTGGGCCCGTTCGTAGTATGTGTTCAGCTCGTCCAGAGCGAACGGCCACCCGCTGTTCGGCACCCAGTCGCGCCGCTCGAAATCGACCGCCTGGGGCAGCGCATAACGGACACCCGTACGGCCGTCGGCCATCTGGATCACCCACGACGGCGCATTCCCTCCGATCCGCCGGTGGCGGACGGCGGCGGGGTCGAGCAACGGGTCACCGACCACCGTGCCCCTGGCCAGATCCTGGATCTGCTCGTCGGGTTGCTCACCTCCGGACTCGACGACGACCACCTCCACGCCATGCCGGCGCAGCTCGGTGGCCACCGTCAGTCCGGCGGGCCCGCTGCCGACGACGCACACCGCCGTACGAAGCACCGCCCCAGCCTCGAGGGTCCGTCCGTCGCGGATCATGGACCGCCGCCTTTCCTCACCACGGTTGGCGCGCTGCCGGCCGCGCACTGAGGATAATCCTGCCGAATGCTCCCGTGTGGGGAGTCATTCGTCACGATTCAGTGCGGTGGTTGGAGGAGGCGGATCAGGCTCGACGTGTCCCAGCGTGCACCGCCCCGAGCGGTCACCTCGCCGTAGAACTGGTCGACGAGGGCGGTCACCGGAAGGCGGGCCCCGTTACGCGCTGCTTCCGCGAGGCAGATCGACAGGTCCTTGCGCATCCACTCGACGGCGAACCCGAACTCGAAGGAGTCGGCGGCCATCGTCCGCGCCCGGTTGTCCATCTGCCACGACCCCGCAGCACCCTTGGAGATCACCTCGACCAACGAGTCGACGTCGAGACCGGCGGCCTGGGCGAAGGCGATCCCTTCGGCGAGGCCCTGGACCGCCCCGGCGATGCAGATCTGGTTGACCATCTTGGCCAGTTGGCCGCTGCCCGCCGGGCCGAGCAGGCGGCACTCCCGGGCGTAGGCCATGACCAACGGTCGTATCCGCGCGAACGCTTCCTCGGTCCCCCCACACATCACTGTCAGCACCCCGTTCTCGGCGCCTGCTTGGCCACCGGACACGGGGGCGTCGACGAATCCCACACCCGTGCGTGCCGCGGTCTCGGCCAGTTCGCGGGCGAGCACGGCCGACGCCGTCGTGTGGTCGACGAGCACGGTGCCCGCGGCGAGCCCGGCGAGGACGCCCGACGGTCCGAGCACCACACTGCGGACGTCGTCGTCGTTGCCGACACAGACGAAGACCGCCTCGGCGCCCCGGGCAGCCTCCCCCGGAGTCGGAGCCGCATGGCCGCCGTGGGCGGCGATCCATTCGCCGGCTTTGGTCGCGGTGCGGTTGTAGACGGTGACGTCGTGACCGGCAGCGGCGAGATGGCGGGCCATCGGTGCACCCATCACACCAAGACCGATGAAGGAGACTCGTGACATCCCAGAAGTCTGCCGCCGCGCACGCGATACTCGGCGACGCCGCGGCGGGCGACCGTGTCACGCGGCGTCGTACACTCCCCCGGCGGAGCCCCGATGATCGATCACCTTGTCTACGCGACCCCGGATCTCGACGCCACGGTCGACGATTTCGTCCAGTCGACCGGCGTCAAGCCCGTCCCGGGCGGGGCCCATCCCGGTTTCGGGACGCGCAACGCACTCGTCTCCCTCGGCGGGTCGACGTACCTCGAGATCGTCGGTCCCGACCCCGAGCAACCCCCTCCTCGCCAACCCCGCCCGTTCGGCATCGACGCCCTCGATCGGCCGAAGCTGATCACCTGGTGCGTCCGTCCCTACCAGCCCCTGACGCAGGTCATCGAGCGGGTCGAGGCCGCCGGGTACTTCCCCGGGGAGATCGTCACGATGGCCCGGACGCGGCCCGACGGTGTCGAGTTGACCTGGGAGCTGACGCTCCCCGACCTCGGCCCGGAGTCGGGGGGAACGCTGCCGTTCTTCATCGATTGGGGCCGGAGCATCCACCCCAGCTTCGCTCTGCCCGGAGGACTGGAGCTGATGCACGTCGAGCTCCGCCACCCGCGCGCCGAATGGTTGCAGGGGGTGCTCAAGGCGATCGGCGGCCTGGACAACGTGCGCGTCGTCGAGGCCCCCGTACCGGGATTGCGCGCCCCGCTGCGCAAGCTCCCCGAACCGGGGATCGTCACTCCGGCGTGACGTATGCGGCGGTGATCCCGCCGTCGATGATCAGCGACTGCCCGGTCATCCACGACGAGTCGTCGGAAGCGAGGAACAGCGCCCCGTGGGCGACCTCCGACGGGTCGCCGAAACGGCCCATGGGGATGTGCACGAGACGCCGGTTGCGCCGCTCCTCGTCGGACAAGAAGGCGGCGAGCAACGGGGTCATCACCGGCCCAGGACACAGCGCGTTGGCCCGGATGCCCCGCCGGGCGTAGGTCACGGCGATCTCCCGGGTCATCGCCAAGACCGCGCCCTTCGACGCGGTGTAGGCGATCTGCGGCGTCGCCGCCCCCATGTGGGCGACGAAGGAGGCGACGTTGACGATCGACCCCCCGCCCCGGGCGAGCATCGCCGGGATGGCATGACGGCATCCGAGGAGCACGCCCTTGACGTTGATCTCCATCGTCGCCTGGTACGTCTCCAGCGGCGTCGACACCGGGTCGTCGTCGCTCGTCAGCATGACCCCGGCGTTGTTGTGCAAGACGTCGAGCCCACCGAAGGTCTCCACCGCGAACTCGACCGCGGCGCGCACCGAGTCGTCGTCGGTGACATCGGTGCGGACGAACGCGGCCTCGCCGCCGTCGGCGCTGATCGCGTTGACGGCGGCGTCCCCATCGGCCACGTCGGCGACGACGACCTGCGCACCTTGAGCGGCGAACAACTCGGCGGCGACCCGGCCGAGCCCCGACGCGGAACCGGTGATCAAGGCAACCTTGCCGTCGAGTCTGTTGCTCATCGAGCCGGCACGCTACCGCCGCGGCGGCATCACCCTCGCCGGTCGGGAGGACTCAGATCCGCTCGAAGTAGCGGCGCAGTTCCCAGTCCGTGACCGTGTTGTTGAACGCGACCCACTCCTGGGTGGCCATGTTCCCCAGATGGTGGTGGACGTCCGCACCAAACGCCTCCCGGGCGATCTCGGAGCGGTTCCACCGTTCGATCGCCTCGGCGATGTTCCACGGGATGCGCGCCAGATCGCTGGCCTCGTAGCCGTTGCCGGCGAACGGCGGGGCGGGCTCGATCTCGTTCTCCAACCCGTACAGGCCGCCGGCGATCGTCCCGGCGAAGGCGAGGTAGCTGTTCGCGTCGGCCCCGGGGATGCGCGACTCGATCCTGCTTCCCGGCCCATGACCGACGGTGCGAAAGCCGAGGGTGCGGTTGTCCCGCCCCCAGCCGATCCCCGTCGGCGCCCACGAACCGAGTTGGAAGCGCTTGTAGGAGTTGATCGTCGGCGCCCACAAGATGGTGAAGTCGGCCGCGGTGGCGAGCAGACCGCCCAGCCACCAACGGAACTCGTCGGGCATCGCCGCGATGTCCGACCCGGCCGGACCCGCGTCGTGGCCCCCGTCGAAGCGCGCTTGGCGGCCGTCGAGGCTCCACAGACTGGAGTGGACGTGGAACGAGGAACCGGTGTCGTCCCATGCGTACTTGGCCATGAAGGAGATCGACCGCCCGTTGAGCGCGGCGATCTCCTTCGCCGCGTTCTTGTAGATCGTGTTCCGGTCGGCCATCTCCACGGCCTGGGTATAGGCGAGGTTGATCTCGTGCTGGCCCCGGCCGGCCTCACCCTTGGAGAACTCGACGGGGACCCCGCTCGCCTCCAGGTGACGGCGGATCTGCCCGATCAGGTACTCGTCCTTCGTCGTCTGCAGGATGTGGTAGTCCTCGATCCACGGCGAGTGCGGCTGGAGGCCGCGGTAGCCCTTGGCGTGGGCCTCCTCGTAGCTGTCGCGGAACAAGTAGAACTCGAACTCCGAGCCGAGCATCGGCAGGTGTCCCCTCGCCGCGGCCCGTTCGACCTGCCGCCGCAGGATCTGCCGGGGGGCAACCTCGATCGGGCTACCGTCGTCGACCTCGAACAGGTCGCAGATGACCATCGCCGTGCGATCGACCCAGGGCACGATGCGGATCGTCGTCTCGTCGGCCACCGCGCGCATGTCCCCGTACCCCCGGTCGTAGCTGGTGAACCGGTACCCGGGAACGGGAGTCATGTCGATGTCCGTGGCGATCAGGTAGTTGCAGTTCTCCGTCCCTTCGGCGCCGCCGACGTGCTCCCGGTAGAAGCGGCCCGTCGTCCGCTTGCCGAGCAGGCGGCCCTGCAGGTCGGGGAAGACCATCAGCACCGTGTCGATCGTCCCCTCGTCGATCATCTCGGCGAGTTGGGCGGAGGTGATCCGCACGCGCTGCCCCATGGGCGGCGATCGTACCGACGGCTGCACCGGCCAGGTGGTGCCGGATCAGCGCCGGTTCACTTCTTCTTCGGCGCGGCTTCCTTCGGCGGCTTGAGCACACCGCGGGCGAGCGCCTCGTCGAGGTAGCGCTCGGCTTCCTCAGCCGAGACACGCAGCGCCGGGGCGATCTCCGAGATCAAGTTGATCCGGGCTCGTTCGTACATCGTGCGCTCCGCGGCGGACAGCGCCGCGTCGCGGTTGCGCGCCGCGAGGTTGCGGACGACCTCGGCGACTTGGTACACGTCGCCCGACTTCAGCTTCTCCTGATGGTTCTTGAACCGGCGCGACCAGTTCGAGGGGACCCGCGGGTCCGGCTTGGAGAGCACGGCGACGAGGTCCTCCAGTTCGTCGGCGTTGACCGGCGGACGCACCCCGACCTCGCTCACCTTGCCGACCGGCACCGACAGGGTCATCTCGTTGATCACCGTCTTCAGGATCAGGTAGTCGGCGGTCTCACCGAACACGGCCATCTTCTTCGTCCCCTGCACGATGCACGCCCCGTGCTGCGGGTAGATGACGGTGTCGCCCTTCTTGAACTTCAAATCGGACCTCGACGCTCGCGGCGATCGGCGCAGTGCGCACCGGACGTCTCACCAGGGTAGAGGGGGGCGCGGCGGTTTGCGCGTCTCGGCCGGCCCGGGCGCCGTTCAGGGGAACCCCGCGTGGGGGGAATCGACCGGGGTGGCGAAGATCGCCCCCGCCCGGCTACCCGCCACCCGGCGCCGATGGTCGTCGGGCGTGCCCAGCGCGTAGAGCGTCCGCCCTCCGGGCCCGCCGAGCATGCAGGCGAACACCGGCATCGGCGTCGCTCGGCGCTCGACGACCTCACCTCCCTGACGGACGCGCACCAGTTGCGCTCCGAACGCGTCGGCGAACCAGATCGCTCCGTCGGCGTCCAAGCAGCATCCGTCGGGTCCCGCACCGGGGATCTCCGCCCAGGTCCAGCGTCCACCCAGCGTGCCATCGGCAGCGATGGGGAACGCGCTGAACCGGCCGGCACCGGTCTCGCCGACGATCAGCGTCGATCCGTCCGGGGTGACGACCGAGCCGTTGGGGAACTGCAGGCCTCGAGCGACGCGCTCGGCCGAGCCGTCCGGGCGAACGAGAGCGAGGTCGGCCGGCGCCGGATCGGCGCCGCCGTGCAGGTCGTAGCCGAAGTTCCCCACGTAGGCGTTACCGCGGGCGTCGACGACCATGTCGTTGCAGTGGAACGTGGCGATGTGACCGAGATCGGCATGGACGGCGAAGCGGCCCGGATCGACGGCGCGCATCACCCGGCGGGACCGGGTGAAGACGGCGAGCAACGTCCCGTCGGGCAGCCACCCGAGTCCGGAGGGCTCGTCGGGGAGGCCGGCGTGGACCGCTTCACGTGCTCCGTTGCCGTCGACGGCGTAGATCGTGCGCTGGTGGAAGTCCGAGTACCACAGCCGCCCGTCATGCCAGCGGGGTCCCTCGCCGAAAGCGAGCCCTCCGATCACGAACTCGAAGACGGCGATCGTTGGACCGTACCTGCCTCGGAAGTGCTGTGTACAACGCGCGGACGCATCGCCATCCTATACCCTACCCCGTATGGTTTCCTTGGACGACGCTCCGTCATCTTCACCCCCTCACCCCGCCGACCGCGGGTGGCTTTCCCGCATCGCCCACTTCTCCGGCCGTCACCGCCGAGCGGTGATGCTCACCTGGTTGGTCGTGGTGATCGTCGCCGCCCCCCTCGCCGTCACGCTCGGCGGGGCCCTGTCCGGCGCCGGCTGGGAGGCTCAGGGGTCGATCAGCCAGCGCGTCCGTGACGAGTTGCGCCGAGACTTCCCCAGTGCTGGGGCAGAGGCGGCAGCCGTCGTCGTCCACCAGCCGCGGCCGTTCGGCGACGATCCCACGGCGCTCGACGCGCTCGTCACCGCGATCAGCGGATCCCCGGAGACGGCGGGGGTCCTCGACCCGCGCTCCCTGCCGGCCGATGCAGGGCTGATCTCCCCGGAGGGGACGACCGCGATCATCCCCGTGCAACTCGCCGCCGGCAGCGATGCCGCTCTGCCGGAGAGCGCGGGGAAGCTGATCGCCCGGGTGGGAGCGACCGCGCTGCCCGCAGGAGCGACCGCGGAGGTGACCGGGGAGTGGGCCGTGTGGCACGACTTCAACGCGGAGAACGAACGGGCCCTGCACCGCGCCGAACTCCTCTCCGGCCTGCCGACGATCCTTCTCCTCCTCGTCGCCTTCGGATCGCTCGTCGCCGCGGGGATGCCCCTGCTCCTCGCCCTCGCCGGCATCTCCGTCGGCTTCGCCGCGATCCATCTGCTCAGCGCGGCAACCCCCTTGTCGGTGTGGTCGATGAACTTCTCGATGATGATCGGTCTCGCCGTCGGCATCGACTACGCGCTGTTCATCGTCTCCCGCTACCGCGAAGAGCGCGAGGACGGCAAGGATGCAACCGACGGGATCGCCGCCACGCTGGCCACCGCCGGCAAGGCGGTCTTCCTCTCCGCGCTGACCGTCGTGCTCTCCCTCGCCGCAGTGTTCCTCGTGCCCGTGATGGTCTTCCGTTCGATGGCGTTGGGCATGATCCTCTCCGTCGTCGCCGTCGCCGCGGCCTCTCTCACGCTGCTCCCCGCGGTCCTCGTCGCCCTCGGCGACCGGGTCCTCGTCGCTCGCGGGCGGCGTGATCCGGACCGTGCCGCGGAGGGACGGTGGGCGCGCTGGACCGGCAGGGCCCTGGCCCGACCCCGGCTCACCCTCGTCGCCGGGCTCACCCTGCTCCTCGCCCTCGCCGCCCCGGCGATCGGGATGCGCCTGGGGATGCCCGGCGCGCGCGTCGTCGATCCGGGGGCGTCGAGCCGGGACGGCTACGACCGTCTCGTCGCTGCGTTCGGCGACGGCGCCGGGGCCCCGCTGATGATCACTGCTCCCGCCGCCGACGCGGCCCGGCTCGTCGACGTGGTCGGGTCCGACCCCGGAGTGGCCGACGCGCGCGTCGTCACCCCGGCGGCGCCCTCGGGGAGGGTGGCGATCCGGGTCACCCCGACGACCGCCGGCGACAGCACGGAGACGTCCGATCTCGTCGCCCGCTTGCGCAGCACGAGCGCAGCGATCAGCCCGCAGGCCGCGGTCGGTGGGCCGGGCTCGCAGAACCACGACCTGACCGACGTGCTCACCGGCCGCGCTCCCCTGGCGATCGCGGTGATCATGGCCGTCGCCTTCGTCCTGCTCCTCGTCGTGTTCCGCAGCCTGACGATCGCCGCCGCCTCGGTCGTCCTCAACCTGATCGGCGTCGCGGCCAGCTTCGGCTTTGCCACCCTCGTCTTCCAGCACGGATGGGGCACAGGGCTGCTCGGGATCGAACACCAGGGCTTCGTCGACGCCTGGGCCCCGCTGTTCTTCTTCGCCCTGCTGTTCGGGTTGTCGATGGACTACCAGTTGTTCTTGCTCGCGGCGATCAAGGAGAGCCGCGATGCCGGCGCAGACACCCGCAGCGCGGTGCGTGACGGCCTCGCCCACACCGGCCGGCCGATCACCAATGCGGCGTTGATCATGATCGTCGTGTTCATCGCCTTCGGTGTCACCGGCCCGATCCCCCCGACCGAGTTGGGGGTGACCCTCGCCCTGGCCGTCCTGCTCGACGCGACGGTGATCCGGATGATGCTCGTCCCATCCCTCCTCGGGCTGTTCGGGGACCGCACCTGGTGGCTGCCGGGGTGGCTCGACCGCCGGCTCCCGCACGTCTCGTTCCGTCACTGATCGGTGCCGCGCCGCCGACCATGGCCCGGGTCAGAGCAGGGCGAGACCGGAGCGCAGCGCGGTGTACACGGCGACGGCGACGAGCAGGCCGACGAACCAGCGCTGGAGTGCCACGGGGTGGTGGCGGCCGGCGAGGTAGCCACCGGCGAGCACCCCGGCGAGGCTGGCCACGGTGAAGGGGATGACGACGTCCCACTCGATGGAGCCGCGCTGCAGGCGGGTGCTGATCGCCACCACGGAGTTGACCGTGATCACGAGCAAGCTCGTGCCTACCGCCTCGGGCATGGTGAACCCGAGGGCGAGGACGAGCGCAGGGACGATGACGAAGCCCCCGCCGACGCCGAAGAAGCCGGTGAGGATCCCCACCCCGGTCCCAGCGAGAACGACCTTGGCGATCGTCCGCGCGTCGGCCCTGACGCGGGTCGCCTGCACGGGTGCGGCCGCCGCGCCGACCGAGCGGGCGGCCGCCACGGCTCGCCCGTGGGCCCGGGTCCGCCGGTACATCGCGTACGCGGCGACGAGCATCAGCCCGGAGAAGGCGAGGAGGAGGATGTCCGGATCGGCCCCCTCATTCCAGTGTGAACCGAGCAGCGATCCGCCGATCCCGGCGAGACCGAACGCGGTGCCGGCAGCGAGACGGACCCGCCCGGCGCGCAGGTGGGGGATGATCCCCGTGAGCGACGTGATCGCGACGAGGACGAGGGAGGTCGTCGTCGCCTGCTTCGCTGTCTGCCCGGCGCCGTAGACGAGCGCGGGGACAGCGAGGATCGAGCCGCCGCCGCCGAGCGCGCCGAGGGACAGTCCGATCAGGAATCCGAGTGGGGAAGCCAACAGGGCACGCACAGGAACCCCCTCAGGCTCGCCGGTGCGCAGTGGCGGGGGTGCGCTCCCGGCTCACGCGGCGCCGGCCATCGTCGACCACGCGCCGAACCCGCCGAGCAGGTCGGACACGTCGGCGAAGCCATGGGCGCGCAGCAGGCTGGCGGCGATCGAAGACCGGTAGCCGCCCTCGCAGTAGACCACCGTGGGCCGCACCGGGTCGAGCTCGCCGAGACGCCCGAGGAGCTCGGGGAGGGCGATGTGCACCGAGCCCGGGATTGCTCCCACGGCTCGCTCGCCGGCTGTGCGCACGTCGAGCACGACGAGAGCACCGAGCGCGTCGATCCGCTCGGCGAGCTGGGGGCGGGTCAGCCGGGACGACGGCTCGACGGCGTCCGGGTGGGCGACGAACTGCGCCTCGGCTTCGGCGAGTACGCCGACGACGTCGTCGAAGCCGATGCGGGCCAGACGGATCGTCGCTTCCTCCTCGTGCCCCGGGTCGGTGACGAGCACGATCGGCGTGCCCGGCGTCATCACTTCGCCGGCGTACTCGGCGAAGCGTCCGCCGAGTCCGACGTTGACCGACCCACGCAGGTGACCGGCGGCGAAGGCGAGATCGTCCCGCGCGTCGACGACGATCGCCCCGGCGCGTTGGGCGTCGACGACCGAGGCGAGATCGAGTCCAGTGACCTCGACGTGCGAGTCGTCGAAAAGCGGCCGCTCCTGGCGGTTGCGCACCGCGGCGAACGGGAAGTACGCCGGCGCCGCCGGCTGACCGTCGGTGACGATCCGGACGAAGTCGTCCTCGCTCATCGGGGCCAACGCGTAGTTCGTCCGCCGTTGCTCCCCGATCGTCGACACGGTCTCCGTCGACAGGTTCTTCCCGCAGGCGGTGCCCGCTCCGTGAGCAGGAAAGACCCGGGTCTCATCGGGAAGTGGCATCAGCTGCTCATGCAGAGAGCGGTACAGCCGGCGAGCAAGGTCATCGGCGGTCAGATCGAAGGCGGCGAGGAGATCCGGGCGTCCGACGTCACCGATGAACAGCGTGTCACCGGTGAGCACCCCGTAGGGGTCGCCGACCCCCCGGCCGTGCGGCCAGACGACGATGCTGATCGACTCCGGCGTGTGCCCCGGGGTCTCGCGGATCTCCAGGTCGGCCCCGCCGAGGGCGATGACCTCTCCGTCGGCGTACGTCTCGATGGGAAACTCGGCGCGGCCCTCGGCGGCGCGGCCGTAGACGATCGCCGCTCCGGTGCGCTCGGCGAGCTCGAGATGTCCGGAGAGGAAGTCGGCATGGAAGTGGGTCTCGATCACCTTGACGATCCTCAGCCCATTGGCCTCGGCGTCGGCGAGGTACTCAGAGACGTCCCGCTGCGGGTCGACGACCACCGCCGCCCCTGAACTCGTATCGCCGACCAGGTAGCTCGCGTGCGACAGGCAACCGATGTAGTACTGGCGGAAGAACACGACGCCTCCTGTGCGTGATCGTTCGTCGGTGAACGCAGGCCAATATACCCCATGGGGTATTCAACAGAAGACCGCGAGAATCGGTGTACCCCTGCCACCGTCCGGTTCCCTCCCCGAACAGCGATCGCATCGACCGCCGAGGTGATACCCTCGGGGGTATGTGTAGAGCAATCACCTGTCGTTCCTGCGGTCGCCCGACCTGGGCCGGATGCGGGGCGCACGTCGAACAAGTCCTCGGCCACGTCCCCGCGGAGCAGCGCTGCCAGTGCGCGTCGGAGAGCCCCGCGCCGTCCGGCGCTGGCCTTTTCCGACGGGTGTTCGGTCGCTGACGGCCCCCGATCAACGACAAGCCCGATCAACGACAAGGAGGCCAGTCAATGGAACTTCCGGAGAGTACGATCGCCGAACTGCAACGGCGGCTCCGCCGGGTCGAGGGCCAGGTCCGCGGGATTCACCAGATGCTCGATGACAGGCGTGACTGCCGCGACGTCGTGACCCAGATCGCGGCGGCGAACAAGGCCCTCGAGCAGATCGGCTTCCGCCTCGTCTCGGCCGGGTTGACGTGGTGCCTGTCCTCCCCCCAGGAAGCGGCCGCGGAGGGTTACTCGATCGCCGACGTGGAGAAGCTGTTCCTCAAGGTCAGCTGACCACCCCGCGCCCCCGACCGGAGCCCGGACTAGAACGCGGTTCATTCAGGTTTTGGGCCGCTTGGTAGCATCGCGCGCATGACGGACACGACGGCGTCGCGCCACTACACGATCATCTCGGCGGACACCCACGCCGGGGCGAACCATGAGACCTACCGCGAGTACCTCGACCCCGCGTACCGGGACGACTTCGACGCATGGCGGGGCAAGTACAAGAACCCGTGGAAGGACCTGCGCGACACCGATCTACGCGTCCGCAACTGGGACGAGGAGCGCCGCGATCGCGATCAGCTCGCCGACGGTGTCGTCGCTGAGGTCATCTACCCGAACACCGTGCCCCCCTTCTACCCCGGCTTCGTCCTCTTCGCCGGCCCGCCCAAGCCCGACGAGTACGAGCACCGCCGGGCAGGGATCCTCGCCCACAACCGCTGGCTGAAGGACTTCTGCGCGGCGAAGCCCGAGCGCCGCGCGGGGATCGGCCAGATCTTCTTGAACGATCTGGACGACGCGATCGCCGATGCGACCTGGATCAAGGACAACGGGCTGCGCGGCGGCGTGCTCCTGCCCACCGTGGCCCCCGACGTATCCTGGGTCAAGCCCCTCTATCACCCCGACTACGACCGGCTGTGGGCCGCTCTGCAGGACCTCGACATCCCCGTCAACCTGCATTCCGGCACGGGATCGCCGAACTACGGCAAGTTCGCCTCGACGCCGATCATCATGATCAGCGAGGTCGGCTTCTACGGCCTGCGCCCGTTCGTGCACATGCTCCTGTCTGGCGTCTTCGAGCGCTTCCCGCGGCTCAAGTTCGTGATGACGGAGGGTTCTGCGGCGGCCATCCAGGCCCAGGTGGACCAACTCGATCCAGTCATCGAGCACGTCCGCCAAGGCGAGATCGGCGAGCTCAAGTACACCGCGGAGAACGCCCTGCCCCGCTCCGCGACCGAGTACTTCCACCAGAACTGCTGGATCGGCGCGAGCTTCCCCGGCCCCGCCGACGCGGCGGTCCGCCACCGCATGCCCGCCGACCGGTTCATGTGGGGAAGCGACTACCCCCACGACGAGGGCACCCCCCCGTTCAGCCGTGAGCACCTCCGCCTCACGTTCTACGACACACCCGAAGAGGAGTTGCGCGCCATCCTCGGCGGCAACGCGGCGAAGCTCTACGGCTTCGACATGGACAAGCTGGCCCCGCTCGCCGCACAGTACGGCCCGACCGTGGAGGAGATCGCGACCCCCCTGTCGAAGATGCCGGAGCATCCAAACTCGGCGCTGCGCAAGGGCGAGAGCCGCCTCGTCGGAGTCTGATCGGGGTGGACCCGTCCCCCGGGGCCGGACGTGCCGATCCCGGGGGACGGCGCTCAGCGCACCCCACCCGAGCACCGCTGCAGACCCCGCGCCGGCCCGATACGCTGCCGCGCCGGTGAGCGGACCGAACGACCTCAACGACCAGCTCACCGAGCTGGCCCTCGCTGGCCGGGGGTGGCCGGCGATGATCAGCCACCTCGCCGCGGCAAGCGGCGGGCCGGTACGCCTGATCGGCGTGCACGGCTCATGCGTTGCCGCCGCGCCGCTCGGCGACGCGGCGGGTCTCGAGCCGGCGACCGTCGCCCGCCTCGGCGACAGCGACCACCCCGAGCACGTCGTGTGCCTCGACGGATGGCACGCGACGGCGATCGGGCTGCGCGCCGGGCGCCGGCGGATCGGCGCCCTGGCGATCGCCCCCCGTGATCCCGCCGACGCGATCGGACTCCTCGATGCCGCACGCGTCCCGCTCAGCATCGAGGCGGTCCGCCGCGACGCCGAAGCCGCCGCCCGGGCCGAGTCGGCGAGCCGGATCATCGACGAGGTCCGCTTCGGGTTGATGCGCGAGCCGGCCGAGTTGGCTCGGCTCGCGGAACGGTTCGGCCTCGTCCTCGACCGCCCGCACACCGCCGCTGTGTTCGCCTACGAGGGCAGCAATCGCCATGCCTGGCAGACCGCGTTGACCTGGATCGAGATGCCGGTGCGGATCGACGGGCCGCGCGGCTGGACGATCCTCCCTGCGGACCCCCGCGAGCTGTCCCGGATCCGGGCTCGCCTCCAGGGCATGGTCGGCAGCGACGCGCCGGTGTCGGCCGCCTGCGGTTCGGTCGTCGAGGACGCCGCGGACACCGCCCGTTCCTTCTTCGAAGCGGAGGCGACCCTCGCCCTGCTCCACCGGCGGGGCGCCAGCACCTCCGAGCTGCGCTTCGCCGAGCTCGGCGTCGAAGGCCTGCTCCTGTCCGTGCCCCGTGACCGGCTGCGCGCCTTCGTCACCGCCCACCTCGGCCCGATCCTCGATCGCGACGACCTGCTCGACACGCTCGTCGTCTGGCTGGAGACGAACGGCAGCCGGGCCGCGGTCGCCGAGCGGCTGTTGATCCACCGCAACTCGGTCGGCTACCGGATGGGCAAAGTGCGCGAACTGCTCGGCATCGATCCGGTCGAGCCGGCCGCCGCCCTCCAGGTCCAGGCCGCCCTCGCGGCGCGCGGCGTCCTCGCCGTGCTCGACGACCTGCACGCCGCGCAGCGCGGCACGCCGGTCAACCCGCGCAGCGACTGAACGGGCGGGCGCGGGCGGGCCGGCCGGGTCGGCTCAGGCGCGCACCTGGACGTTGATCGCCTTCAGCGCGGTGTACGCCTCGATCCCGGTGCGCGACGCACCGCTCATCCGCCGTGGCTCGCCGCGCCCACCGTTCATGTCCGGGGCGAAGTGACAGTTGACGTTGATCTCGCCGCAGTCGAGCCGGTCGGCGAGGCGGAAGACGCGCTCCACGTCACGGGTGAACACCGACGCGTTGAGCCCGTAACGAGTGCCGTTGGCCAAGCGCACGGCTTCGTCCTCGTCGGTGAACGAACTCGCCGCGAGCACCGGGCCGAAGACCTCGGTCTGCTCCAGTTCGGAGCCGGGGCGGACTCGCCCGAGGACCGTCGGCGCGACGTACGTCGCGCCGAGCCCACCGGGGACGCTCGCCCCAACGACGACCTCGGCGCCGTCGTCGCGCACGGCGCGGTCGATGAAGCCGCGCACCCGCTGGGCGTGCGCCTCGGTGATCAACGGTCCGATGAACGTCTCCGGAGCCAGGGCGTCACCGATCGGGAGGTACGCCGACTGGGCCGCAACCGCGGCGACGACATCGTCGTAGACGTCGGCGTGGACGAGCAGCCGGCTCCCGGCCACGCACACCTCGCCCATGTTGACGAAGGCGGCCATCATCGCCCACCCCGCGGCCTGCTCGAGATCCGCGTCGGGGAACACGATCACCGGTGACTTGCCGCCGAGCTCGAGGTGGACGGGTGTGATGTTCGCCGCGGCCGCGGCCATCACCTTCGCTCCGGTCTCCACGCCCCCGGTGAGGCTGACGAGGTCGACTCGCTGGTCGCGCACGAGTTGGTCGCCGACCGTCTCCCCCCGGCCGAGGACGACGTTCACGGTTCCCGCCGGCAGCCCGCACTCGATCAGGATCCGGGCTAGCTCGACGATCGTCACCACCGCTTCCTCCGGAGGCTTGACGACCACCGAGCACCCTGCGGCGAGGGCCGCGGCGAGGCGCTGGCTGCCCGTCATCAGCGGGCCGTTCCAGGGCAGGAGCTCGACGACCACGCCGGCCGGCTCGCGCAGGCGCATGGTGAGCACCTCCGGACCACCACCGGGGAGGAGCTGGGGAGGGAACGAGGCCCGGCGCACGTCACCGTGCAGGTCGCGGCCGACCCCGGCGGCGTAGGCGAACGCGGTCGCCGCCTCGTACACGTCGTAGACCAAGGCTCCGCCGACCGCCTTGCCCGTCGTCGCCGCTTCCAACGCGGCCAGGCGCGGTGCCTCGGCGCGGATCGCCGCGGCGACAGCCTCGAGCACCTCGGCCCGCCGTCCCGGCGCCATCCGCCGCCACTCCCCCTCGTCGAAGCTGCGCCGTGCCGAACCGAGCGCGGCATCGACTTCGGCAGGGGTCGCCTCGGCCCATTGACCGTGGACCTCTCCGGTGGACGGATCGGCGACAGGATGGAGCTCTCCGCCGGCACGCGGCGCGCCGTCGATCAGCTGGGCGTAGGGCTCGGCGCGGAACCAGGTCGGGTCGATGCGGGGCACGGCGGACACGATGGCAACCTCGGCGGATGATGCGGTGGTGCCGGGGGCACAAGCTCGGCGCGAGGGCATGTGTCCGTGACGACAGTCACCGGGGATTCGGGGCGGCCGTAGGATTGCACCCCATGCCCACCCTGCACAACGGCGCCGGCGATCGGCAGGCCCCCCACCTCGGCGCGGCGCGATGAAGGTCGCCGTCGTCACCGCTCCGGGCACGGTCGAGCTGCGCGACGAGCCGACCCCCGTGCTCGCCCCCGACGAGCTCCTCGTCGAGGTCGCCGCCTGCGGCCTGTGCACGATGGAACGCCGCCTGTACTCCGGGGAGAAGCGGATCTACCCGGTCGCCCCGGGGCACGAGGTGTCCGGCACCGTCGTCGCCGCCGGCGAGCTCGTCGCCGGCCTGCCCGGGTCACCACAGATCGGGGCGAGGGTCACCGTCGACCTGCTCACCCGCTGCGGAACGTGCCGCCAGTGCCGCCGGGGGCGGAGCGCTCTGTGCCGCGTCCCCCAGGGCGCAGCGCTGTCTGACGGGACGATCTCGATGGGCGCGGGCCTGTCCGAACTGGTCAAGGTCAAGGCCGCCCAGGCCTGGGAGGTCGGCACCGCGGACCTGGCCCACGCGTCGATGGGTGAACCGCTGGCCTGCGTCACCCATTCGGTGCGCCTGTCCGGGTTCCGTGCCGGCGACCGGGTCGCCGTCGCCGGCGGCGGGTTCATGGGCCGGATGCACCTGGCTCTGCTCCGCCACCTCGGCGCGGCCGAGGTGGGAGTGATCGACATCGATCCGGGACGCCGTTCGGACGCCGAGGCGGCTGGTGCGACCTGGACCGCGGACATCGCCGCGGCCGGTGAGCGGCGCGGCGCGGCGGACATCGTCTTCGTCACCGCGGGCGCACCCGGAGCTCTCGACCTGGCGACCGCGTTGTGTGACGACGGAGGGACGATCGTCCTCTACGGCGCGTTCCCCAAGGACCTGCGCGCCGAGGTCGCCCCCGACGCGATCCATCATCACGAGCAGAGCATCGTCGGGGTCTACAGCCAAGAGCCCGAGGATTGGCGGGCAGCGGCAGGGATGCTCGCGGCCGGCACGCTCGCGGCCGACCTCGACCGGTTGATCACCGCCCGGTTCGGGTTGAGCGACGTCGCCGACGCCCTCGCCCTCGCCGCCGGATCACCCGTCTACCGGGTCCTCGTCGATGCCTGATGGCCAGCCCCGCGGTGATCGGAGTCGACGTCGGCACCGGTTCGGCGCGGGCGTTGGCGATCGACCCTCGCGGGACGATCGTCGCCCGGGCGTCGGCCCCCTTCCCCGGCCGCACTGACTGGCCGGCGGGGCGCGCCGATCCTGCGGCGTGGTACACCGCCGTCTGCCAGGCGCTGGAGGAGCTGCACCTCGATGCACCGGCTGCGGTGGCGATCGGCAGCCAGAGCCCGACGACGGTCCCCCGCGGCGGCGGATTGGCCGTCACCGTGCGCCATCCGGCCGGCGTCACGGGAAGCCCCGCCGAACAACACCTTGCCCAGCGAGAGGTGATCCTCGCCGAGTCGCCGGGATGTCGCGGCGTCGCCCAGTTGTGGGACTGGATCCTCGCCGAGCTCGGCGGGGAGGAGGTGCAGACACGCTGGCCCGGCGACCCCGACCTGGAGGGCTACGGGGCGCGCGCCGGAACCGGCACCGTGGTCGGCACGGCCCGCCGGGGTGCGCTCCCCGCGGGCACGCCCCTGGTCGGCGGCGCGCAGGACGCGTACCTGGCGATCTGGGCGGGAGGGGCCGACGAACCGGGACGCGCCGTCGACCCCGGGGGCCGCACGGGCGGTCTGGCCGTCGCCGTCCCGGCCGGGGAACGCCCCGCTGGGCTCTACGCACTGCGCGGCGCGGCGACGGGGATCGACCTCGTCGGCGGCCCGGTGGCTGCCCACGGCCTGATGCTCGACTGGCTCGCCGCGCTCACCGGGCGAGATGTCGCCGACCTCGTCGCCCTCGCCGCCGGCGTCCCGCCCGGCGCGGGCGGATTGCTCGTGCTGCCCTACCTGGAGGGTGAGCGGGCCCCCCGCTGGCGGCGCGATCTGCGTGCCGAGATCACCGGCATCGGCACCGACCACGGTCCCGGCGACGTGGCCCGGGCGATCCTCGAGGCGACCGCCTACGGGCTCCGCCACATCGCCACCGAGCTCGCCGCGGCGGGCGTCGGCCTGCGCCGCGTCGTGTGCGGCGGCTCCCAGGCGCGCAGCACGGTGTGGTGCCAGATCAAGGCCGACGTGCTCGAGGTCCCCGTCGAGGTCCCCGCCGAGCCCGATCTTGCCGCCTATGGTGCCGCCCTGGCCGCCGGGGCCGGCGCCGGCTGGTGGCCTGCCCCCGGCCAGGGTGGGCCGGGCTCCTGGCCCCGTCCAGCGGTGACCACCCTCGATCCCCATCCGACCACCATCTACCGGCAGGGTTACCGGCGCTTCGTCGCTCTCGGCGACGCGGCGGTCACCCGCTCAGACAAGGAGACCCCGTGAGCGACCGAGTCAACCCCGTGATCTTCGTCGACTTCCCGACTGCCGATCCGGAAGCGATGTCCCAGTTCTACGCCGACCTCTTCGGCTGGGCCTTCAACCGCCGCCCGGCAGGCGAGTTCCACGAGATCCTCCCCGGGTTGAAGCCGAACATGGGGATGCACAAGGCCGACCAGCCGATGAGCGGGCCGGTGCCCCGCGTCTACGTGATGGTCGACAGCCCCCCGGACTACCTGCGCAAAGCGGAGGCGATGGGCGCGACGGTGCTCTGGGAGGAGCGGCACTGGGACGAGTTCGGCGGCGATCTGGCCGCGTTCCGCGACCCGTGGGGCGCGGAGATCGTCCTGTGGCGCGACAAGGGAACGTACAAGCGCGACGATTGAGCGCGACGATCAACCGCTCCCGGCGTGAATCGTGCCGGGGGCACATGGGGATCTTCGCTTCCCTCCGGCGATGATCGTCGCCGGAGCCGACCACCGTCGTCCACTCACCCGGAGGTGCCTCGAGCGTGACCAGCGAACCGACCGCCACAGCCGACAACGTGTTCCTCTCCGCACCGCGGTTGACCCACGTCGCCCTGCCGTCCACCGATCTCGACGCGACGATCGAGTTCTACACGTCGCTGTGCAACCTCGTCGTCGTCGCCCGCAACACCGACGAGAACGGGCGCGGCGCCTGGTTGTCCAACGACAAGCAGGCCAAGGACCCCTTCGTCCTCGTCGTCGCCGAGTTCCTCCCCGAGGTCGGCGCCCGGTTCGGGGTCCATCCCGGCGAGAAGGCGCCGATCCTCACCCCGTTCGCCCACATCGGCATCGAGATGCCCCACCGGGAGGACATCGACGCGATCGCCGACAAGGCGCGAGCGATGGGCTGCCTGCAATGGGAGCCGATGGACATGGCCGCGCACATCGGGTACATCTGCGCGGTGCTCGACCCCGACGGCAACGTCGTCGAGTTCTCCCACAACCAGAAGGTGTTCTCCACCGTGCGCGAGCTGTGGGGCGACGGCTCCGACGCGTGAGCCGGCGAACACCGACCGACCAACGACGGCGGGGCGGCAGGCCGCTGCCCCGCGCCACCTCCCGAGGAGCCCGGTGACCACTCCCCATCTCCCCTCCGCTGTCGGCGCAGCCAAGGCACGCCGCGCCGGGCGCCTGTTCGGCGCCGACGGCCGCGCCGTGTTCGTCGCCCTCGACCACGCCGCGTACATGGGATCCGGTCCGCCGCTCGGCGAGCCGATGAACGCGATCGGTGCGGCCGCTCCCGACAGCGTCCTCGTCACCTGGCACGTCGCCCGCGCCTACGCGGAGGTGTTCGCCCGTTGCGGGCTGGTCCTGCGCCTCGACGGCGGCGTGTCGGAGATCGGTGGATTCCCCACCGACGACGTCGGCGGCTTGCTGCACACCGTCGAGGACGCGGTGCGCATCGGCGCCGACGCGATCGTCGTTCTCGGCTACCCGGGCGCGCCCGACGAGCACCTCTCCTTGCAGCGCCTCGCCGCGGTGTGCACCGCCGCGGAACGCCACGGACTACCGGTGATGGCGGAGATGATCCCCGGCGGGTTCGCCCGGGCTGTGGAATGGTCGGTGGAGAACATCGCCAAGGCCGCCCGGCTCGGGGCCGAGCTCGGCGCGGACATCGTCAAGACGGTGTGCCCCGACGATCCGGCGCTGTTCGCCGAGATCGTCGATGCCTGCCCGGTCCCGGTCGTCGCTCTCGGCGGACCGAAGATGCCCGACGAGGACGCGGTCGTCGCCGTCGCCCGCGGCGTCGTCGCCGCCGGCGGTGCGGGGATCGCCTTCGGCCGCAACGTGTGGGGTTCGGCCAACCCGGCCGGGCTGATCGGCCGGCTGATGGAGGCCGTCCACGGCTGAACGCCGCTGACGGTCGCCCACCCCGGTCACTCCCGCGGTGGGCGACGACCGACGATCAGATCGGCGACGAGCCCGGTCCACCCGGTCTGGTGTGACGCTCCCAGACCGGTGCCGTCGTCGCCGTGGAAGTACTCGTGGAACGGGATCATCTCGTGCCACACGGGATCGGTCTGGAACCGTTCGTAGGCGCCGAACACCGGTCGACGGCCCGACGCGTCGTCGCGGAACAGCGACACCAGACGCTGGGCGAGATCGTCGGCGGCCTCGTCGAGCGTCAGCCGGCGGCCCGATCCGGTGGGCACCTCGACGGTGAAGTCGTCGCCGAAGTACCGCCCGTAGCGGCGCAGCGCTTCGATCACGAGGTAGTTGATCGGGAACCACACCGGGCCGCGCCAGTTCGAGTTGCCCCCGAACAGCCCGCTCG
>CAZQEJ010000001.1:14545-19516 GCA_964592165.1 uncultured Ilumatobacteraceae bacterium | reverse complement strand
TGTCGTTCTGGTTGATGAGGCCGGTCTGCGTTCGCTCGTAGTCGACGAACGCCGTCGTGCCCCCCAACTCGATGGTGAACGGATGGTCGCGGTGCATCCGGCTGAGCGAGCGCACCCCGTAGGGCGAGAGGAACTCGGACTCGTCGAACAAGCGGGCGAGCACTCGTTCCAGGCGGCCCGGGTCGACGATCGAGAACAGGCGCCCGGTCGCGCCCTCGCGATGGTGCTTGAGGCCGACGTGATCGGCGTACTCCGGCCGGTTGGCGACGAACCAGCGGAACCGTCCGGCGAACTCGGGGAGCTCCTCGAGCGTCGCGTCGCCGAGCGTCGTCACCGCACACAGCGGGAGCAACCCGACGAGCGACCGGACGCGCAGCGGGCAGCGGTCGCCGCCGGCGATCTGGAGCACGTCGTAGTAGAAGCCGTCGGCCTCGTCCCACAGGCCGCGGTCGTGGATCGCCTTGGCGATCAAGGCGAAGTGCTCGAAGAACTTCGTCGCCATGTCCTCGTGGGCGCGGTCGTGGCGGGCGAGGACGAGGGCGATCTCGAGCAGGTCCAAGCAGTACTTGGCCATCCACGCGCTGCCGTCGCTCTGCTCCAGCTCCCCGTCGACGGGCAGTGCCGCGGAACGGTCGATCGGCCCGATGTTGTCCAGGCCGAGGAACCCGCCGGAGAACACGTTGTCCCCGCCGGCGTCCTTGCGGTTCAGCCACCGGGTGACGTTCAGCAGCAGCTGGGCGAAGATCCGCCCGAGCAACGAGTAGTCACGGCTGCCGTCGATCTCGAAGACGCGCATCGCCGCCCAGGCGTGCACCGGCGGGTTGACGTCGTCGAACGTCCACTCGTAGGCGGGCAACTGCCCGTTGGGGTGCATGTACCACTCCCGGCACATCAACAGCAGCTGGTCCTTGGCGTACTGCGGGTCGACGTAGGCGAGCGGCACGCAGTGGAAGGCGAGATCCCAGGCCGCGTACCACGGGTACTCCCACGGGTCGGGCATCGAGATCACGTCCGCGTTGTTCAGGTGCACCCAGCCCCGGTTGCGCCCACAGCGGCGCGCCGGAGGGGGCGGCGGTTGGGCAGGATCACCTTCCAGCCAGATCGGCACGTCATAGTGGTAGAACTGCTTGCCCCAGAGCATCCCGGCGAACGCCTGGCGGGCGATCGCCCGTTCCTCGTCGCTGACGGTGGCGGGGATCAGCTCGGCGTAGAACGCGTCGGCTTCCGCCTGGCGAGCGGCGAGGACGTCGGCCGCTGCCGGCGCGTCGCCGTTGCCGCCGGCGCTGAGGCGCAGGTCGATCGTCGCCGACTCCCCCGCCCCGACCGTCAACCGGTAGTGCAGCGCGCCCTTCGTCCCTACACCGGCCGGGTTGACGCTCGGCGCGCCGTGGACGACGTGATCGCCGATGCCGTCCTTCGGGTAGGCGGCCCCGTCGAGGCCCCACAGGCGCACGGCGTTCGTCTCGTTGTCGCAGACGAGCACGTCGTGGTCGCCGGCGCCGTCGAGGACGACCCGCCCGGCGACGTGGTGGTCGGCGACGATCGACCCGTGTTCGCTCGCCCGCAGCCGAGGGCGGCGGTCGTCGCGCCCCCAGGACCACGTGTTGCGGAACCACAACGTCGGCAGCACGTCGAGGGTCGCCGGTGCGGCGGACACGTTCGTCGCCCGCAGGCGGATGACGAACTCGTCGGGTGTGGCCTTGGCGTAGGTCGCCTCGATGTCCCAGTAGCCGCTATCGAACACGCCGGTGTCGACGAGCTCGTACTCCGGGTCGCCGCGCCCACGGCGACGGTTCTCGGCGACGAGGTCGTCGTAGGGGAACTCGGCGATCGGGTACCAGTACCGCCAGCGCATGTACGAGTGCGTCGGCGTCGAGTCGACGTACCACCAGTACTCCTTGACGTCCTCACCGTGGTTCCCCTCCGGTCCGCCGAGACCGAAGATCCGCTCCTTGAGGATCGGGTCACGCCCATTCCAGAACGCCCAGGCGAAGCAGACGTGCTGGTCCTTGTCGCAGATCCCGCCGAGGCCGTCCTCGCTCCAGCGGTAGGCCCGGCTGCGGGCGTGGTCGTGGGGGAAGTAGTCCCACGCCGTGCCGTGCTCGCTGTAGTCCTCACGCACGGTCCCCCAGGCTCGTTCGGCGAGGTACGGGCCCCACCACAGCCAGGCGTCCCGCTCCCCCTCCAACCGCTCGCGCTCGGTCTCCGGCATGCCCCTATCGTGACGCACGGCCGCCGCCGCACACCGCCTCCACCGGACGACCGGGGCGACCGGGGACGGACCGGCGAGGGGAACTGGGGATGGGAACGGGGATCACGATCGGCCGGCAGATCCTCGGCGACCTCGACAGTGGTGCGGCGCGCGAATGGCTCGTCACCGACGGGCTCGGCGGGTACGCGATGGGCACCGCGGCGGGCCTGCGGACGCGCCGCTACCACGGGCTGCTCGTCGCCGCCTCACCGTCGCCGGCGAGACGGCATCTCGGTCTCGCCGCGCTCGACGCGGTCGTCCGCCTCGGTGACCGCACGGTCCGTCTCGGCACCCACGAATGGGCGAGCGGGGCTATCGCCCCCGACGGGTACCGCTTGCTCGCTTCCTTCACCGTCGACGACGGCGTGCCGCGCTGGCGGTGGGACCTCGGCGACGTGGTCCTCGTGCGCGAGCTGGCGATGACCCACGGCCGCAACGCGGTGGGCATCGTCCACCGCCTGGAACGCTCCCCGATGGCGGTCGAGATCGCTCTCGAAGCGTTGTGCACGTGGCGTGACGCGCACGGCGAACGGTTCGGTCCCGACGCACCTGCGGTCGAGGTCGTCGACGGCGGGTTCACGTTCGAGGGTGCGTACCGGGTGCGCGGGCCCGGTTACGAACCGGCCGGCGAGTGGTACCGCGGCGTGCACCACCGCGCCGAGGCCGAGCGTGGCCTGCCGCCGAACGAGGACCTGTGGTTCGCCGGCCGCTTCCGGACGGTGTTGCACGCCGGGGAAGCGGTCGGGGTGGAGGCGTGGACGGTGCCGCTCGACTCGCCACCCCCGCCCGCGGCGCAGATCGTGGGCGCGGCGCGTGCCCGCTTCGGCGCCGTGGCCCGGCGGGCAGGGGCGACATCGCCCGACGCGGCGCTGCTCGCCCACGCCGCCGACCAGTTCGTCATCGGTGGGCGGGGTACACCCGCCGCACCGGGTGTGGTCGCCGGATACCCGTGGTTCGGGTCCTGGTCGCGCGACACGCTCACCTCCTACGAGGGACTGTTCCTCCTCACCGGGCGCGCCGAGGAAGGGCGTGACCTGCTCACGACGACAGCGCGGTCGGTGTCCGAGGGGATGCTGGCGAACACCGCGGACACGGGGTCGCTGGAGTACAACACGGTCGACGCGGCGCTGTGGTTCCTCCATGCGGTGCACCGCCACGTGCGCGCCACGGGCGACACCGACCTCGCCGCCGAGCTCGTCCCGACCCTCGCGGCGATCGTCGACCACCACCGCGCCGGCACCCGCTTCGGGATCCACGTCGACACCGACGGGCTGCTGGGCGCCGGTTCGCCGGGAGTCGCCCTGACGTGGATGGACGCACGGGTCGACGAGATCCCGATCACCCCTCGCGCCGGCAAGCCGGTGGAGATCAACGCGCTGTGGGTCCACGGGGTGCGCGCTCTCGCCGATCTGGAGGCGCTCGTCGGGGTGCCCGCGGCGTCGACCGAGGTCCTCGCGGCGCGTGCCGGAGCGTCGTTCGCCGCCCGGTTCGCCCGCCGTGGCGGGCCAGGATGCCCCGACGTCGTCGACGGACCCGACGGCGACGACGGGCGCGTCCGTCCGAACCAGCTAATCGCCGGTGCCCTCGTGCCCGATCTCGTCGACCCCGGAGCCGTGGTCCGCGCCTGCGCGCCCCTCGTGACCTCACTCGGAGTGCGCAGCCTGTCCCCCGCCGATCCCGCATACCGCGGCCGGCACCACGGCGGTCCGGCGGAACGCGACGGCGCGTACCACCAGGGAACCGTGTGGCCATGGCTGCTCGGCGCGTACGTCGACACCTGCCGCCACGCCGGCCTTCCGACCACGGGGCTACTCGACGGCCTCGTGACCCACCTGCACGAATGGGGCCTCGGCTCGGTCTCCGAGACGTTCGACGGCGATCCACCGCACGCGGCGACAGGCTGCCCGTTCCAGGCCTGGTCCGTCGCCGAACTGATCCGCGCTCAGGCGGCCGGCCACGGCCGCACCCACCGCCCCGGCGATCGTGGTTGACTCTGCGGCGATGGACCTGACTCCCGTCTCCCCCGAACAGATCACGACCTTCGACGGGCTGGACGGCTGGCACGTCGTGGGAACGACGATCGTCACCGAACTGCGCACCGGGTCCTTCACCCGCGGCGCGGTGCTCGTCGCCGCGCTCGCCGGGGCCGCCGACGCGGCGGGCCACCACCCTGACGTCGAGTTGCGCTACCCCGACCGCGTCCGCGCCGTGCTCACGACGCACGCCACCGGCGGTCTGACCGTCGCCGACGTCGAACTGGCGCGCACGATCTCGGCCCTCGCCGGCGCCCTGAAAGCGACGCTGGAACCGTGATCCGGTCCTCCACGCCTGGGACAGGCCAGCGATCGAATCAGCGAGGCGACGCACCGAATCGCGAGCTCGCAGGGCTCAACTTTCCCGACGAATTCGCGGCACGCACTCTCGTTCGTCTCGTCCGGAGGCGGCCATGGTCCTGCTGACCTGGACCTTTGGGCGCCTCCGGCAGGATTCGAACCTGCGACCGTCGGATGAGAAGTCCGATCCGTTCCGTTCGCCGAGGTCCGCCACGCGTCGCTGACGTACCGCTCGAGCTGGAATTTCACGGCTGAAGCGTCCACCGACGTTCGCCGTCGTCCCGTGCCGGTCGGCCAGCGGCGTGACCACGGACGGGTGTGGGGCGATGCCGTGAACGGCCCGGTCGCGGCCCGCTGTCGCCGAGCAGCGGATGACGCACCGGTTAG
>CAZQEJ010000001.1:0-14445 GCA_964592165.1 uncultured Ilumatobacteraceae bacterium | reverse complement strand
TGAACGGCCCGGTCGCGGCCCGCTGTCGCCGAGCAGCGGATGACGCACCGGTTAGGCGAGGAGTAGATTCTAGGGCGTGACCGAGCCCACCCGAGCATCCGACGATCTGGACATGGCTGCGGGCGCGTTCTGGTCCGACACCGATCTCGAAGCCCTGCTCGACACGATCGAGCCCTATCGCGGTGCCGAGGAGTTTGCCATCGCGGATCTCACTGAAGAGGAGTGGGACGCCTTCGTCGCGGCACTTGACGCATGACGGGCCAACGGACCGCTTCGGTCTGCGTCGACACCGGCGTCCTCACGGCAAGCCTTCGACCCGGCTCCGCACTCGAGACGCGCTACCGGCGACACTTGACCGGGCGGCGTCTCGTGATCGCCACGCAGGTCGTCGCCGAAGCACGATTCGGCGCGTTGCGGGCCGGGTGGGGCGAACGGAGAACGAACGAACTCGAGCGCCTGCTACACCGTGCAGCCGTCCTTGCACCCGACGATCCGACGGCCACCACCTTTGCCCGCCTGCGCCTGTCCTGCGAACAAGCCGGGCACCCACTGCACCAACGAATACACACCGGTGATCTGTGGATCGCAGCCACCGCGGTCCGGCGAAATCTCCCGCTGGTAGCCGACGACGCCGTATTCGAAAACTGCCCCGACCTCACCCTCATCCGCCAGCCAGCCTGGCCCAGCACAACGGACCGAGGGGGCTAGCAAGGTCGTTTCGATTCTGAGGCGGAGACACTGCGGGAGGCTCAAACGCCACACCCGTCGGAACTGAGGCGGAAGGAGACGGGGCGGACGCGTCAGTACTGACGGGTGGCGCTGCGCCGACCTGGACCGTCCGATCGCTTCCGCAGGAGGTGAGGAGTACGGTCACCAAGGTCGCTGCGGACCGGATCTTCACACCATGCACCGTCATGCCAGGATCCACCTCGTCCATAGTCCTGCTGACCTGGACCTTCAGGCGCCTCCGGCAGGATTCGAACCTGCGACCGTCGGATTAGAAGTCCGCTGCTCTATCCGGCTGAGCTACGGAGGCGTGCCCGGCGAGTCTACGAGGGGGCCGCACCCGCGAACCGGTGGAGACGCTGCCTGGTGGATCCATCAGCGGCACGATCTCCGTCACGTATGCATCGCGTATACTAACCGCGTGACACAGACCTTGAGCTTTCGAGCGGAACAATCACTCGCCGAGGAGCTCGATGCCGCCGCGGCCGAGGCAGGTGTAGCGCGCAGCGACCTGCTGAACCAGGCCGTCCGCGAGTTCCTCTACCGCCGCCGATGCGAGCGCGACGCCGAACGGTACGCCGTGCACCCGCTCACCGCGGCCGAGACGGCGCCCTGGCCCGACGAAGTCTGGGAAGACGACGACACCGACTGGACCGAGGTGTTCGGCCAGTGAAGCGCGGCGAGATCTGGTTCGCCGACGTCGGACGAGGCAGGGATCGTCCCGTGCTCGTCCTCACGCGTGATCCCATTGCCGACCGCATCGACGCGGTCGTCGTCGCCCACCTGACGACGACGATTCGCGGGCTGACCTCGGAGCTGCGCCTGGGACCTGCCGACGGGCTCACACGGGACTGCGTCGTGTCCTTCGACAACATGCACACGTTGCCGCGGTCGTCCTTCCGCCGCCGCGTTGCGACGCTGCGCCGATCGCGGCTCGACGAAGCATGCCGGCGACTGGCCGACGCGCTCGGCTGCGGGGTGTAGGCATGCAGGCTCGACTCCGCTGGAACCTGCGCAGCAGGGCGTCGCGAGACTAGATCTGGCCGGCCGGCGAGCCCGGCCGGCGAGGCGGCGTCACGAGAGGGAAGCTCGCCAGCCGGCGGTGGATGGCGCCGGAGGGGTGCAGCTCGCTGCCGACGAGAACGATCTCCTCGACCGCGAACGCGAGTGGGGTGATGGTCGGCAGACCGCGGGGCAAGGAACGACCACGGCGCAGGCGACCGACGGTCAGGTGGCCGTGGAACGGGCGAGTCGTCGATCCTTCGTCGCGAGCGGCAACGGTCCGGGCAAGGTCGTCCAACCCGTTGACCCCGACGACGACCGCGGCAGCGGCGAGCAGGCGCAGACGCCCACCGACACGCGCCTCGACCGCTGCGGCGTCGAGTGCGCCGAGCCTCTCGGCGAGGCGGTCGGGGTCGGCATCGACCCAGGAGCGAAGCGTGACGTGCCATTGTTCCGCAGCCGTCCAGCGCACCTCGTCGATCCCCTGCGGCAGCACGGCGCGCACCGCGTCGACCACGGTCGCCGGCGGGTAGGCGGCGAGGAACAGCCGCACGGCGATCAGCCGTCGGTGCTCGGCAGGGCGCGGCGCAAGACGTCGAGCGCGGAGATCACGGAGAACTGGCGCATCTGCTCCCGCTGGCCCGGCAGGCGGAAGGAGACGGCACGCGTCTCGCCCAGCCCGGCGAGGCCGACCCACAGCGTCCCGACCGGTTGGCCGTCCTGTTCCGCCGGTCCGGCGACTCCGGTGAGCGAGAGGGCCACGTCGCTGCCGAGCACCCGCCGGGCGCCGTCGGCCATCGCCATCGCCGCCCGCTCGGAGACGACGGGTCCGGGAGGAACTCCGAGCAGATCGAACTTGACTCCGCTGGCGTAGGAGACGATCGATCCCCGGAACACGTCGCTGGCCCCCGGGATCGCGCTCAGGCGCGCTCCGACGAGCCCACCGGTGACCGACTCCGCCAACCCGAGCGACAGGCCGCGCTCACGCAGATCGCCGAGAACGACGGACTCCATCGTCTGGTCGTCGACGCCGAAGATCAGCGGGTCGATGATCGCCCGCACCTCGGCATCCCAGCAATCGAGGATCGCCGCCGCGTCGGCCTGGGTGTGGGCCTTGGCCGTCAGGCGCACCTTGATCCCCTCCCACCCGCTGGCGAGGAAGGCGAGGGTCGCCTCGCCCGACGCGTCGAGGGCGGCGATCACCGGGTCGAGTTGCTCGTTCAGACCGCTCTCGCTCACCCCCCAGCAGCGCAACACCCTGCTGGCGATCACCGACGCCTCCCCGTTGCGCACGAGCAGGTCGGGGAGCACGGCCGCGCCGACCATGGCGCGCATCTCGTGGGGGACGCCGGGCACCGCGTAGACGACCTTGTCCCCCACCGGACAGATCAACCCGGGAGCGGTCCCCCGGTCGTTGGGGATCACCGTCGCCCCGTCGGGCACCTGCGCCTGGCGGAGGTTGTTCGCCGGCATCTCCCTGCCCCTGCTGGCGAACACGGCGCGGATCGCCTCCGCCGCGGACTCGTCGTGGTGCAGGCCGACGCCCATCACCTCGGCGATCGCCTCCCGGGTGATGTCGTCGTGGGTCGGCCCGAGCCCGCCGGTGACGATCACCGCGTCCGCCTCGTCCAGCACGTCGCGCAGGGCGGAGACGATCCGCCCGAGGTTGTCCCCCACCTTGACCTGGGCCAGGGAGTCGATCCCGCTCGCCGCGAGCTGCGCGCCGATCCACGACGAGTTCGTGTCGACGATCTGCCCGAGGAGCAGTTCGGTCCCTACCGCGACGACGTCACACCGCACGTGCTGCCACCCTTCCCCGGTACGCCCTCCAGAAGTACTGCGCGCCGCTGGCGACGGTCAACGCGACGGCGATCCACAACCACATCAGCCAGAACCACCGGGCATGCTGCGCGGTGGGCGGCATCAGGGCGAAGCCGACGGCGAACTGCTGGGTGAGCGTCTTCACCTTGCCCATCTTGCTCGCCGGCACGCTCACACCCTGCGTGCCGACGATCGAGCGGTAGACGGAGATCGCCACCTCGCGCACGGTGATGATCACCACCGGCACGTACCAGAACACGTCCCGCCCGACGAGGGTGAACATCGCCCCGAGGATCAGGATCTTGTCCGCCAACGGGTCGAGGAACGCCCCGGACCGGGTGGTGCCGTGCCGCCGGGCGAGGTAGCCGTCGGCCGCGTCGCTCGCCGAGAGGACGAACCACAAGACGAAGGCGACCCACGATCCGCCGGGCTTGTCCGGGATCAGGGCGAACAGCACCGGCGCGATCAACACGCGCCCGACGGTCACCCCGTTCGCCCACGTCGCGATCGCCCCCGGGTCAGCCGGCATCAGCGTGCTGGGTCTGCGACGACAGCTGGGGCGCACCGGGCGCCGGTTCCGAGAGCGCCGCTCATCAGCGGGCGACGAGATCGGGGCCCAGAGCGTCGACGACGCGCACCTCGGAGAACGTCCCCACCGCGAGGGTCTCCGGGAGTTGGACGATGCCGTCGATCTCCGGGGCTTCGCGGTGGCTCCGCCCGACACCGGGCGCGTCGACGAGGACCTCGATCGTCTCCCCGATCAGCGCGTCACGCCGCGCTGCGGTGATCGCGTCCTGCAGCTCGCGCAGCTCGGCGAGGCGTTCGTCGATCACCCGCCGGGGCACCTGACCGTCGAGCCCGGCGGCGAGGGTCCCGTCCTCCCGGGAGTAGGCGAAGAACCCGCACCAGTCGAGCCGGACGTCCTCGACGAAGGCGAGCAGCTCGTCGTGGTCGGCCTCCGTCTCCCCCGGGTAACCGACGATGAAGTTGCTGCGGAACGTCGCCTGGGGGGCCACGCTGCGGATCTCGGCGATCCGCCGGCGGAAGCGATCGCCGTCTCCCCAGCGGCGCATCCGCCGCAGCAGCGACTTGCTCACGTGCTGGAGGGACAGGTCGAAGTAGGGCACCCCGGAGTCGAGGATCGCCGTGATCAGCTCGTCGGACAGATCGGACGGGTACAGGTAGAGCAGCCGGGTGCGGGCGACGCGCTCGGCGACGGCACGCACGAGGGGAACGATCGATCCGGCGCCGAGCTCGTCGGGCCGGTCCTTGCCGTAGGAGGCGAGGTCCTGGGCGACGAGGATGATCTCCTTCGCCTCGGTCTGGTCCACCTCGTCGAGGATCGCTTGGACGTCACGGGAGCGCTGCGGGCCGCGGAACGACGGGATCGCGCAGAACCCGCACGACCGGTCACACCCTTCGGCGATCTTCACGTACGCCCAGGGAACGGCCGACCGCGGCCGGGGCAGGTTGAGCAGGTCGAGCGACGGCACGGGCTCGACTCCGAGGGCCAACGGCTTGCGGCCGATGTTCACCGGGACGCCGAACCCGGCGACCTGGTCGACCTCCGGCAGCGCTTCGGCCAACTCCTCTCCGTAGCGCTCAGCCATGCATCCGGTGACCACCAGACGGGCGTCGCGCTTGCGCCGGTCGTCGAGGGCGAGGATCGTGTCGATCGACTCCCGCCGGGCATCTTCGATGAACGCGCACGTGTTGACCACGACGAGGTCGGCGGCCTCGGGCTCGTCGGTGGGGAGCATCCCGTCAGCGAGCAACGTGCCGATCAGCTTCTCCGAGTCGACCTGGTTCTTCGGGCACCCCAGGGTCTCGACGTAGAAGCGTTGGGTCACGTCGGGCAAGACTACTGGCGGGCCTCCTCAGCCGGCGTGAGCGAGCGCGAGGCCAGGGCGGGGCCACTCGGCGGCGAGCAGCGTGCCCGTCCCCGAGCAGGTCACGTACGCGGTGCGCAGGTCGGGACCACCGAAGCAGATGTTCGTCGTCATCCGGTCGCCGGTCGGGATCTGGTCGACGACCGTCCCGTCGGGGGCGAAGGACGTGATCGCCCCGGTGACGAGGGTGGCGATGGCCACGTTCCCCTCCCCGTCGACGGCGAGGGAGTCGAACAGCTGCAGACCGGGGAGGCCGGCGAGCACGGGGAACAGGTCGGAGGACGTGTCGAGCACACCGGGAGCGCTGAGGCGGCGCTGATGAGCCCGTCCGGTGTACGTCTCGGCCCAGTACACGGTGAGCCCATCGGGGGACAGCCCGATCCCGTTCGGTGCTTCGCAGGGGAACGCCATCTCCGTGATCGCCGACCCGTCGCAGCGAGCGTAGTAGATCCCGGTCAGATCGCTCGTGCGCGCGTGGTGGTCGCGGATCCCGTGGTCGGTGAACCAGATCCCCCCCTCGGCATCGATCACCAGGTCGTTGGGGGCGCGCAGCGGATGACCGTCGCACTCGGTGTACAGATCGGTGACCTCCCCCGTGGCGAGGTCGACGCGCTGGATCCGGCCCCCGATGTAGCGATCCGGGTCGTAGGGGCCGGGGAACGTCAGGCCTCCGAGCTCGCTCGGCGTGAAGCACCCGCCGTTGTTGCACACGTACAGCGCGCCGTCGGGACCGAAGGCGGCGCCGTTCGGGCCACCGGGGACGTCGGCGACCTTCTCCTTCGAACCGTCGGGCCGGATGCGCGTCAGGCACTGCCCGAACAGCTCGACGACGATCACGCTCCCGTCGGCACAGGCGACCGGCCCCTCGGGGAAGAACAACCCGGTCCCCATCGTGCGGAACTCGACCTCCATCGCCTCGACCTCCTCCACCGGCCGCTCCCCCACGGGCGGTCTCCGGCCGGATGATCCTGCCACGGTTAGGGTTGCTCCCGCGATGACGCCGGCGCCTTCCCCGACAGACGCCGAGCGGCGCGGCGCACTGCGGCGGATGAAGCTGTTCGCCACCGGCCTGCTCGCCGCGGCGAGCGCGCTGTTCGTCCTCACCCGCCGGCTGGAGGGGCGCGGCTCGTGGGTCGGCTACGTGGAAGCAGCGGCGGAGGCGGCGATGGTCGGTGCGCTGGCCGACTGGTTCGCGGTCACCGCCTTGTTCCGCCACCCGTTGCGCTTGCCGATCCCGCACACGGCGATCATTCCCCGGCGCAAAGACCAGATCGGGAGGAGCCTCGGGGAGTTCGTCCAGAACGAGTTCCTCACCACCGAGACGATCACCCAGCGGCTGCAGGGCTTCGGGATCAGCGCCCGGCTCGGCAGCTGGCTGACCGATCCGGTGAATGCCGGCCGCGCCGCGGCTGCCCTCGGCGATGCGCTGCGCGCCGGGTTGGAGGTGCTCGACGACACCGACGTGCAGCAGTCGCTCGAACAGCTCGTCGATCGCCGGGTGCGGGCCACGCCGGTCGCCCCGCTCGTCGGCCGGGCCGTCGAGCTCGCCGTGGCCGAAGGTCACCATCAGCGCCTGCTCGACTCGACGATGCTCGCCATCGCCCACTTCCTCGACGACAACCGCGCCGTGCTGCGCGCCAAGCTGGACACCGAGTCCCCGTGGTGGGTGCCCGAGCCGATCGACGACCGGATCTTCGCCAAGATCTTCACCGGCGTTCACTCCTTCCTCAGCGAGGTCGGCTCCGATGAGCACCACGAGATGCGCCGGATCCTCGACCAGCGCGTCCTCGACTTCGCCGACCGTCTGCGCCACGACCCCGAGCTGATCGCCAAGGGCGAGGCGCTCAAGGAGGAGATCCTCACCCACCCCGACGTGCGCGCCTGGCTCGGTTCGCTGTGGGGTGAGCTGCGTGCCGCGCTGGAACGGGCCAGCGCGGATGAGGGGAGCGAGCTCCGCCGGCGGATGACCCAGGGGATGATCAGCTTCGGGCAGCGTCTCGGGGACGATCCCCAGCTCGGCACGAAGATCGACCGGTGGGTCGAGCAGGCCGTCGCCTACGTCGTGGACAACTACCGCAGCGAGGTCGCCGAGCTGATCGCGACGACCGTCGAACGCTGGGACACCCGTTCGACGAGCGACAAGCTCGAGCTGCAGGTCGGGCGCGACCTCCAGTTCATCAGGATCAACGGGACGCTCGTCGGTGGCCTGGCCGGAGTCGTCATCTACTCCCTCGGCCGCCTCATCGGCTGAGCCCCGATCAGCCGGGACGGTCGTCGCTCTCGAGAAGCTCGAGCTCTTCGACGGTCATCAGCACGGCACGCGCCTTGGAACCCTCCGACGGGCCGACGACGCCGCGCTGCTCGAGCAGATCCATGATCCGCCCGGCGCGGGCGAAGCCGACCTTCAGCTTGCGCTGGAGCATCGACGTCGAACCGAGCTGGCTGCGCACGACGAGGTCCATCGCCTGGCGGACGAGCGCCTCGTCGTCGTCATCGCCGTTGCCCGCCGACGCGTACCCGCCGAGATCGGTGCCGCCGGAGGCGTCGTCGCCCTCCACACCGCTGACGTAGGTGACCTCCGGGGCCTGCCGGCGCCAGAAGGCGACAACCTTGCGCACTTCCTCCTCGGAGACGAAGCACCCCTGGATCCGCTGGGCGACGCTCGAGTTGCCGGGCAAGAGGAGCATGTCGCCCTTGCCGACGAGCTTCTCCGCCCCCGGCTGATCGAGGATCACCCGGCTGTCGGTCTGGCTGGACACGGCAAAGGCCATGCGCGCCGGGATGTTCGCCTTGATCACCCCGGTGATCACGTTCACCGACGGCCGCTGGGTGGCGACGATCAGGTGGATGCCGACGGCACGGGCCTTCTGGGCGATGCGCGTGATCGAGTCCTCCACGTCGCGCGCCGCGACCATCATCAGGTCGTTGAGCTCGTCGACGACGACGACGACGAACGGCAGGCGTTCGTAGGTCGTCTCGCTGCCTTCCTCAGAGACGAGCTCACCACGGTCGAACGCGGCGTTGTACCCCCCGATGTCGCGGAACCCGACCTCGTAGAGCAGGTCGTAGCGACGCTCCATCTCGCGCACCGCCCAGCTCAGCGCGTTGGCCGCCTTCTTCGGGTTGGTCACCGGTTGGGTGAGCAGATGGGGAAGCCGGTTGTACTGACCCATCTCGACCTGCTTGGGATCGATCAGGATCAGGCGGACCTGGTCGGGCGTCGTCCGCATCAACAGCGAGGTGATGATGCAGTTGATCCCCGACGACTTGCCCGCACCGGTCGCCCCGGCGATGAGCAGGTGAGGTGTCGTCGCCAGGTTCAAGAAGACCGCCCGCCCGGCGATGTCCTTGCCGATCGCCACCTCCAGCGGGTGGATCGCGGCCTTCGCCTCGGGGGAAACGAGGGTGTCGCCGAGGGCGACGAGCTGGCGGTCGCGGTTGGGCACCTCGATCCCGATCGCCTTCCGCCCGGGGATCGGGGCGAGGATGCGCACGTCGGTCGCGGCCATCGCGTAAGCGATGTCCCGCTGCAAGGACGTCACCTGGGAGACCTTGGGGACCCGTCCGTCCTCTTCGATCAGCTCGATCTCGTAGCGGGTGACGGTCGGCCCGACGGTCGGCTTGTTCGCCTGCTTGCACGTCACTCCGTGGGCCCGGAGCGCGTCGACGAGAGCGACGCCACGCTCTTCGACGTAGCGCATGTCGACCTTCTGCGTGCCTTGCCGGTCGAGCATCGACATCGCCGGGAGCTTCCACACGCCCCGAGCCACGCCCGGACCGAGATCGAGCTCGGCCTGCTCAGTGGGGAGCGCGGCGAGGTCCGGGTCGTCGAACACCGGTGGCGGGAGCGGTTTGCCCCGTGTCCGCGGCGGAGCGGGCTGCGTTCCCGGCAAGGGCGGTGGTCCGCTGACCTCCTCGGAGGCGACGTCGTACAGCTTCGGGCGGGACAGCTCCGCGGTCCGCTCGCTGGACAGGGTGGACACCTCGCCGTAGGCGCGCCGTGCCGCACGACCGAGCGGCCGTGAGCCTTCGCGCAGGGCGTGGGCCACGGCGACGACGACCTCCCGCACCGAGGCCCGCACGAGGAGCATCACCCCCGCGGCGAGGACGACGAGCATCACCACCAGGGCCCCGGCGGTGGCGGTCAGGGACCTCAGGGGCTCGGCGACGAGAGCGCCGAGCCACCCCCCCGCATCGGCGAGCAATCCGAGAGAGACGGTGAGATGGTCGGGCCCCCGGGCGAGGTGCATCAAGCCGAGCAAGGACAGCCCGACGGCCGACCATCCGACGGCGAGCCGGATGCGGTGCTCGCTCACTCCGGCACGGATCAGGGCGATGCCGATCGCCAGGGCGACGATCGGCAGGGCGAAGCGCCCAAGCCCGACGGTCCATCCGAGAGCGTGGTCGACGACCCGCCCGAGGATCCCTCCGGAGCGGAACCACAGGGCCAGGGCGAGCAGCAACCCGAGCCCGACGAAGGCGATGCCGAGGAACTCGTCCTCCCGCCCGGCGATCGCCTGGCGGGTCTCGGCGGCGACCTGCTGGGTACGCGTCGGGGTCATGTCCAGCGTTGCACGCGAGCGCGAACGGGACCGGCGCGCACCCCCCCAGGTCGTCTCGCCGGACGCGGACGAAGCACCACCAGACGAGCGTGGGTTCTTGGCGGGCGGCGGGTTGCCGGCTCGGCGAGCCATGGGGCCCACGGTACCAAGCGGGTGCTACACCGCCCGGGACACCACGATGGTGACGATCAGCGGCCGAGCAGGCCGGTCAGCTTGCCCACGTCGAGCGACTTGGCCAGCTGACCGAGCCCACCACCTGACGGCACCGAGCCACCGGGGGTCAGGTGGTCGACGATCGAGGGGAGGACCTTGGCCAGCTGGCCGGCGGCCTCGCTCTGGTCCACCCCTGCCTTGCGGGCCAGCTTGGCGACACCATCGGCCCCGAGGGCACGCTCGACCTCCTCGGCGGACAGCCCTTCGTTCGGGCCGCCGGACACCCAGCTGTCGGCCTTCGTGCCCAGGCCCGCATTGGCAAAGCCGGACAGCAGGCCGCTCAGGCCCCCGAGTGCACCACCGCCCTTGAGCAGCATCGGCAGCAGTGCGTCGAGCAACGGGTTACCCGACTTCGGGGCCTTGCGACCGAGCAGCCCACCCAACACATCCATCACACCCATGATCCGTTCACATCCTTCGTGGTCGGCTGGCCCAGCGTAGACACGTGGCGGCTGCCACGTGTCTACCGGTGGCCACTCAGGTCTCCATCACCACCGGGACGATCATCGGCCGGCGGCGCGTCCGCTCGCTGACGAACCGGCCGGCGGCACGGCGCACGTCCCGTTCGAGCGTGTCGACGTCGCGGATGCCCTGAGCGAGTGCCGATTGGACCGCGGCGGCGACGGCCTCGCACGCCTCGTCGAGGAGGTCCTCCGCCTCCGGGGCGTAGACCCAGCCGCGGGTGATGATCTCCGGACCGGTGAGCACCGTCCCGGACTCGCCGTCGACGGTGACGACGACGACCACGACCCCCTCTTCGGCCAGCGCCCGCCGGTCGCGCAGCACCCCCTGACCGACGTCGCCGACGATGCCGTCGACGTACAGGTAGCCGGCGGGAACCCTCCCGGCGACGCGCAGCCCCTCGTCGGTCAGCTCCAACGAGTCGCCGTCCTCGCAGAGCAGGACGTGATCCCGGGGTACCCCCATCAACTCCCCGAGACGTGAGTTGGCCAGGAGATGGCGGTACTCGCCGTGGATCGGCACGTACCACTCGGGGCGGCTGATCGACAGGTACGTCTTCAGCTCGTCGGCCTGGGCGTGACCGGTCGCGTGGACGTCGGCGAGCCCGGAGTGGACGACCTCCGCTCCCGCCTTGAGCAATCCGCCGATCACCCGGTTGACGTTCATCTCGTTGCCGGGGATGGCGTGGCTGGAGAGGATCACCGTGTCGTGCTCGCCGACCTTCAGCCAGCGGTTGTCGCCCCGGGCGAGGAGGGCGAGCGCCGACATCGGCTCCCCCTGGGAACCGGTGGAGATGACGCAGACCCGCTCCGGCGGGTAGTCGTCGATGTCCTCGATGTCGACGAGAGCGTCGTCGGCGACGCGCAGCAGGCCGAGATCACGCGCCAGGCGCACGTTCTTCTTCATCGACAACCCGAGCGTGGCCACGACCCGGCCCTCGCCCACCGCCGCGTCGATCACCTGCTGCATCCGGTGGATGTGACTGGCGAAGCTGGCGGTGATGATCCGCCGGCCGCGGTGCTCGGCGAAAAGGGCGCGCAGCACGCCCCCGACCGCCGTCTCCGACGGCGCATGGCCGCGCTCTTCGGCGTTGGTCGAATCGGCCATCAACAGGCGGATCCCGCCCGGCGCGGAGGCCAGCGCTCCGAGACGGGTGAGATCGGTGCGCCTGCCGTCAACCGGGGTCAGGTCGAGCTTGAAGTCCCCGGAATGGACGACGACACCCTGAGGGGTGTGCAGGACCACGGCGTGGGCGTGAGGCACCGAGTGGGTCACGGCGAGGAACTCCACGTCGAACGGGCCGATCATCCGCCTCTCACCGTCGGCGACGGGGATCAGCTCCGTCCGCCCGAGCAGGCCGGCCTCCTCGATCCGGTGCCGGGCGAGGCCGAGGGTCAACGCGCTGCCGTAGATCGGGAAGGACAGCTCGCGCAACAGGAACTGCAGCGCGCCGACATGGTCCTCGTGGCCGTGGGTGGCGACGACCCCGACGATCCGCTCGGCATTCTCCCGCAGGTAGGAGAAGTCGGGCAGGACGAGGTCGATGCCGTGCATGTCGCCGTCGGGGAACATCAGCCCGCAGTCGATCAGCAGCATCTTGCCGCCGTGCTCGACGGTCATGCAGTTACGGCCGATCTCTCCGAGGCCGCCGAGGAAGGAGATCCGCACCGAGTCAGTCATCAGGGCACGAACGGTAACGGCGATCGGCGCCTCGCGTCAGGGACGGTGCGATGCGTCCCCGGCACGAGCCCGTTGCAGATCGGCCCAGACCTGCGCCGCCCGTTCGGCGACCCACGCCGGTGCGGGGCCCATCGGCAGCCGGGCGTCACCGACGTCGATGCCGAGATGACCGAGCATCACCTTCGTCGGCAGGGGGTTCGGCGCGTCGTCACCGGTCTCGAAGGCGAAGCTGTCGAGCAGGCGGGCATTGATCAGGCGCGCTCCGTCGGTGTCGCCCTTGGTGAACAGGTCGAACATCAGCTGGTGGTCCGGTCCGGTCCAGTGCGTGGCCACACCGATCACCCCCACGGCGCCGACGGCGAGCAGCGGGAGGGTCATCACGTCGTCCCCGCTGTACACCTCGAAGCCGTCCGGAGCGGCGGCGATCACCCGCGCCGTCTCCCCCGGGTTGCCCGCCGCGTCCTTCAGGGCGACGATGTTCGGCACGTCGCGGGCGAGCTCGAGGATCAACGGGCTGGAGATCTTCCTCCCCGTGCGAACGGGGATGTCGTAGACGACCACCGGCAAGTCGCTGGCCCCGGCCACGGCGCGCAGGTGAGCACCGATTCCTGCCTGGGAAGGACGATTGTAGTACGGGCACACGGCGAGGATCCCGGCGACGCCGAGCCTGGCCGCCTCGGCGGTCATGTGCACCGAGTGGGCGGTGTCGTTCGTCCCGGTGCCGGCGACGACCGGGATCGTCACCGCCTCGGCGACCGCGGCGAACAGGGCGAGCCGCTCGTCGTCGGTCAACGTCGACGCCTCACCGGTGGTCCCAGCGACGACGAGGCCCTCGTTGCCCTCGTCCTGCAGTCGCCGAGCGAGCCGCCGGGCGACATCGAGATCGAGACGGCCTTCGGCGTCGAACGGAGTGACCATCGCCGTGAGAACCCTGCCGAATCGTGCCATCGCTGGACCGTCCTTCCTTGTCGCGCGCTCGTCAGTTCGGGAGATGATGTTGCCGCCGGGCGCGGCGGTGCGAATCCCGGACGATCCTCCCACCGGCGAGCGGCCCCCACCCGGTCGTTTGCCGTCAGCTGGGCAGGCGAGCCCAGATCAGGATCCGCCGGAACGTGTAGAAGTAGGGGCTGTGCTCGCCGATCTCGGCGAGTAGCGCCACCCGGTAGCACTCGACGAACTCGTCGAACAGGTCCGCCGGGAGAACCCGCTGGAAGCGCGTCAGGGTCGTGCCCCGGACCCAGTCGACCACCGCGGCACTCGACGACAGCACGTGCGGGTAGACGCGCAGGGCGACGTGCTGCTCACCGTAGCCGAGCGCGTACAGCAACTCCGCGTAGAGCTCCGGTGGCCCGACGTTGACCGCCACCGGATCGGCGGGAACGCCGTCGGGGAACGCCGAGGCGAACGGCTCGATGGCCGCGACCCGCTGGGCGACGAGATGGGAGGCGTGCGACGCGTTGGCCGGCATCTGCACGGCCAACTGCCCCCCGGGGCGTAACGCCGCCGTCCACCGCCGGAGCACGGCCGGATGGTCGCCGACCCACTGGAGCGACGCGTTGGCCAGCACCAGGTCGTGGTCGCCCGCCGACGTCCACGCGGCAAGATCGCCGCGCTCAAAGGTGACGTTCGGGTGAGCGTGTTGGCCGGCCGCGGCGAGCATCGCCGGGGAACTGTCGATCCCGACGATCTGCCCGACCCGCAGGCGTTCGGCGGCGACGCGGGTGAGCTCACCGCTGCCGCAACCGAGATCGACCGCGCGCTCGATCACCGCCGGCCGGGCGAGGGACAGAAGCTCGTGGAACGGCAAGGCCCGCTCGTCGCCGAAGCGCCGGTAGATGTCGGGATCCCAGGCGTCGGCCACGGCTTGTATCGTACTTGTATCCGATCACCGCTGCGGAGCACGGCATTCGTCTACGCTCGCACGGCGACCGGGATCCACGGGGAGGGCGTACGTGAGCGTTGGGGACAACGGCAGGGCACCATCGGTCGGCGAGCACGTCGTCGTCCTCGACGGGGTGCGCAAGGAGTTCGGCACGTTCGTCGCCGTCGAGCAGGCCGACTTCGCCATCGCTCGCGGCGAGTTCTTCTCC